>JBKJIY010000008.1:0-31360 GCA_046598315.1 Gemmatimonadaceae bacterium
GACGCGCGTCGGTGCGCGAGATGCAGCAGGTCGTGCGGTTCAGCGGCGCGAGCGCCGTGCGTGATACGGCGAGCGGTGCGCCGGTGCTCACCGCGGGGGGATACGGCATGGGCTTGCGCGTGGCGCAGAGCTGCCGCTTTCCGACGGTCGTCTCGCACACCGGCGGGCTGCCGGGGTCGGGCTCCATCATGCGCTGGCTGCCCGAGTACGGCGTGGGCATCGTGGCGCTGGGCAATCTCACGTACACCGGCTGGAACGGCGTCACCAACCAGGCGATGGAAGCGCTCGCGCGGACGGGCGGCCTCGTGCCGCGCGAGCCGCAGCCCGCGCCCGTGCTGGTGGAGCGGCGCGAACAGGTGACCCGACTGGTCGCACAGTGGGACGACCGGTTGGCCGACAGCCTCGCGGCGATGAACCTCTATCTCGATGAATCGAAGGTGCGGCGTCGCAGCGCGATCGCGGCCGTGCAGGCGAAGCTGGGCGGGAGCTGCCGCACCGAGGGCCCGTTCCTCGTGGAAAATGCGCTGCGTGGGCGGTGGCGCATGCGCTGTCGGGACGGTGACCTCGGCGTGGCGATCACGCTCGCGCCGACCGAGCCGGCGGGGGTCCAATTTCTCGACGTGGCGCCGATGCGGAGGGAGGAGAGGCTCGAGCCAACGGCGGTCTGCCGGTAGAGGCCGAGCAAACGCCGTTGCGAAGAGGGAAGCGCAGCGTGGCAGTTCGTTGGCGCGGCCTCACAGTCCGGTCGACACCACCGGCCCCTGCTCCGCCGTCTGCCAGGGCAGCATCGGCCACCAGCGCTCCAGCGGCGGCGGTGACGCCACATCCACGCTCTGTCCCGGTCGGGGCACGGTGAACGACACTCCCGCCGCCTGCGCCGCGACGATCAGTCGCTCGGCGGGCTCCGTCCAGCCATGCAGCGCCAGATCGAACGTGGCCCAGTGCACCGGTACGAGCAGCCCGCCGCGCGCCATGCGATGCGCGGCAACGGCCTGCTCCGGTCCGAAATGCACGTCTGGCCAGGTACCGTCGTACGCGCCGATCTCCACGAGCGACGCGTCGAACGGACCGTAGCGCCGGCCGATCTCCTCGAACTCCGGCGTCATCCCGGAATCGCCGCACACGAAGAGTCGCCGACGCTCGCCGAGCACGACGAATCCTCCCCAGAGCGTACGGTCGCGCCCCCACGGCGCACGTCCGGAGAAGTGTCGCGCGGGCGTGCATGCCACGCGCAGTCCCGCAAGCTGCGTCTCCTCCCACCAATCCAGCTCGGTGATGCGGTCGGTTGGCACGCCCCACGCCTCCAGGTGAGCGCCAACACCGAGCGGGGTGATCCACCGGGGAACGATGCTGGCGAGGGCGCGCGCACTCTGCTCGCCGAGGTGATCGAAGTGGTCGTGGGTGACGAGCACGGCGTCGAGGGGCGGCAGTGCGGCCGGCTCGAGCGGCGGCGCGAAGAACCGTGACATGCCGAGCGGCCCGGGACCGGCGCGGTCGCCAAGCAGCACGGGATCCACCAGCAGCCGACGCTCCTCGAGCTCCACGAGCACCGTGGCGTGTCCGAGCCAGGTCACACGCAGGTCGCGCGATGCGCTCGCCAGCGATGCCGCGGTGGGGGACACCACGGGAATGGAATCCGTCGGCTTCCGCTGCGCGGCGCCGAACAACCACTTGAGCACCCCGCTCATCGTGACCGCGTGGCGCACTGCCAACGCGTTGACGAACCGTCCAGCCACCACGTTGGGGGAACGCATGATCCGCTCGCGGCGTGCGCCAGAGGGCAGGCGTCCCAGTCCGCGCACGATGCGCCTGGCGGGAATGGCGATCGCGGTGCCGAGCACGAGCAGTCCGATGGCGAGAGGCGTCACGATCGTGGTGCGTGGTGAGAACCAGAGCGTGAGGAGCGAATCTCACGGATGAAAACGAGAACGACCGACTCCTCTCGGAGTTGCCTTCGGCCGTTCTCGGTACGCTTCGGTGAACTCGTTCCTCATGCTTCTTTGTTCCGCCTCTCTCACCGCGCGGGCGGGGCTGTCTCGGGAAAAACGATCTTTCATGAAGCAGCGCGTGATGAGCGGATCTCACGGATGAGTCGGAATCGGCCAGATCGACCCAAGCTGCATCCGGCCGCGACTGTGAGATTCGCTGGACCGTTCCTCACGCTCTGGTGTGACTCCGGGAGCGCCGAGTCGTGGCTTCGACAGCCGCGCTACCGTGCCCGCTTGTACTCCAGCGACGACATGCGCGTCGGCCCCGGATACGCCACCTGGTCTCCCTTGATGGCCCGCCACAGCACCTGGTTGAACAGGTCCTCGTCGGCGATGTCCTCGAAGCGGAAGTCGAGCCGGGCCGACTCCGCGGCGCCGCGGCCGGCCGCCGGGTTCTTGTCCGTGAGCGCCACGGATGGCGTGAGCGCGGAGTATGGCCGATAATCGGCCTCGCTCGCCCAGATCTCGCGCAGCGGCCGGCCATGATAGTCGAACTGCGACATCGCGCCCATGCCGAGGATCTCCTCGATCGTCGCCAGCACATCGGTGGTATTGGCGAAGCGGCTCACCACGCCGGGCCGGTTGTAGGGCGAGATGACGAGCAGGGGCGAGCGATGCGAGTCCACGTGATCCGGACCGTTCTGCGCGTCGTCCTCCAGCACGAACACTGCCGTCGTCCGCCAGAACGGCGTACGCGAGAGCGCTTCGATCATCCTACCCAGTGCCAGATCGTTGTCTGCCATGAAGGCGTGCGGGGTGGGCGAGCCGGCCCGCGCGCCCGCGGTGTGATCGTTGGGCAGGCGCACGATCTGCAGCCGCGGCATCGTGCCGCGCTGCGCGAACTGGTTCAGCTCGGCGATCCAGATGTCGGCGCGACGCTGATCGGGAATGGAAAGATCGTAGCCGGGGAAATCCTGGTTCGTGTGCGCGGCGAGAAAGGGCTTGACGCCGCGATACCCGGAGGGCATCGGATCGTTGGTATCCAACCCGCCCGGAATCACGTACTCGCCATAGTTCCGGAAGGTCACGCCGGCCTTCTGCGCCTGATCCCACAGGTAGCCTGTATTCGGCTCTGCCACGTCGTCTTCCGCGATCTTCGGCTTCTCGAACGTGCTGCGGTTCGTCCCTTCGTAGTCGTAACTGCGGCCGCGCGAGGAGTAGTTGGAGGGAATGGTCTTCTGCAGATAGTCGGTCGTGTACGCGGCCATCGACCAGTTGTGGCCATCGGGACTGGCCTCGGCGTTCACGAAGAAACGGTCGAACAGGCCGAAGCGGTCGGCCAGGGCGTGATGGTTGGGGGACACGGGTCGCGGAAAGAACACGAGCGATGTATCGCCGTCGCCCTCGGGCATGTCGCCGAACACCTGGTCGTAGGTGCGGTTCTCCTTGATGATGTAGATCACGTGCGTGAACGGCGGATACGGGCGCCGCATCGCGATGTTCGCCGTCCGTCCATTCTCCCACCCGTTCGCGCTCGCCACCCGCGCGGTCAGCGGCTGCAGGACGGCCGCGCTCGCGCGCATCATGCCGGTGATGGTGGACAGCGTGCCCGATGTCTGGCCCAGGGGGTAGCTCCGCGGCTCGTCGGTTCTGGGCACGGTGGAGATGGGCTGCGGCAGCCGCGGGTTGGGGGCGGTGCCGCGGCCTTTCGCGTTCACCACGAGCAATGAGTCGCCCACCGCGAGCAGCGCCGACGGATACCACTGCACGGGGATGCGGCCGACGAGCAGATCCTCGCCCGCCGCGGCCGCCACGTTTGCCGTCGCTCGCGCGAGATCGAACACGGCCACCGCGTTGTTGTCCGCTTCGGCGACGAACAGCCGCATGCCGTCAGCGGACAGCGCGAGGGCGTTGGGCGTGCTGCCCTCGGCGGGTCCCGCGGGGGGCGGGTCGAGCAGTTCGGTGATCACGCGACGCTGCCGCGTGTCCACGACCGCCACGCGGTCCGTGCTGCCCGACGCGGCGAACAGACGCGAGCCGTCGCGGTTGAGCAGCAGCGCCGACGGATGCCGCCCCACGCGAATGCGGCCAGCGTCGGCGAGACGGCCGCCGTCCGCGGCGCGGAAGACGCTCACGGTGCTGCCACCCCACGCCGAGACGTACACCGTGCCGTCGGGCGCGACCACCACGCCGTAGGGATAGCGCTCCGTGGGGAAGCGCTGCACCACCGCGCCGCTGGCGACGTCGATCACGGCCAGCGAGTCGGCGAGATTCTCGGCGACGTAGAGAAAGCGCCCGTCGGGAGAGGGCGCGAGGCCGGAGGGATACGACGTGCCGTTGGCGCGCGGTGCCTTGCGCGCCAGCACCAGACTGTCGCGCAATGTGGCCCGTCCCTGGAACCAGCCGTAGCGGTAGACGACGTCCTGATTGCCGCCGGAGGCATACAGCGTTCGTCCGTCGGGACTGAACGCGACGCCGATGAACGCGGCGGCCTGCGGCAACGTCTGCGTCACCGCGCCGGTGCGGCGGTCGACGACCTGTATGCCCTGCTCGCGCCAACCGTTCAGCAGGAGCACGGCCTGTCCGCCGTCCGGCGAGAGCACCATCGCCAGCGGCATGGAGCCCACGTCGGCCAGGCTGCCTGCGGGGTCGAGGCGCGCGCCGGTGGGCAGACGTCCGGTCTGACTTCCACCCATGCTTCCGCGCGACCCCACTGGAGTGGCGCTCGGAGATTCCATGGCGGTCGGACGACACGCCGCGCCGAGGGTGACCGCGAGGACGGCGCCGAAGGCGGTGCGTCGTGTCTCGCGCAGGCGCGCGGCCAGTCCGGCTCTCTCGTTCCGCATCTCTCGTCTCGCGTTTGGGGGGGGTAATGACGAAAAGTAAGTCAGAACGCCCAGCTGGCGCCCGCCGTGACGAGAGAGCGACCGAGCAGCGACAGGAGCACGGCGAGCAGGAACGGCGCGCATCGAGCGCGCCAGACGTGGAGGGGCGGAAGCGACGGCGGATGCGTCATGCGGGCAATGTGCGGCGCGCTGCTTCCGGCGCTAGTGGCAGCCGCGGATGGTCCCGGACGATTGGTGCACGCGCCGTTCCCGGAACCTCCCCGCCTCCGCCGCGCGTTCACGCGGTGGCGCGACAGCGCTAACTTTCGACCTTCCCCCTCGACCATCGACCAACATGAAGGCGATTCTCCTGATCGATCACGGCTCGCGCCGCGATGCCGCCAACGAGATGATGGACTGCATGGCGCACCTGGTGCAGGCCATGGCGGGCGAGGACGTCGTCGTCCGGTACGCGCACATGGAGCTCGCCGAGCCGTCCATTGCCGCCGGCGTGGCGCACTGCGTGGACGCCGGGGCCACGGAGCTCATCGTCTTTCCATATATGCTCTCGCCCGGCAGACACTCCACCAGCGACATCCCGAACCTCGTGGCCGAGGCGGCCGCGGGGTATCCGTCGCTCGACGTCCGCATCACCAGCGCCTTCGGCGTCCACGAGAAGCTCGCCGAGCTCATCCTCGGCCGCGCCGGCCTGCCGGTGGTCAACCCCATCTCGGCGGGGGATGCTCTGCGCTGCTGGCACTCGTCGCAGTCACAGACCGCGTGTGGCGACGCCTGCCGCTGCCGCCCGGTGGCGGGTATCGTCGCCGCTCACGCACGCGCGGGCTGACGCCCACGCGCACCCTCCACCAGCCGTCCCGCTCATGTCCACAGCTACCGACGCCGTTCGACCGCCCCTCACCCTGTTCTCGGAAGACGAGCTGGCCTTCCGCGACGCCGTCGCCGGTTTTGCCGCGGACGAGGTGAAGCCGCTCGTTCAGGTGATGGAGCGCGCCGGAAAGATCGATTCCGCACTCATCGCGAAGTACTTCGAGATGGGGTTGATGGGCATCGAGGTGCCCGAGGAGTACGGCGGCGCGGCCGGCTCGTGCACCATGGTGGCGATCGCCGTGGAGGAGATCAGCAAGGTCGATGCGTCGGCGGCCATTCTGGTGGACGTGCAGAACACGCTGGTGAATTACCCCATTTCCCGGTATGGAAGCGAGGCGCTGAAGGCGAAGTACCTGCCACGTCTCACCAGTGACACCGTCGGCGCGTACGCGCTCAGCGAGCCCGGCTCGGGCTCCGATGCGTTCGGCATGAGCACGCGCGCCGAGCAGAGGGGCGACACGTGGATCCTCACCGGCCGCAAGATGTGGATCACGAACGGCGCCGAGGCGGGCATCTTCATCGTGTTCGCCAATACGAATCCGAGCGTCGGCTACAAGGGAATCACGGCGTTCATCGTGGAGCGGGAGTTCGCCGGTTTCTCCGTGGGCAAGAAGGAGGACAAGCTCGGCATCCGCGCCTCGAGCACCACGGAACTCATCCTCGACGGCGTGGAAGTCCCGGCCGCCAACGTGCTCGGCCCCGTCGGCCAGGGATACAAGGTGGCCATCGAGACGCTCAACGAGGGACGCATCGGCATCGGTGCGCAGATGATCGGGGTGAGCCAGGGTGCGCTCGCCGCGGCGACCGCATACGTGAAGGAGCGGCACCAGTTCGGGAAGGCACTGGCCGAGTTCCAGGGGATCCAGTTCCAGCTCGCCCAGGCGCGCACCGAGACGGAGGCCGCGCGGCTCATGGTGTACAACGCCGCGCGCCTCAAGGACGCCGGCCAGGACATCGCCATGGAAGGCGCGATGGCCAAGCTCTTTTCCAGTCAGGTGGCCGAGCGAGTGACTTCGATCTCACTCGAGCTCTTTGGCGGCTATGGCTACACCACCGATTATCCGGCGGAGAAGTTCTATCGCGACGCGAAGATCGGCGCGATCTACGAGGGAACGAGCAACATGCAGCTCAGCACGATCGCCAAGACGATGCTGAAGTAGGGGAGAAGGCCATGACGGATGAGCGCCGGTTCGGGGAGCTTCTGGCCGAGTTCGCGCGCGTGGGCGTGGACCACCACACGTTCTCCGCCGGAATCGCGCTGAGCAGGGAGGACGCGATGCGCATTCTTGGTGCGCTGCCCACCGGTGCGGGGCCCGAGGCATTTCTCGCGAGGCTGCGGGAAGACCAGCGGTCCGGCTCCCTCGTCGGCGATGGCGAGGACGCGATCGCGGACTGACCGCCTGGCTCGGGGCTACGGCACTGCGCGGGCGAGCGCATCGAGCTCCAGGACCAGCTCCGCGCCGAAGTAGTGGCGCAACTCGTCCCTCGCCATCTCGTACGCGGTGGGCCCGGTGCCGGCGCACACGAGCGAGCCGTCGACCAGCTCTTCGGAGGCCATCAGCATTCCCCCGCCGAAGGTCACCGGAAAGAGTGCGCTCACCATGGGCTTGAGCGCGTGATAGTCCTCGTCTCGCGCGATGGAGTACGCGTGCAGAGCACAGCCACGGGAGTGCGCGCGGCGAAACACGCACCGGCCATGCTCCACGGCGGTCCGCGTCGCCGCGCCGCCGGGAAAGTCGGCGTCCATGGTGACGTCGCCGCTGAACCAGCGCGCCCGCGGGATGCCCACCACGGGCTCGAGCTCGTCGGCCCGCGCCAGGATTCGGTCGCGTTCTTCCACGCTCACATCCACGCCATGCTGGCAGCACGAGTCCGCGCAGAAGGAGCAGCCGAGACAGTGCCCGAAATAGCGGCGCTGAAAGATCGCCGCGTCCACGCGGTCGAGCACGGGGGCGCCGTCCCGCGCCACGTACGCGCGCGAAAGTGGCTGCGTGATCAGGCGGCGCTCGTGTCCTCGGCCTGGCCGCCCGCTGGCTCTTCGGTGCCGCCCGGCCGGGGTGCCCGAGACCCAGTGGAGGTAGGGGCGGCCGTGCCACGGCGGCGTCCGCGGCCGCGTCGCTTGGCTCCCGCCGTCGCGGCGGCACCGGGCTCCGCTCGGCGCGCGACCGACTGACGGCAGGCCTCGAGCACCGCCTCCAGCGCTTCGATGCCGTCGTCGGTGGCTTCGAGAAAGAGATCCTTCACGACCGACTCCGCCTTCTCGAGCTGCTTGACCAGCGCGAGCGCCAATGGCCGGCTCGGCATGGTACCGCACAGCTTGGCATCAATGCGGTTGCCGGCGGGGCGCCGCAGCACCGTCACTGAACCCTGCTTGGCCGGCTGGAGGAAGTACGGCGACGGGGAGCCGGCCCGCTTCTTCGCTGGCCTGCGCTTCTTCTCGGTCATGGCGAGAGTATCGGCATCTGCACGTCCGAAACGTATGCGCGTCGCCGCGGGCGCGGGAGCCCCCGCCCGCGTCGTCGGCCCGGCCCTCTCGCGCCGCAATGGGGCCCGCCGATAGCTTCAGCGAGTCCCCGCTACCCGCACCCATCGCCACGCCACTTGCCATGACTGATCCCAACGCTGCTTCGGACACGGATCTTCGCTACCCCGTGGGACGGATGACGCGCGTGAGCGCCATGTCGCCCGAGGCGCGCCGCACCGCCATCGGAGCGATGGCCGCCACGCCGGCCGCCATCCGCAAGGCCGTCACCGGCCTCACCGATGAGCAGCTCGACACGCCGTACCGCCCCGGAGGGTGGACGGTGCGGCAGGTGGTGCATCATGTGGCGGACAGCCACATGAATGCGTACATCCGCATCAAGTTCGCGCTCACGGAAAGCGACCCCACGGTGAAGCCGTACGACGAGGCGGCGTGGGCGCGCCTGGAGGATTGCAGTCTCCCGGTCGACAGCTCTCTTGCCATCATCGAGGGAGTGCACGCACGCCTGGATCACCTGCTGCGAACGACGCCCGTCGAGTCGTTCGCGCGCACGATGCAGCATCCGGAGAACGGCGCGATGACGCTGGACGACGTGCTCTCCGTGTATTCCTGGCACGGGCGCCACCACACCGCGCACGTGACGACGCTGCGCGATCGCATGCAGTGGCGTTGAGCCGACTGCTCGCCGGCGCGGCACTCGTGCTGGCCGTCGGTGCGTGCGGCCGCGGCGAGCCCGGGGCGGATTCCGTCGTTGCAGCGCGCGGCACGCCTGCTACCCCCGCGAACGCCGCCAACACGTCGGGCTGCCCGCGCACCGGCCATTGGAACGAGTGCGGGGTGAAACTTCGTCTGGGCAACGCGGGACTGGTTTCCATCCCGGCGAAGAAGATCGATGACCTCCCGTCGCTCGGCGTCGATCCGCTGCTGTACTCGGTCGGCGGTCGGGATCTGGCGGTCTACATCTTTCCCGACGCGGCGGCGCGCGGGCGCGCCGCCGTCACGCTGGATACCAGCCGGTTCGTGCCCGCGACGCGCGCGCTCACGGCGCGCGGCGAGACGACGCTGATCGAGACGGACAACCTCCTCGCCCTGCTGAGCAGCCGAAACGATCAGCAGCGCGAGCGCGTGACCGATGCCCTGCAGGTGGGACCGCCGCAGCCGTGAGCCGACGCGCAGGGGAAGCGAGCCGGCTGTGGATGCGGCTCATCACGAGACAGCAGCATCGCCGCATCGTCCGGTGTGCCGTCCTTCTGCCGCTGCTGCTCGGTGCGGCAGCCTGCTCGGTGAGCCAGGATGAGGAGGTGCAGATCGGCCGGCAGAATTCGGCTCAGATCAACGGGCAGCTTCCTCTCGTGCGCGATGCAGCGATCACCGACTACGTGCAGCACCTTGGTGTCGCGCTCGCGCGCACGACCGAGCGCGCCGATCTCGACTGGCGATTCTTCGTGGTGGACAGCCGGCAGGTGAACGCCTTCGCGCTGCCGGGCGGCTTCATCTATGTGAATCGGGGGCTGATCGAACGCTCCGAACGGCTCGACGAACTGGCCGGCGCACTCGCACACGAGATCGCTCACGTGGTGCGGCGTCATTCGGTGGAGCAGATGAACAAGGCGACGGGCGCGAACGCCGCGGTCTCGCTGACCTGCATGCTCACGAGCCTCTGCGAGAGCAACGTGGCGCGCGCGGCGATTCAGGTGGGCGGCGCGGCGCTGTTCGCACGCTACAGCCGGGGGGATGAGGCCGAGGCCGACGAGGAGGCGGTGCGCATCGTGCCGCGGGCCGGCATCCATCCCGACGGCATTCCTACGTTGTTCGAGCGGCTCCTCGAGGAGCGCCGCGCGCATCCCGCCGCGATCGAGGCGTTCTTCGCATCGCACCCGCTCGAGGAGGACCGCATCCAGGCGACTCGCGATCTCGTCGCTCGCCTGGACCCCGCCTCGCTCACCGGCCTGCAACGCGATCAGCCGTCCTACCAGGCGTTCAGGGCGCGACTGCGCTCGCTGCCGGCGCCGCCACGAGCCGCGGAAGCGCCGTCACTCCCCCCGACACGATGAACGCCATCGCATCGGCGCTGTCCAGCGCCACCGGCGTCACGGCGTCGCGCGGATAGAGCAGCAGGCTCCCGGCGAAGTTGTACGACTGGGGCAGATACACGGCCACGTGCTCGGCCAGGCCGAGCCGCTCGAGCGACGCCTGCGTCACGAAGCCGAGCGCCTGGGCCGAGCTCGCGGGAAAGAGTCGCACGAGCACCGGCTTGTCGAAGCGGCGCTGCTCCCCCACGAACGCGTTGAGCAGATCCCTGGTGGACGAATAGAGCAGTCGCACGAAGGGCAGCCGGTTCATCACGCGTTCCACGAGCCCGAACACCGTGCGGCTGAGGATGTTGGACGCGAGAAAGCCGAACATCGTGATCAACAGCACCGTGACGAGGAATCCCACGCCCGGGATCGGGATCCCCATCCAGCCGTCGATCGTCCGGAAGAGCTGCACGCACACGTAGAGCGTGAGCGCCAGCGGCGCGAGGAGGACGATTCCCTTGAGGAAGTAGTTGAGCAGACGGCTCATGTGGCTGCGCTGGTGCGTCTCCGTGGTGTGCGACGAGCGGGTCGCCGCGTGGCGCTCGGCGCTATCGCGACGTGATCGGCACGCTCAGCTGCTTGGTGCCCCACTGGAAGTGCAGCACTCCCGGCGCATCGACGGCGATGGTGAACCGCTCCACCGACGAGAGGTTGGTGCTCTCACGAAGCGGGACGCGGGCGAGATCCTGCTTGACGTCGTACACGGTCCCCCACTGGCCCGACTGCTTGTTGATCGCGAGACGATAGCCGCCCGTGGTGGACGTGAACAGCGAGTAGATGCCCGCCGGTACGAGCGTGCCGCCGATCAGCACGTCCGCGTCGGTGCGGAACTGCGTGGCGGCGTTGGCGCCCGTGCGCCAGAGCGTGTCGCCGAGCACGCCATTCGCCCACACGTCGCGTCCGCGAAGCGACGGCCGGCCGTAGTCGATCCAGATGTTCGCGCTGCCCACCCTGGCGCGCACGGTGTCGCGGGTGGACGGCGGGCCGGAGGGACCGGCGGTCTGATCCTGCGCGGCCCACGTGCGGGCGAGGGCCTCCACGTCCACGCTGGCCACACGGTCCACGCGCATCTTGAACGCCGAGGCGGCGCCATCCACGCTGAGGATGTTGGCGCGCCCATCGTGGCGGACGTGCACCGGCGAGCCGAAATAATCGTAGACGGCGGCGTCGCTCGACAGGAGCTTGAGCGGAAGCGGCGTGGACGTGCGCACGCCGAACTGCATCGGCACAAGCTTGAAGAACCCGCTGTCGCGGCCGGACGCACGCAGCTTGTCGAGGGCGAGCTCCAGCATCCCGTAGCCGCCCGCAGCAGTGGGCATCAGCTCACCGGAGAGGGCGACGGTGCGAAGGGTGTCACCGCTCGTCCGGTGACCGGTGAGCCGCACGCTGTCGCGCCCGAGGCGCATGGTCAGCGACTGCATGGGGAAGCTTGCGAGCATCGCGCCATCGCCGCGGCGCACGGAGTACTCCGCGAGGGTCGGAGTGTTGCCTCCCCCGATGTCCACCCGATATCGCGCCACCGTGGTGGAGGGCCGCCGATTGACGATCACCCCCTCCATGTGCGTGGCAGTCCGAGTGTATTGCTCCATACCCAGGGTGTCGGCGCCCAGACGCACCAGCAGCGTCGTCTGCGGCGCGCTCGCAGGCACGGCGCCGATGGATGTGGAGCGTGCGCAGCCAGCGAGTGGCGCGACGGCGACTAGCGCGATCGCGACTGGGCGGAACCAGGCGTGGAACATGGGATCTCCTGAGATGAGCGGATCGGTCCTGACCAAAGGTTAGCGCCGAGAACCGAGGCGCGCACGGGCATCCCGCTCGTATCTTTCGGCCATGCCCACCCTGCCTGGCACCCGTGCCGCCCTCGCGCACCTTCGGCGCGCCGACCCCGTGCTCGGCAGCATCATCGATCGCGTCGGACCATTCCGCATGACGGCGGCGCGAGCCGGCACGCACTACGACGCACTCGTCCGCTCGATCGTCTTCCAGCAGCTCTCCGGCAAGGCCGCCGGCACCATTCACCGCCGATTCCGCGAGCTGTATCCCGGCCGGCGCATTCGGGCCGAACTCGTGGTGCAATCGAGCGACGACCAGCTGCGCGGCGCCGGTCTCTCGCGCCAGAAGATCGGCTACCTGCGCGATCTCTCCGCGCGGGTACTGGACAAGTCGCTCCCGCTGGCCCACCTCGGCCGACTCGGCGACGACGCGATCATCGAGCATCTGGTTCAGGTCAAGGGGATCGGTCGCTGGACGGTGCAGATGTTCCTCATGTTCCGGCTCGACCGTCCCGACGTGTTGCCCGAGCTCGACCTTGGCGTTCAGAACGCCATCCAGCGCGCCTACGGACTCGCGACGCGGCCAACGCCCAGGCAAGTGCTCGAGATCGGGGCGCCATGGCGGCCATATGCGTCCATGGCGAGCTGGTACCTGTGGCGGTCGCTCGAGAACGGCGACGGGCAGCTCTAGGCGCCCGGATCGGCTCCAGCGGCCCAGACGTCACGGCCGGCGCGGACGCCGGCGTCGCCCTCCACGACTTCGGTCGCGGCTCCAGCGCCGGCGGCCGAGCCTTAAGAGGCAGCGCGAATCCTCCATCTCCACCCGTGAGAGCAGGCCGGCCAGCGGCCCGGCGCCGTGGCGGTGGAGGGCAGAATTTCACACCGTGCGCAGGGCACGGTTTCATCTCCGTTCGGCGCCAACGTGCAGCGTCGCACCCGTGTTCCAGCGCGTTAGCTTTGGGTCATGCTCGTCGTCCGGGACGATTCGGAGAAGGTTCGACTCTACGCCATCATGCGGCGCCGCGCCACCGCGCTGCTGGCGGCGTTCGCCGTGGTGTTCGTCGTCACGGCCGTCTACGCCCATCGCAATCCCACGGTCGCTCCGTTCTGGCTGGGACTCGTTCGCGCCACGGCGGAGGCGGCGATGGTGGGCGGCATCGGCGACTGGTTCGCCGTGACGGCGCTCTTCCGGCATCCGCTCGGCATCCCGATTCCCCACACGGCCATCGTCGCGCAGCGCAAGGACAGGATCGGACGGAGTCTGGGCAACTTCGTGGGCAACAACTTTCTCTCGCACGACGTGATCGTCCGGCAGCTCTCGCGGCTTCACGTGGGAGAGCGGGCGGCGCGCTGGCTCGCCAAGCCGGAGCATCAGGAACGCGTGGCCAGGGCCATCGCCGGTGGCGTCGCCCGCGCCGCCGAATCGGTGCCGGATGACGAGCTGCGGTCGACGGTGCACGAGACAGTCGTCCGGCAGCTCAGAAAAGCCCACGTGGCCCCCCTGCTCGGCGACATGCTCGCCATGGCGACGACGGACGACCGCCATCACGAGATGCTGGACAAGCTCGTGCGCCTCGTCAGCCGCGTGGTGCAGGAGAACAAGGAGCTGATTCGGCATCGCATCGCCGAGGAGAGCCCCTGGTGGGTGCCCGAAGCGGTGGACGACAAGCTGTATCAGAAGATCGTCGCCGGCATCGAGCGCACGCTCGCCGACGTGGCGGCCAACGAGAGTCATCCGCTGCGAGCCCAGTTCGACTCCGCGCTGCACGATTTCGAGCAGAAGCTGCACAATTCCCCGGAGACGATCGCGCGCACCGAGGCGATGAAGGAACGGCTGCTGGATCATCCGGCCGTCGCCGAGCTCTCGGGCGCGTTGGTGGCTGCGGTCAGGGAGTCGCTCCTCAAGTACGCCGGACCCGATGCTCCTTCGCCCGAGCCGCTGCAGCGCGCCCTCGCGGCGATCGCCGAGCGGGCGCTGGAGAACGAGCGGCTGCTGCACGACGTGGATGCCGCCGTGGAGAAGCTGGTGCTCGGCATGGTGGACCAGTATCGGCCGGAAGTCGCGGAGATCATCGCCCGGACCGTGGAGGGGTGGGACGCGACCGATGCCTCGCACAAGATCGAGGTCCAGATCGGCCGCGACCTCCAGTTCATCCGCATCAACGGCACGCTCGTGGGCGGGCTCGTCGGGCTCGTCCTCTATCTCATGACCGTCTGGCTCGGCTAGACCGGTTCAACCGTTCCAGGGAGGTTCAGTGCTCCGCCGTCTCGCGCTCGCCGCTCTTCTCGTGCCCGGCCTGCTGCCGGCCCAATCGCAGCAGGAGTTCGCCGCGCGCCGAGCGGCACTCGCGGACAAGCTCGGCGATGGCGTCATCGTCGCCTTGGGAGCACGCGAGCCGGAGCAGGATCACCTGTCATTCTCGCAATCACCGAGATTCTACTATCTCACGGGATTCCGCGAGCCGGACGCGGCGCTCGTGATGGTGAAGAAGGACGGCGCCGTGCGCTCGGCGAGCATGTTCGTGCTTCCCCGTCAACCGAGTCGCGAGGTGTGGACCGGTGCGCGCCTCGGCGTGGACGGCGTCGGCGCGCTCACCGGCATCCGCGGACGCTCCGCAGCCGAGTTTCCGACCGCGCTCGACTCGCTCGCCGGCATCGCGCTCCCGATGTACGTGATCGGACAGATGAGCGCGCCGCCCGCTCCCGAGGACCGGTTTGCGCTGCCGCGTCGCACGCCGGATGAGCAGGCGATCGAGAAAGTGCTCAAGCATCACACCACCAGGATCACGGTCGTGAACGACGTGCTGGACGTGTTGCGTGGTACCAAGAGCGCCGCGGAGCTCGCCCTGATTCGCACGGCGGTGGACATCACGGTGCTCGCGCACCGGGAAGCGATCCCGAACGTGAAGGAGGGCGCCAACGAGTTCGAGCTGCAGGCGCTCATCGAGTACACCTTCCGCCGCAACGGTGCCGACCGTCCGTCGTTCGCCACGATCGTCGGCTCTGGTCCCAACTCCACCACCCTGCACTACAATGTGAACGACCGGTTCATCGGCGCCAACGAGATGGTCGTGATGGACATCGGCGCGTCGTACAAGGGCTACTCGGCCGACGTCACCCGCTCGGTGCCGTCCAACGGCCGCTTCAGCCCGCAGCAGCGCGCCGTGTATCAGATCGTCCGCGACGCGCAGGCGGCCGCCGAGCGACAGGCGACGCCGGGTGCGTCCGCCCGCCTGATGAACGACTCGGCGACCGCGGTCATCACCGCCGGACTCACGCGCCTGGGCCTCATCGAGTCGCCATCGGCCACGTACGACTGCGGCACGCCGCGCACGCCGCGGCAGTGCGCGCAGTTCAACATGTATTACATGCACGGCCTCGGGCACGGCATCGGCCTCGAGGTGCACGATCCCGAGCAGTACTATTACTCGGGGCGGCTCGCCAAGGGGAGCGCGTTCACCATCGAGCCCGGGATCTACGTGCGGGAGCGCGTGCTGGACGAGATGGCCGACACGCCGCGCAACCGCGAGATCGCCAACCGGTTACGTGCCGCCGTGGCCGCGCACCGGAACATCGGCGTGCGCATCGAGGACGACTACGCCATCACCGAGGCCGGGCTCGAGTGGCTCTCGAAGGGTGTGCCGCGCGAGATCGCCGACGTGGAGGCGCTGATGCGCGTGATTCCCCCCGGGCCGGCCAAGCGCGATCAAGCGATGGTGGAGCGGTACCGGAACCCGTGAGCGGCCCCGCGAGCCGACGTCGCGCCGTCAGCTCGCGTACACCTCGAAGATGCCGGCGGCGCCCATCCCGCCGCCGATGCACATCGTCACCAGACCGCGCCCGCCGCCGCGGCTGCGGAGCTCGTGGATGAGCTGCGTCGTCAGCTTCGCGCCGGTGGCGCCCAGTGGATGACCGAGGGCGATGGCGCCGCCGTTCACGTTCACCCGGTCTTCCGGCATCTTCAGCTCGCGCATCACGGCCAGCACCTGCGCGGCGAACGCCTCGTTGAACTCGATGAGATCGAGATCGCTCATCTGCATGCCCGCTCGCTGCAGCACCTTGGGGACCGCGGCGAGCGGGCCCACGCCCATGATGTCGGGATCGACGCCGGCAACGGCGAAATTGACGAAGCGAGCGATCGGCGTGAGGCCGCGCGCGTCGGCATGCGAGCGACGCATGAGGAGGAGCGCCGCGGCGCCGTCCGAGTAGGGGCTCGCATTGCCCGCGGTCACCGATCCCTTCAGCTTGAACGCCGGCCTCAGCTTCGCCAGCCCCTCGGCCGTGGTGTCGGTGCGTACCAGCTCGTCGCGCGAGAAGCTCGACACCTCCGTGCGCTTCTCGATCCCCGCCCAGGTCACCCGCTCCACGGGCACCGGCACGATCTGCGTTTCGAATGCGCCGTTGGCCATGGCTTTCGACGCCTTCTGCTGGCTGGCGAGCGCCCATGCGTCCTGATCGGCGCGACTCACCGCCCAGCGGTCGGCGACCCGCTCGGCGGTGAATCCCATCCCGATGTACGATTCCATCGCATCGGGATCGAGCCGGGCGTGATAGCCCGACATCGGCACCTGGCTCATCATCTCGACGCCCCCCGCGAGGACCACGTCGGCCATGCCGGACATGATCTGCATGGCGCCGTTGGCCACCGTCTGCAGTCCCGACGAGCAGAAACGGTTGATCGTCTGCGCCGGCACCTCCACGGGAAAGCCGGCGCGGAGCGCGCTCAGCCGGGCGACGTTCAGCCCCTGCGTCGCCTCCGGCATGGCGCAGCCCCAGGCGACGTCGTCGATCGTGGCCGGCTCGACGCCGGCGCGGGCCACCGCCTCGCGCATCACCAGTGCCGACAGCTCCACCGGATGCGTGGCGCTCAGCGCTCCGCCCTGCTTGCCCTTGCCGACGGCGGTGCGCACCGCCGACACGATCACGACGTCGTTGCTGTCTGTCATTGGCTCCTCAATTACGTAACGGCTTGCCGGTCTTGAGCGTGAACGCGATGCGCTCCTGCGTCTCCTTTGTGCCCAGGAGTCGCAGAAACGCGTCGCGTTCGAGGTCGAGGATGTCCTGTTCCGTCACGGTGCGCGGCGGGCCGTCGCCGCCGCAGAGCACATACGCGAGCTCCCTGGCGATGCGGACCTCGTGCGCCGTGATCTGCCCACCTTCGTGCATGGCCCACCCGGCATACATCAGGTTGCCGAGTGCCTCCTTGCCCTGGGCGACGATGGTCCGCGGCGCCGGCGTCACATAGTCCGTCGCCAGATCGAGCACACGGGCCTTGGCGTCGGCGATCAGCCGGTCGCGATTCATCGTCACGCGGTCCATGGGACGCAGGAAGCCGAGGTTGCGTGCTTCCAGCGCGCTCGTGCTGGTGGTCGCCATGGCGATC
Source organism: Gemmatimonadaceae bacterium (assembly GCA_046598315.1). Classification (GTDB taxonomy): domain Bacteria; phylum Gemmatimonadota; class Gemmatimonadetes; order Gemmatimonadales; family Gemmatimonadaceae; genus AG11. The sequence continues at coordinate 17,357 of JBKJIY010000008.1, forward strand.
AGCTTGAACGCGCGCTTCACGGCCTCGAACCGGTCGGCCTCCTCGTACGGCTCCAGCGCTTCCGTGAACCGGAAGAGCATCTCCTTCGTGCCACCGCCTGCGGGAATCAGTCCTACGCCTGCCTCCACGAGTCCCATGTACAGCTCGGCGTGCGCCTGAATGCGGTCCGCGTGCAACGCGTACTCGGCGCCGCCGCCGAGCGTGAGGCCGAATGGCGCCGCCACCACGGGGAAAGGCGCACGGCGAACGAGCTGGGCCCCCTCCTGGAAGTAGCGGACCATCTCATCCAGCCCCTTCCAGTCGCCGCCCTGCACCTGCGCGACGACCGCGCCGAGATCGGCGCCGGCGCTGTAGGCGCGCGGGTCGTCGTTGCCGATGACGAGGCCCACATACCGACCATCGGCCACCACCTCCAGCGCGCGTCGCAGCATGGCCAGCACGCCCGCGCCCATCGTGTTCATCTTGCTGCGCGCCTCCATCAGCAGCACCCCGTCGCCGAGGTCCAGGAGATTGGCGTCGGCCGCCTTGTCGACGATCGCGCCGGAGCGGGCCCTCACCGTCTCGAGCGAGATCTGCCCCGCCACCACCGGCACCGGGGTGTCGCCTCCGTCCAGACCGAGCTGCGACCATCCCCCGTCGGCTGGCTTGAAGAATCTTCCCTCGCGCACCGTGGCGAGCAGTGGTGGAATGCCGAGCTGCAGCCGTTCGAATCCCTCGCGGAGCAGGTCGAGGCCGATCGTCTCCATCTGCTGGAATGGGCCGGCCTCCCACGCATAGCCCCACTCGATCGCGCGATCCACGGAGGCGAGATCGTAGGCGATCGCCGGCGTCGTCTGGAGCACGTAGTGCGACATGCGCGCGAGATAGTTGCGCACGAACTCGCCATACTTGCCCGGCAGCTTGCCCGCCATCTGGAGGCGCTTCGCCAGCGGCTCCTTCATCAGGGCAGCGAGGGCGGGGTCGTCCACCTTCTGCTGCGCCGCGTACTCGAGTGTGTGCCAATCGAGCGTCGTGATCTCCTTGCCCACCTTGCGGTAGAAACCGCCGCCGGTCTTGTCGCCGAGCCGCCCGCTCGCCGCCAGCTGCTCCACCCAATCGGGCATGGAGAAATCCTCACCGGTGCTCTGACTCAGTCCACGTGACACGTGAAGCAGCACGTCCAGTCCCGTGATGTCGGCCGTGCGGAACGTCGCGCTTCTGGCGCGGCCGAGCAGCGGACCGGTGAGCGCATCCACTTCGTCGATGGTGAGGCCCGACTCCATCATCCCCTTCATGGCGGCTACCATGCCGTACACCCCGAGCCGGTTGGCCACGAAGCCCGGCACATCCCGGGCGATCACGATGCCCTTGCCCAACGTGACCTCGCTGAACGTCCGTACCGCCTGGAGGACGTCGGGCGCGGTGTCGGGGGTGGGGATGAGCTCCATCAGATGGAGGTAGCGGGGCGGATTGAAGAAGTGCATCCCGAGAAATCGCTGCCTGAACCGCTCGCTTCGTCCCTCGGTGAGCACCTGCATGGGGATGCCCGAGGTATTGCTGGCGACGATCGCCGTCGATTTGAGCACCGGCTCCAGGCGCGCGTAGAGCGCCTGCTTCGGTGCGGGCTGCTCGATGATCGCCTCGAGCACCAGATCGCAGTCTTCGAGCTGGGCGAGGTCGTCGTCCAGATTGCCGATGGTGATGAGCGCGACGCGCGCGGGGTCCATGAACGCGGCCGGCCGGGCCGTGCGGGCGCGCTCCAGGCCAGCCCGCGCCGGCGCATCGCGGTCGGACGCCGCGCCGGCGATGTCGAGGAGGACGACCGGAATGCCGGCGGAGGCGGCGAGGGCGGCGATGCCGCTCCCCATCGTACCGGCACCGATGACGCCGAGCTTGGCGATGCGCATGACCTGGAGTGCTGGGGACGGGCGAGGAAGCCGGGCGTCGGGCGCGGGCGCCGGGAGTCGAAACTAGTATACGCCCGCCGAACACTGTTCGATAGCGGGCGGCGTAGTCGGAGTGACCGGAAGAACGGGCACGGGGATGCATTACGTGATCCAGATCACAATTGCGTGCTTCCCTTCGAGCTGGCTTTGCGTGACGTCGCTGGACTCGAGCCGTCCCACTTGATGGAAGCATCTGCATTGATCTCCCTCGTCTCCGACACACTCGATCGTGCCACTCGCCCGTTCCGCACGCGCATCACGCTCTCGCCGCGGCTTTTCCATGATCGAGATCGTCATCGCGCTCTCCATCATCGGGACGATGTCGGCGCTGAGCATGGTGGCGTTCACCCGGATCGTGCGCCAGTACCGGGTCGACCGCGCGGCGAGGACGCTGTCCTACGACATGCAGGCGGCCTTCTCCATCGTGGGACGCAACCGCAAGCCGGTGCAGATCGTGTGGGACTCAAGCAAGGTGCAGTTCGCCGTCACCGACCGGGGCAATGTGACGCTCTTTCGCACGCGGCCCATGGGCGCGTCGTCGGAGTACAAGCTGACACCGGCGAACATCATCGTCTCCCGGCCGGCCGTCGAGATCTTTCCGCCGGGTCTCGCCGCCGATACGCTGAACATCCGCATCTTCGACGGTACCACGTCGCGCACGGTCTCGATGTCGCGCGGCGGGCTCGTGCGGGTGCTGAACCAATGACGGCACTCCGCGCTCGACTCGCGCCGCGCCGTGTCGGGTTCTCCATGATCGAGATCCTCATCGCCATGACGCTGCTCGTCACGGTCATCGGCACGCTGAGCATCCTGTCGGCCAAGGTCTCGTCCCGCGCCCGCCTCGCCCAGATCATCGCCCAGCGAAACTACATCGTGGTGCAGCAGCTCAATCGGTACACCGCCCTGCCGTACGACTCCCTGCGCGTGTACGCCAGCCGAAGTATCTCGGACACGATTCCATCCGCCGTCCCCGGTCTGCGCTTTCTTCGCCGCGACACGGTCTACATCCCGAGCGCCACGGGCTCGGACACGATGCGGCTCGAGGCGAAGATCGTCATCATCCCACTGGACTCCGTGCGGCTGGATACGATCTACAAGGATTCCATCATGCTGCGACGCCGCAATCCGCGCCTCACCAGCCCGCTCAATCAATGATGTCGCATCGAGTGACGCGCGCGCGCCTCCGCCGCGGATTCACCCTCATCGAGCTGATCATCGGCATCGCCCTCCTCGGCATCGTCGGCGCCGCGCTCACCAAGCTGCTCATGGTGCAGGGCCAGTTCTCCAGTGCCACGGAGTCGTACCGGGTGTCTCGCAGCGTATCGCGCAACGCCTTCAACATCCTGATGACGGACCTGCGCATGGTGCAGGACACGCTGGCCATCATGGCCGCCGCGCCCGAGAGCATCACGGTCCGCGTGCCGTACGCCTACGGCATCGTATGCAGTTCCGTCAGCGGAGTGACGACGGTGAGCCTCGTGCCCACCGACTCGGCGTTCTACGCCCTGGCCACCTACGGGGGCTACGCGTTCCGCGACTCGGCCACCGGTGTCTTCCAGTTCACATCGAAAGGGTCGACGGTGCTCGGCACGGGTTCCGTCACCACCTGTTCGGACACCCTCACCGGGCCCGGCATCGATCTGGTCACCTACAACGGGCGTGCCGGCAAGACCCTCACCATCTCCGCTCCGTTCACGGGCGCGACACCCGGCAACCCGATGTTCCTCTGGCAGCAGATCACCTACCGCTTCGGCACGTCGACCGCCTATCCAGGGATGCGCGGACTGTTTCGCCTCGTCGACAACGGCACGGCCTCGCCCGTCACCGACGAGATCATCGCGCCCTTCGATACCTCGGCGCGGTTTCGCTTCTACGTGCTGAACGACGAAACGTCGCAGGTCGCTCCGCCCTCCAACCTGAACACCATCAAGGGACTCGACCTGCGCCTCAACGCCCGCAGTCCCACGATTCCCGCGGGGAGCACGAAACCCAAGCTCACGCAGATGACGACCGCCGTGTACTTCAAGGACAGGAGAGATCCGTGAACCACGATCAGCAGTCCGCGAGTTCCGACGTCGTCGAGCAGCGTCCCGCACGCGCGCGGCGCGGCTTCGCACTACCGCTCGCCATCCTCAGCATCGCCGTCCTCACCATCACGCTCGCCGCATCGTTCGCCTCCACGGGCACGGAGATCATCACGAACAATGCGCAGCGAAGCGAGTCCCGCGCGTTCGCGATCGCCGAGAATGGCCTGCAGGAGTTCATCGCCATGCGGGGGCAGCGGACGGTGAACTCCACGAGCTGGTGCAAGTTCTGCGGATCGCCGCCCACCGTCACGGTGGAGTCGACCACGGTCACCTTCCCCAACGGATACGCCAAGATCGTGGCGCAGCGGGTGATGCGAAACGTGGGCGTGACGCGCCCCGCCGTCTATCTGCTCATCTCGCGCGGCGTGGACACGGTCACGCCGCTCAACGGCGCATCGCTCGGCGTCCGGGCCGAGCGCGTCGTGGCGCAGTACGCCTACTGGGACATGAACGTGATCAAGGTGGTATCCGGGTGGACCAGCCTCTCCGGACTCCAAGTCAATGGCAGCGCCGGCACCATCACCGGCTCCGACAAGTGCGGCAAGAATGGCACGCTCGCCGGCGTCGCCGTGCCCACGGGCGCCTACACCCAGACGGGCAGTGGCGGCGTGGCGGTGGGCAATCCGCCCGTGCTGAATCTCGGTACGCCGGCGCAGGCCGCAGCGACCGTGAACATCGATTGGGCCAACATCGTCAACGAGACGAAGATCACTCCCAACGTCTCCATCGCCCACAACGGGGCCATTCCACCGAGCACCTTCGCGGACACCACGTTCTGGCCCGTCATCCACGTCAAGGGCAACTTCGATGTGTCGTCGGGGCGCGGTCTGCTGATCATCGATGGCAACGCCACCTTCAGCGGCAGCGGCGTGTGGAAGGGCATCATCCTCGTCGGCGGCAAGCTCACGTCGAACGGTGCCAATGAGGTCAACGGCGCCGTGTTCACCGGTCTCAACGTTAAGCTCGGGATGCCGGTGGGCGAGGACGATGCGGGCAACGGCAACAAGTTCTACACGTACGACTCCTGTTCCGTCGCCGCGGCGACGGCCGGCATCGGGCATTACCGGCTCTTTCCCAACGCCTGGATGGACAACTTCGCCACGTATTGAGCGCGGGGGCGCTACGCCATTGAAATGACGCGGGGCGAGCCAATGGGCTCGCCCCGCGTCGCTTGCCAATCCGTCACGGTTCGCCGAACGGGTCGCCGGGGGGCGCCGGCAACGCCGGCGTCGGCCTGGGCAGCTCCCGCCGATCGAGCCAACGGTGGAAGTCACCGGCGATGGACGACCAGTGCGCACGCGCCATGGCGTCGCCGCCCTGCGCCCGCCGCTGCGCCATGACGCGCAGCCGACCGACCTGGTACTCGGCCACTGCACGCACGTCCGGCGCGGCATCCACGTCGGCCGCCAGCAGGAGCAGGCGGTCGGCGACGGCGCGCTGCGTGGTGCGGCGCAGCGCGGCTGCCTTGACCCCGCCGCGTGTGTCGCCGGCGTCGCCCCCCCACGTGCGCGTCACGAGCGAGTCGATCACCTCGCCCAGCGTGAGCATGTTCGGCGCGCGCGACGCGAATGCGACGAGGCGCGCGGCACGCTCGCGCTGCAACATGCCGTCCACGATCATCTGGGCCAGCGTACGCGCGGCGCTCAGCTCGTCGAACGCCGGGTCGGTGCGGCCGCGGAAGAGCTCACCGACCGGACTGTTGGCGTTGTTCACCGCACCGTCGTATCCGCTCGGACGCGGTCCCAGCAGTGACAGCACCGAGTCGGGGATGGCCAGCTCCGAGGGCTGCAGCTGCGCCAGGAGCAGCGTCAGCGCCTCGCGCTGTCTGCTGCCGTCGATGGGACGCGTCGCCGTCTGTCCGTCCCCGCTCACCGCATTGCTGTACTCCATGCCGCCCAGCGTCTTGGTGACGCCGTTGAGGGCAAAGCGGTGCCAGAAGTACAGCGGCGCGAGCCGCTCCTGCAGCGTGGCGACCGGCTCGCCCGCGCGGATGTTGCGCAGGCCGAAGCGCGAGAGCGCGACGCGGCGGACGTCGGTCTGGTGCCGCAGAAACTCCGTCGCCGTGGCCGCGTCGTCCCACAGGTTCGTGCGCGGATCGCTCGCGTTGTCGGGGCGGGCGTCGGCGTCGCTCAGATAGAGGTAGCCCTTCTTCAGCCCCTCTGCCACGATCGCGCGCAGCGAGTCGCGCTCGCTCGCCGCCGGGAAGACGCCGTACCCCCATCGCACGAGCCACACGTCGTAGTCGCCTGGCCCGCGACCATAGGCTGACGAGATGTCGATGCCGCCGCCGGCCGCGAGCCGCACGCGTGGCGCCGGGTAATCCATCACGCTCGAGCGCTCGTTGATGCTGGCGATGTAGTTGTGCCCCATGCCGAGCGTGTGCCCCACTTCGTGCGCGCTCACCTGCCGCACGCGCGCCAGGATGAACGCCGTGTCGGCCGCGGCGGCCTCGGCGCCCATCAGCGCGGCGTAGAGGTTGTAATCCGTGCGCGCGCGGTGCGAGTCCATGCGCGCCATCCCCTTGAGAATCTCGCCAGTGCGCGGATCACCGAGCGAGCCGCCAACGGACCAGCCCCGCTCGTTGCGGTTCTCCCATTGGACCACGTTGTAGCGGGCGTCGAGCGGGTCGGCGCCGTCCGGCAGCAGCTCGGCCCTGAACCCTCCGGTGAGTCCGGCGCGGTCGAACGCCTCGCTCCAGAAGCGGACGCCGTCCAGCGTGGCCTGCCGGACCGGCTCCGGGATGCCGGCGTCGACGTAGTAGACGATCGGATTTCTGATAGGCGAGCGTGCATCGGCGGGGTTGGTGCGCTCCAGCCGATGACGCGAGATCCAGCGCTGCTCCAGCGCGCGCTGGAGCGGCTGCCCGAAGTCCTTGAAGCTGATGCCGAAGTAGCCCACGCGCGGGTCGAGCTCGCGCGGCCGGTAGCTGGCGTCGGGCAGGGGAAGCAGCGAGATGCGCTGTCGCAGCGTGAAGGCGCGCCCGTCCGGCGCGATGCGCGACACGATGCCGCCGGGGCGCGCCGAGGTGGTGAAGGCGAGGGCGACGTCGATCTCGGTATTCGTCGGGTAGCTCCTCGTGTGCGCGCGATCGATCGCCGACCGATCGCGCGCCACCGTGTACGTGCCCTGGTTGACACGGGCGAGGGCGCCGGCGGCGTCGTTCCAGTCGCGGTAGGCCACCTCGGTCAGATCCACGAGCGTGCGGTTCCCCTCCTCAGCCAGCACGGGCAGCGAGGCGACCACGCTGGAGGGGAACGATTCGTCCACGCTGCGCCGGTGTGCCGCATTGTCCAGCGAGGTGCGGAAGCGGGTGTTCTCGAACACCATCAGCACCCGGTCGCCCTCGCGATCGAAGCGGACGACCTGGTCCTCGCCGCTCGCGCCCCGGTCGAGCCCCACCGGATTGGAGCCGAAACCGCTGGCGAGGCTCACCCAGAAGAGCGCGCGCGACGATTCGCGCGGGAGCTCGGCATAGAGGCGGCCGCCTCTGCTGTCGAGATACAGGGGGATGAAGCCGTCGCGCCGCTCGAAGCCCGAAGTGCGGGCGGCGATGGTGGCCGCGGGAGGCGCTGAGGAGGGACCGGTGGCGGGGGACTGGGCGAAGAACGCGGTCGGCGTCAGCGCGGCACAACAGGCCAACGCGAAACAGCGGAAAGTCGGGAGCACGCGCATTGGTAAAGGAGGGGGCGGGAGGAGAAGCGATACTACGGCGCGGCGGCGCGATCTGGCAATGAGGGTCGAGCCAACCTCGAGTGAGACGAAACGGAACGAGCGCCGGGGCAGATGACGTTTGTGTGGTGGTCCGATGGACGTATGCGTCAGGCATGCCAATTGTTATCGGCATTCGCGTGGCGCCGCTCGTGCAATGGTTGGTAGTCCCCCTCTCGTACTCTGGTTGGCTCGCCGGCACTTCGCGGGCGCGGCGACCAGTGAGATACCTCAGGAGACTGATCAATGCGTCCGTTCTCAATGACTTCGGCTTCACGCGCCATCGTTCGCACGTCGCTTGGCACCGGGCGCGTCGTCGCCCGTTTCGGGGTGATCGCGCTGTCCCTTGCCGCGTGCGGGAAGGACGGTCCTGCCGCCGACTCGTCGGCAATCGCGGCGCAAGCGGTCACGTCCAAGGACACTGGGGGAATTGGCAACATGAAGGGGATGCCGATGGGCGATATGAGCGGGATGAAGGGGATGGGGAGTGACTCCGCTGGCATGAAGGGCATGAGCGGCATGGGCATGATGGGCGACATGCAAAAGCAGATGGACGCCATGATGAAGGTGAGCCCCGAGCAGATGAAGGCCATGATGCCCGCTCACCGCCAGATGGTCGCGAACGTGTTGGCGGACATGACTGCCGAAATGCGAAAGATGAACATGAGCGGTGACGCGGCATGGACGGCGGCAATGGATTCTGTGCGACAGGACCTCGCCAGAATGCCGGACCTGAGCGGAAAGGAGATGCAAGACGCAATGCCTGCCCACCACGCCCGGATGATGCGTCTCATGGAGATGCACGCGCGCATGTCGAAGAAGATGAAGATGTGACGACGCGGCCGAGAGGGGCGGGGCAGATCACCTGCTCCTCAGGAGCGCAGCGGGAGGGTCGGGCGGTGCCAGCGCCTATTGTGGTGCTGCGCCGGCCTGTGTCGGGGTCAGCTCGCGTCCAAGTCGTGAGTAATGGGCGCACCGTCGTTCGCGCTCGAGAATGGCCGCCGCCAAAGACCGAGCGCTTTGAATCGGTCATGAAGGATCCGTATGCTATCGATGGATGGCCGCACGGTCGCTGAGATGCGAACGATTAGTCAGCGAGTCGAGCAGCGGCAGCGCGAAAATCCGCGGCCGGAGCTCGTCATCGCCTTGCTTCAACCGCAAGAGCGGGTCATCTGACGCTCCGCGAGCCGGCGCTCGTCGCCAGGCTGATAAGGCTGCGAGCAGGCATGTCGAGGTTCGTGTCGACCGGAGTTCTCGCGTCTACGGCTCGGCGCTCACCAGGTTTCAGTCGGACCACGGGCAATCGGGCGTGCTCTTTACGGGAACGGCTGGCCTGTTCGTGTGAACTGCTTGCCTCGTCGCGCGAACGGCTCGACTCAGTCCTGAAACGGCAAGGCTCATCGCAGGTCCGGCTCGGCTCCGGGCGCCCACGGCTTGCCTCCGGGCGCCCACGGCTTGCCTCCGCAGCGCAACAAACAGTACAAGCCCCCGAATCAGTGCTTCATCCATGGGCGATATCACGGTAGCTACCGGTACGGACAGGATCACGGCGTCGTCGGCAAGCAGGTCCACTTCAACTCTGCGCGGCTCGCGCGTGAAAAGTCGTTGGTGGAACACGGAAGGCCCCGCGACGCGCGCGGCCTCTCGTGTCGCCCATGCCCGAATGGCCGTCCCGATCAGCGATCCATCGTCCCCCGGAGAATCCCGTTACGCAGCTTCACCGCCTTGGCCGGCGCCGTGTCGTCCTCGACGATCCGCGGAGCCGACGGGGCATAGACGAGCGGCCCCTTCAACGTGAGCGTGCTGGTCCCCCGCTTCACGACGATGTCGATCGGCGTGCCCGCCGCCCGCCCCATGTACCGTGCGCGGAACCTGGCTCCGAACTGCGCGTCCGCCACCTCCACGTCGCCCACGCTCACCATCGCGTCGCCGGCCTGCACACCCGCGCGTGCCGCCGGACTGCCCGCCGCCACGTCCACCACGATCACGGCACCGGCCGGATCGGGTGCGGTGCTCACGCCGAGACGCGGCGCGCTGTCGCTCACCATGCGGAGCCCCATGGTGCGCAGCATCTCCGGCCACGGGTACGGGTCACGGCCGTCCACGTATTTTCTGTGGAACTCGTCGAACGCACGACCGTTCGCGGCGCGGCGCGCCGCCCCCCAGAACTCGGCGAACCCGAATCCCCGGCCCCGCTTGTACGTCGTCTCGTAGAGCTCGCGCAGCACGGTGTCGAGCGACCGACGGTTCTCGCTGGCGTCACGAATGACGATGTCCAGCATGAGCCCGGCCAGCGAGCCCTTGGGGTAGTAGCTGTACGCAGTCCCGTCCTTCGGGTGCACCCACGTGTTCACCGAAGCGTCCTCCAGCGCAAACGGGACGGTCGCCCCGATCTCGGCGATCTTCCCCGCCGTGAGATCATAGAATCCCTGTGCGTCCACCATGCCGCCGCGCACCTCGGTGAGGTCGGCGTAGTAGTCGGTGATCCCCTCGCTTACCCACAGCCATGGGGTCGGTTGCATCCGATCGTAGCGATAGGGGGAGAGCTCGAGGGGCCGCAACCGCTTCACGTTCCACGCGTGAAAGATCTCGTGCGCGTAAAGCGAAGGCTGGATGGGGCTGCCGACGAAATTCGGCGCGACGACATCCAGATGAGAGCTGGCGTGCTCCAGCCCGCTGTAGCCCTGAGCGCCGGAGTCAACGACCTGCATTACCGTGTAATTGGCCCATGGCGCCTCGCCGAACACGTTCACCTGCACGGGAATGATCCGCTTCAGCTGGTCCCAGGCCTGTAGCCGCGCGGCACCGGCAACGCTCCCCTTCGGATAGGTCGCGTACCGTACGGTCTTGGCGGATATCGTCGCGCTGTCGTAGTCGAACGCCCCCACGAACACGGGATTGTCCACCAGCTCGTGGTAGTCGGGGGCGCGGTACTCGTGCGCGCGCCCGGACCACGCCAGTCCCGTGGCGACGCGGAAATCCGCGTCCGTCACGATGCGCACGGTGGACGCGAAACCGAGCGACCGTCCTTCCGGATGCAGAAAGACGTTGGTCCCGTTGAACAACGCAAAATCGGACCGCGTCCACGCCATGGCGTTGTCCATCGAATCCGCCGCGTAGTCGAAGGCGACCGTCACCGTGCCGCCGCCGCGCGGCCACACGCGCCAGCTGTCGTGGTCGAGCTTGTCCCAGCGCAGCAGCCGCTCGCCTTGCGCCGCCGAGAAGCCGCTCACGTTCCGCGCGAAGTCGCTGATCTCGTAGGCGCCCGGCGTCCACGCGGGCAGCGCGAGAATCACGGGAGCGGCACCGCTGACGTCGAAGGTGGTGGTGACGCGCAGCCGACGCGCCTCCATGGCGGCGCGATCGGCGCGCACCTCGTAGTGCATGTTGGCGACGGGGGCGGAGACGGTGGAATCAGCCGACGCGCGCTGCGCGCCGAGTGCCGGCGCGTACGCGGCGAGCGACAGCGCCGCGGCTGCCCTGAGCGAGGAGAGCGACATGGAGCGTGGGGATGTGAGGGTGCGCCGCAAAACTGGCGGCGTCTGGCGTGCCAGGATCGTGCCCTACCATATTCGCACGTTCGCGCGCGTTTGCCGAGCTTTCGCGCCCGTTTCCCTCCCGGAGAGTCACGGATGACCACGCCGCACGCCCCGCAGCACACCGGACCGGGCTCCACGTTCGCCCCCTATGTGCCCGCGACCGAGGCGCCCAGGGAGTTCACCGTGGGCGCCATTCTGCTCGGCGTCGCCCTCGGCCTCGTCTTCGCCGCCTCCAGCATCTACCTGGCACTCAAGGTCAGTCTCACCGTCAGTGCGTCGATCCCCATCGCCGTGCTGTCCATCACGATCTTCCGTTATATCACACGCGCGCTCCGGAAGCCGCCGGCGACGATCCTCCAGAACAACATGGTCCAGACCACGGGATCGGCTGGAGAATCGATCGCCGCGGGAATCGCCTTCACCCTGCCGGCCCTGCTGCTGCTGGGCTACGAGCTCTCGTGGATCAAGGTGATGGCGATCGGCATCGTGGGGGGGATCCTCGGCGTGCTCTTCCTCGTGCCCATCCGGCGCAGCCTGATCGTGAAGGAGCATGCAAATCTCAAGTACCCGGAGGGCACCGCGTGCGCCCAGGTACTCATCGTGGGAGAGCGCGGCGGCGCGCAGGCCAGAACGGTGTTCCTGGGCTTCGGACTCGGTGCGCTCTACAAGCTGCTGAACGGAGGGCTGCACCTGTTTCTGGAAGTGCCGCGACGCGCCTTCACCAGCGTGCTCCCCAACGGTCGCGTGCAGCTCTTCGGAGAGATGCAGGCGGAGATCAGCCCGGAGCTCACCGGCGTGGGCTACATCATCGGCCCGCGCATCGCCGGCTACCTGTTCGCCGGCGGCATGCTCTCCTACTTCTGCCTCATCCCGGCCATCAAGCTGTTCGGCGCCGGACTGGGCGAGGCGATCTTTCCGGCGACGATCCTCATCAACGACATGTCGGCGGCGCAGGTGCGGTCCAATTACGTGTTCTACATCGGCGCGGGGGCGGTCACCACGGCGGGGCTCATCAGCCTCGCCCGCTCCCTGCCCACCATCTGGGGCGCCCTCGTCGCCGGACTCGGCGACTTCCGCGGTGCGGGCGCCGGCAGCGCGGTCGCTCGCACCGACCGCGACCTGCCGATGAGCGTCGTCATGGGAGGTACGCTGCTGTGCCTCGCGGCCATGGTGCTCCTGCCGCAGATCGGCATCAACGTGGCCGGCGGAATCCTCGCCCTGCTCTTTGCCTTCCTCTTCGTCACGGTATCGGCCCGCATCACCGGACAGATCGGCTCGTCGGCGAATCCCGTGTCGGGAATGACAGTGGCCACGCTGCTCATCACCTCGCTGGTGTTTCTGGCTGTCGGCTGGGCAGGGATCGAGCACCGCATTCTCGCCCTCTCCATCGGCGGCGTGGTGTGCGTGGCCGCCAGTACGGCCGGCGCCACGTCGCAGGATCTCAAGACCGGCTATCTCGTGGGCGCCACGCCCCGATACCAGCAGATCGGCCTGCTCATCGGGGTCACCGCCAGCGCGCTCCTCGTCGGCGGCATCATCCAGTTCCTCAACGACGCCAAGACGACGATCGTCGCCAAGGACTATCCCGGGGTGCAGGTCTCGGTGATCGAGCCGAACGGCCGAGTGGTGCTCCAGGGAGGACGGCTCGTCGCCGCCGCCGAAGCGCCGGCCGCGCCGAGCTATCGGGTCGGCCGGCTCTTCGAGCAGACGGGGAATGCCATCCCCGGCAAGTATCTGGTGGACGACGCTGGCGCCATCAAGTACGTGGTGGACCCGGGCGTCGGTGGGCGGGAACCGGTGAACTACGATGGCCGCACCATCGAGAAGCTCGATTCCCCCAAGGCGCAGATCATGGCGCTCGTCGTCGACGGGATCCTCACGCAGAAGCTGCCGTGGGGATTGATTCTCATCGGCGCCTTTCTCGCCATCGCCATCGAGCTCGTCGGCATCCCCTCCCTGCCCGTGGCGGTGGGGGTTTACCTCCCCATCTCCACCTCCGCGGCGATGTTCATGGGGGGAGTGATCCGCTGGCTCGTCGATCGCCGCCGTACGGCGGTGGAACTCGACTCCGCTGACGCCGACTCGGGTCCCGGGGTCCTCTTCTCGTCGGGTCTGATCGCTGGCGGCGCCATCATGGGCGTGGTGCTGGCCGGCCTGGCGGCGCGACGCCTGGACGGATCGTTCAATCTGGCGAACGCGGTCGGAAGCGTCGGGACCAGCAATACGGTGGCGATCGTTGCCTTCGTGCTCCTCCTGGCGGTTCCGCTCTATCTGGTGGCGCGCCGCGCGCCGGCCGGCGACGTGTGACGATGATTTCCGGCGCCCCTGGTCTGGCGCCGGACGGAGGATCGATGCTTCACCAATCGCGTCTGCGTGCGTTGCGCACTCCATGCTGCCTGCTGCTCGCCGTGCTGCTCGGCGCGCCGGTAGCGGGGGGCGCGCAGGGCACGACGGCGCACACGAGTCTCGCCGGGATGGTGCGCGACTCCGTGGGCCGGCCCGTCGCCAGCGCCGAGCTGCGCATCGACGGCACCGTGCTGCTGGCGCGCACCAACGACTCCGGCGGCTTCCGCTTCGCCGCCGTGCCCGTGGGGCCGGCGAACGTGATCCTCCGCCGCCTCGGATACGCCCCGGCGACGATTCCGGTGACCCTGCGCGCCGGCCGCGTGGATTCGCTGGTCATCGCCCTCAGCGCGCTCGCCACGGCGCTGCCCGGCATGGTTGTGATGGAGGAGGCGGACGCGC
>JBKJIY010000009.1:0-4788 GCA_046598315.1 Gemmatimonadaceae bacterium
CGCGCGGGCTGTCGGCCGTCGCGCGTGGCGCGTCCGTGCCACCGCCGCACGCGCCAATGGTGCATGCCAGGCCGACGAGCAATGCCGTGCCTCGCACCGAGCGATGGTCGTTCCACCGTGTCATCACCTGCATGTGTGCCTCCTGGAGCATGTGCCGCCGTGCGTGGGGCAGAGGGGAGCGGCGGCTAGTAGAACAGCGACCATCGTGCGTGCAGGCGCGTGTTGTTCGTCACGGTGAGCGCGTTGGGAGCCGCTGCGGTGGGAGCGGGGCGCGATCCGGCGTTGGCGAAACGACTGTGCTCGACAAACAGCATGAAGCGCGACTCCCGCTGCACGTAGTTGAGCGCGCGTCCGAATCGCGCGTCCACCGGGGCCCCCGTCTCGAGAAAGTAGAAGTTCACTCCGCCAACGTACTCGGTGATCTCGTTGTCTGGCACCACGTCGTTCGGATCCCACGCATCATATCGCCCCACGAGCTCGAACCGGCGCAATGCGGGACTGACCACGCCGAGCCGCAGTGCGGCGAGCGCATTGTAGCCTGTCTGTCGCAGCCCGGTGCGGTTCGGCGTTCGCGTCGTTGCCGCCGAGTCGAACTCGGCGCGATTGCGGGCGTACTCCGCCGTGAGCAGCAGTGGACCGCGCGCGTATCGCGCGTCCACGCCGTGGCGCTGAAAGTCCGCGTTGTCCAGGAAGGGGGCCACCGGGCGCGTCTCGCCAGGGCGTGTGTACTGGCGCGGCGTGTGCCCGGCCCAGGCGCTCGCACCCACCTGAACCCCGGGGACGACCGCATACGTGACGCGGCCGGCGAAGTCCCTGGTGCTGTCGTTGTCCGCGATCACGTTCACGCCGGCCCCGTTGAACACACCGGCCGAGTACTCCAGCGGGCCGACGCGGCCCTGCACCGTGGCGCCGATGTCGCGGAAGGCGCTGACGCGCTGCTGCACCGAGCGGGCGAACTGGGCAAATTCCGGCGTGGGAAGCGAGGGAGCGCCGGTGGTGGAATTGAGCCCGAAGAGCACTCGCTGTTGTCCCACGCGAATGAGCACGTCGCGAGGCAGCGCGTAGTCCAGATACGCTTCGACCAGTGGCGCCCCCCGGAAGGGCGACGCGCCCTGCGGACCAGTGGACAGCGGCGTCGGGTCGAAATGGAGCCGGTAGCCGAGTCCGGCCGGTCCCGCGCCCTGGAGAAAGACGCGCATGCGCCGCACCCCGAATCCTTCGCTGGGATACGGCGGAAACTGCGCGCGCGCATCCGTGCCGGCCGCGTAGTCCACCTCCATGAGGAGCTTGATCTGCACAGCAGCGAGGCCGCCCGCGGGGGCGGTCGGCGCGGCGGTCGGTGCGGCAGCGGGCTGCTGGGCGGCGACGCCGGTCGAGAACCCGAGGCTGGCCAGCGCGAGCCGCGCCATGCGACGCCCGGACCCGCGCCTGGCGCTTGGCGGCGGCATGCGGCGTTCAGCGCTCATTGGAAGCCCGCACGCTGGCGGTGATCAGGGTGATGTCGCCGAGGGGCGGCGCGCTCACGGTGCCTCGGCGGCGGAAGGCGTCCACGAGGACCTCGGTGACGTTCTGCTCGTCGCGCTCGATGTTCATTCCGTTGGCGACCGTGGTGTACCGATGCGTGCCCTGCAGGATGCCACCATTGGTGACCACGCGATAATTGCGCGCGCGGTCGAGCGGCGTTCCGCCCACCGACACGGCGCTCACGCGCGCGCCCACCGGCTTCGTGAGGTCGAGCGTCCACCGCAGGCCCGACGTCTGCAGCAGACCGCCCACGCGGTCCATGTCGTCCAGCGGGCGGAGGTTGGTGGCACTCTGCTCGAGCGTCTCCAGAATCTGCGCACCGGTGAGCGTGACGTGCACGATCTTGGCCGGATGCGGAAAGATCGCGTAGATCATCTCGCGCGTGATGGGCCCCGGACGCAGGGTGGTGCCGAATCCAAGGCCGGGCAGCAGGGAGATCTCGGCCTTCGCGTACTCTCGGAGCATCTCCCCGGCGAGCTTGTCGATGGGGCTTTCGGACTTGTAGCGGCGGCCGATGTCCGTGACGGCGGTGGCGACCGTCGCCTCCAGTACCGGCCGATGTGTGCGTCGCAGGCTGTCCAGCCGCGCGACGAATTCCACGTCGGGCTCGTAGCGGTCCGCGTAGAGCTGGTGCACCTCGCCCTGCACCGTGGCGATCTTGCCTCCTCGGACGGTCACGGTGAGCTCGCCCAGCGCCGACGCGTCGGAGAGCGCCTGCACCATCCAGGTGCCGCCAACCCGACGCGGCGGCTCGATGTCGTCGTGCGAGTGGCCCCCGACGATCAGATCGATGCCCGGCACCCGGGCGCCGAGGATGCTGTCCACCACCGTGCCCTGATGCGAGACGACGACCACCAGATCCGCCCGCTGCCGAAGCGCGGGGACGAGCCGCTGCGCCGCCTCGATGCCGCTCGTGAACTGCAGCTCTCGCGTGTTGTCCTTGTTGCCCGTCTGGTCCGTATTGTGGTAGGTGAGCGCGAGCAGCCCGACGCGCACCCCGCCCACGGTGATGACGAGCGTCGGATCTCCGAGAAACGGCTGGCCGGGTGGTCCCACCGTGGCCGGCGCATCGGCACCCGGCGCGGGGGGCCGGACGACGGTATTTGCCGCACGCATGGGGAACTTGATGAGCCCCTGGAGGCGGCGTGTGTTGGCCGCCGTGTACTCGAAGTCGTGGTTGCCGAGCGCCATGAACTGATAGCCGAGGGCATCCATCATCCTCAGGGTCGGCTCACCCTTCTCCAGGTTCGCGAGCAACTGATCGCCAAAGGTGTCGCCGGCATCCACGAGCAACACATTCTGCTGGCCACGCCGCGCGCGCACCTGTCGCACCGCGGCGGCGAGGCGCGGGAATCCTCCGATGAGCCCGGCCCGCTCATATTCCTGAGGGCGGCGCCCCGGGTCACCGGTCTGCGCCGAGGCGTTGCCCGTCGCCACGCGAAACTCGTCGAGGTGGCCGTGGATGTCGTTGGTGTGGAGGATCGTGAAGGTGCCGGACCGCCCCTGGCCGAAGCTGATCGGCGGAACGTCGTGCGACGCCGCCGGCGCGAAGGCCGGTCCGCAGCCTGTCACAAGGGCCATCGCGAGAAGCTGGGCCCATCGGGAACACCACGACGGAGGCAGCCCGCGCCAGGCCGGAGATTTGGTGGGGAGTCGCATGAGCGGGTACCTGCTGTCTTGGATCGTTTGCCGTAGGTGGACGAGTGACTGTCGCCGCGCTGCCACCACATCGGTCGTGAAGCTTGTCCGCCTGCGATCGCGCTCGGCTCCGCACGTGCAACTGCCACGCCGAGCGCTTGGCAACCTCTGCTGCGGCCTACGGCGCCGCCGCATCCGGCGTGACGAGGGCGCGAAGCTCCGATTCGATCGAACCCGGCATCCGCATGTTGGCGGCGAACTTCAGCTTGCCGGCATCTTCGAAGAACATCTTCATCCGATACATCTCATCGATCAGCGTCACGCGGACCCGTCCGTCCTGCCGCATGACGACGACCTCGATGGGAAACGCGGGAGCGTGCGAGAGGCCCGGGCATCGGAAGGACTTTCTTCCGCCGTCGGCGCCCGCGCCAACGATGGAGAACGCGCCCGATTCCGCGGCCGCCCCGGCCACGCCGATCACGACGACGCCATGGTCGGCCAGATCGAGCTGATAGGCTCCGCCGAGCTGCCACCGCCCGCGGCCTCCGTGCTTCTGGAGTCGATCCCACACCTGCCGCGCGACGCGACGCACGACGGCCGCCGAGTCGCCGGGCACCGAGTGCACCTCCTTGATCTTGTCGGCGAACGGACCGCCGGCCATCACGCCCATCGTGCGGCCGATGAGCCCCCGGTCGCGCATCTGGCCGTACTCCCTCACCGTTCCACTCCCGCGGCGTGCCTCGGCGATGATCCGTCCGACATCCCGGACGAGCGCCTCCGATTCGCTGGCGACCCCCTCTTCGGCGATGATCGTGCGGTTGAGCGAGCGCGGATTGGCCATCACGATGTGGGTGCCCAACTCGTCCTGGTACACGGCGAGCCGCACCGGAACGGCGTACGCCGCGTGCGGGCCGCGCGTGAGCGCGCTTCGCGCATAGGAGGGCGAGTGCACGACCAGCACTCGCGCGCCGTACGGGCACGCGTCCCGTTCGACACCTGTGGAGTAGTTCGCGAGCGTCGCCCACCCCGCACGGGTGAAGGACGCCGTCAAGTCGGCGGCGATGGCGTCCAGCGATCCCGTGGCCGTATCGGAATAGCTGAGATACACGCCCTGCTGGCCACGCTGCGCGCTGGCCGACGGAAAGGGAGTTGCGCTGCTGATCAGCAGTGCGACGAGTGCCAGACGTTTCCGCCCGACGACGCGAGGACCACGGGACAGGGTCATGAAATGCGCTCCGCGCGACTCGTCGTCACGCGCCCGTGGCGCCGCGCGAGGATTCCGGCCGCGGCACCGTGGGAATGAAAAAGATGATTGCAACGAGTATGGCCGCCAGCGCGATGGCGCCCACGAGGGTCGGGATGCCGAGTGATGAGGCGAGCGTCACCTTGCCGAAGTCGCCGCGCGAGAGCACGGACTTGAGGGCAGGATACAGCAGCGTGTAGGCGAGCGCGCCGACGACGCCGCCACCCAGGGCGAAGAGCGCATCGCGTCGTCCCTCCGCGGCTCCAACGACGCAGGTTCCCGGGCAGTAGCCGGCAATGGCGAAGCCCACGCCAAAGATCAGGCCACCGGCGAGGACGCCGAGCAGGTAGAGCGGCTTGATGTCGAAGTGCATCGGGATGAAC
>JBKJIY010000064.1:0-38704 GCA_046598315.1 Gemmatimonadaceae bacterium
GAAAATGTTCTCGGGAAACAGGCGCTTCAGGAAATTCCACATTGTGCGAATCATCCGGTGACTGACGCGGCTACGCTAGCGCACACACCATACCACGACCATGGCGAACGACCGCGGGTCAGCGTTCGATCAGCAGCCAGGCGGCGCTCAGCACCCCCGCCGCCACGACCAGGCTGCGGATGAGCGCCTGTGGGAGACGCCGTGCAATTCCGGCGGTCCCATAGGCGCCGATGATGGTGCCGACGCCCATCGTGAGTGCCATGGGCCAGTACACGCGCTGCGCACCCACGAACAGCAGCGCCGCCACCAGATTGAAGCACAGCGCGCCCCAGTTCTTGAGCCCGTTCATCTGATGGATGTTCGTGAGGCCCATCAGGCCGAGGGAAGCGAGCATGAGAATTCCCGCCCCCGCCCCGAAATAGCCTCCGTAGATGGCGACGAAGAACTGGAGCAGCAGGAAGGACGTCGGCGGCGGCGGCAGGTGGGCCAGTTCCGTCGAGCCTCGTCTGGGGAGGTCGGGGTGCGACGCTCCGGCTCGCGCCCGCCGGCGCGCCAACCGCAGCACGACCGGCTGCACGACGAAGATCACCGTGGCGCCCAGGACGAGAAAGGGCACGATCTGGTCGAAGCGCGCCGCCGGCGTGATGAGAAGCAGCAGGGCGCCCGCCGCGCCGCCAAGCAGGCTCGGCACGGCGAAGCGCAATGCCCACTGACGTGATCCGGCGAGCTCTCGCTGGTAGCCGACCACGCTCGACAGGTTGCCCGGCCAGAGCGCGAGCGTGCTCGTCGCCGTCGCGGCGATGGGCGACAATCCGACGGCGACGAGGACGGGGAAGGTGATGAGGATGCCGCCCGCGGCGACCGCGTTGATCGCGCCGCCGAGGACCGACGCGAGGAGCACGGCGGCGTAGGCCGTCCAACCTGCGGTCACGCCGAGGAGCATGCGGTGCAGAAAGTGGATGCGGCACTATTGCGCGACCCGGCGTGCCCGGTGCATCCTGTGCGCGCGACGAAGGGAACGTGTGCGCCTCCCGCTCCGTTCGCAAGCCGATGCAGTGCCTCCGGCAACGTCGCCGGACGTCGTGCACTCTCCCTCCCGCTTCGAGGATCTCCATGTCATTGCGCGTCGCCGGACCCGGCGGCCCCCGTGTGCTAGGCACCGGTCGCCGTCGGGCCGCTCCACTCCTCGCAGTGCTGCTGTTGACGCTCCTCCCCGCTCGCGCGACGGGACAGACCGCCACGACCGTGTCGGGACGGGTGCTCGAATCGGAGAGCGGCCGTCCGATCCAGGGTGCGACGATCTTCGTCCCCGGCACGCAGCGAGGCGCGATGACGAGGGCGGACGGAACGTACCGCCTGACGGTGGACGCCGGGCAGGTGGAGCTCACGGCGCGGTTGATCGGGTACACCTCGGCACGCGCCGTCGTGCAGGTGAGCCAGGGACGAAGCGCGACGCAGGATTTCTCGCTCGCCAAGGCGCCGCTCTCCCTCACGGCCGTCGCCGTCACCGGAACTCGCCGCGCGGCCGAGCGAACCGTCACGGAAGCGCCCGTTCCCATCGACGTGGTGGGGAGCGACGAGATCAAGCTGACCGGGCGCACGGAGATCTCGCAGATCCTGCAGGCGCTGGTGCCGTCACTCAACTTTCCACGGTCGTCCATCGCTGGGGGCGTGGATATGCAGCGGCCGTTCACGCTGCGCGGTCTCGGACCGGATCAGTCACTCGTGCTGATCAATGGCAAGCGCCGCCACGCGGGCGCCGTGGTGGCGGTGAACAACTCGGTCGGGCGCGGTTCCACGGGCGTGGACCTCAACGCCATTCCGTCGTCGGCGATCGAGCGCATCGAGGTGCTGCGTGACGGTGCGGCGGCCCAGTATGGTTCCGACGCGATCGCCGGAGTGGTGAACATCATCCTCAAGCAGAACACCTCGCCGACGCTCTCGTCGACCGTGGGTCAGACTTCCCGCAGCGATGGACAGACGGCCCAGGTGGACGGCAGCTACAGCCGCGCGTTCGGATCGCGCGGCTTCATCACACTGAGTGGCGAGTACCGGGATCGCGCACGAACCAACCGGGCGGAGACCGACACGCGTGTTCAGTATTTCTCCAAGGCGCAGGACGACAGCATCGCCGCGGGTCTGCCGGTCATCATCGCGGGACAGCGCATCACGCCCGACATGCTCACCTCGGCGCGGAACGGCTCGTGGTACGGGGACTCGTGGCTGCATGACCTCGGCGGCTTCTACAACGCCGGCACGACCCTCGACCGCGGCGTGGAACTCTACGCGTTCGGCGGGCTCTCGCGACGGTTCGGCCGCTCCTGGGGCTTCAACCGTCGTCCGGGCGAGCCAGTCGTCGTTCGTGGGCTGTATCCCGCCGGGTTCCTGCCGAGCATCGACGGCACGGTGCTCGACTACTCCACCACGCTCGGCCTGAAGGGGATCGCGAGCGGCTGGAACTACGATCTCAGCACGGCGTTCGGCGACAACAATTTCCATTTCGACATCCGCAACACCAACAATCCGTCGTACGGTCTCAAGTCGCCGCTCGACTTCGACGCAGGCGCACTGAACTCGCGTCAGATCACGGCGAACTTCGATCTCAGCCATCCCTTTGCCATCGGCCTCTCCGCGCCCGTGAACCTGGCGATGGGCGTGGAGGGACGCCTCGACGGCTATCGCATCAGCCGCGGACAGCCCGAGTCGTACTCCAACGGCGGCGTCGCCATCCTGGATGGGCCGAGCGCGGGCCGGCCCGCGACGCCGGGCTCGCAGCTCTTCTACGGATTCAAGCCGGCCGATGAGACCAATACGTCGCGCAACAGCGTGGCCGGATACGTGGACGTGGAAGGCAACCTGACGCGGGCGCTCAGCCTGGACCTGGCCGGACGAGTCGAGCGCTTCAGTGACTTCGGGTCGGCCACCATCGGCAAGGCGAGCGCGCGCTACCAGTTGCCGTTCGGCTTCTCGCTCCGCGGTGCCGCGAGCACGGGTTTTCGCGCGCCATCGCTCGCGCAGTCGGTGTACTCGTCCACGGCGAGCAACGTGCTCACGGTGGGCGGCGTGCCCACGCCCAACGAGGTGGCGACCTATCCGGTCGACAGTCCCATCGCCCGCGCGCTCGGCGCCAGGCCCCTCAAGGCGGAACGGTCCAAGAACCTCAGCGCGGGAGCCACCTGGGCGCCCGTGCCGTCGTTCTCCGCCACCTTCGACTATTTCGACATCGCCATCACCGATCGCATCGTGCTGTCGGAAAACTTCGTCGGCACGACCGTGCGGGCCTTCCTGCAGCAGAACTTCCAGATCATCGGCGACATCCGCCCGCGCTACTTCACCAACGCCATCGACACCAAGACGACCGGCGCCGATCTCGTGCTGCGTTATGTGAAGCAGGTGGCCGCGGAGACCTTCGTGCGCTCGACGGTGGGATTGAACCGCAATCGCACGGACGTCACCCGCGTCACGCCGGCGCCTCCCGAGCTGGTCGCCTTGAACCAGCGCGTGCTGTTCGGCCGCGTGGAGATCAACCGCACCACCGAGGTGCAGCCACGCACCAACGCGCGGATGAGTCTCAACCTCCAGCGGAAACAGTTCTCCGTGGACGCGCAGGGGTCTCGGTATGGAGAGTTCACCATCCGGCCCGACGCCACGGGGAATCCGCTGAACGATCAGACCTTCGGCTTCAGGTTCATCACGGATCTGAGCGGCACCTACCGGTTCCGACAGGCATTCGGCGTCACCGTCGGCGCGGACAACCTGTTCGACAAGCTTCCGGACCGGAACATCGCGGTGAACACGATCGGGGGCACCAAGCCATATTCGGAATACACTCCCTACGGGCAGAACGGCCGCTTCTACTACCTCCGGGTCGCGTACAATCCGTAACCGCGACCGGCCGTTCGCCTCTCCCCTCCGCCCGACGTGATGCGCCGACTGTCTCGCAACCTGACCGTTCAGGTCCTCTTCGCCATCACGCTCGGCGTCATGCTTGGCCTCGTGTCGCCGGACACGGGGAAGGCGATGAAGCCGCTCGGCGACACCTTCATCAATCTGGTCAAGATGGTCATCGCTCCGGTGATCTTCCTGACCATCGTGCTGGGGATCGCCAACATGAGCGACCTCAAGAAGGTGGGACGCGTGGGCGGCAAGGCGCTGCTCTATTTCGAGATCGTCACCACCTTCGCCCTCGCGATCGGACTCGTCGTCGTCAACGTGACGCGGCCTGGCGACGGGCTCGACGTGGGCTCGCTCGCGAAGGGCGACGTGAGCAAGTTCACGGCGCAGGGCAAGGAGATGAGCTTCGTCGACTTCTTCACGCACATCGTGCCGTCCAGCGCGGTGGACGCGTTCGCGAGGGGGGACGTGCTGCAGGTGGTGTTCTTCGCCATCCTGTTCGGCGTGGCGCTGGCGGCGCTGGGCGACAATGGAAAGCCGCTCACCGACATTCTCGAGCGCATCTCGCAGGTGTTCTTCAAGATCGTCGGCATCGTGATGAAGGTGGCGCCGATCGGGGCGTTCGGCGCGATGGCCTACACGATCGGCGCCTTCGGCGTGAAGAGCCTGCTCCCGCTCGGCCGGCTCATGCTCGACGTCTACGTCACGATGGCGCTGTTCATCTTCGTCGTGCTGAACCTGATCCTGCGCTTCTACGGCTTCTCCCTGTGGGAGTACATCAAGTTCATCCGCGAAGAGATCCTCATCGTGCTCGGCACCTCGTCGAGCGAGGCGGCGCTTCCGTATATGCTGGCGAAGATGGAGCGGTACGGCTGCTCACGCTCGGTCGTGGGGCTCGTGATCCCCGCCGGCTACTCGTTCAACCTCGATGGCACGTCGATCTATCTGTCCATGACGGCGCTGTTCATCGCACAGGCGTTCGGTGTCGACCTCACGCTGGGTCAGCAGCTCAGCGTGCTCGGCGTGCTGATGGTCACCTCCAAGGGAGCAGCGGGGGTGACCGGGTCCGGCTTCATCGTGCTGGCGAGCACCCTCTCCGCCCTGCGCGTCATTCCCGTGGAAGGGGTGGCGATCGTGCTCGGCGTGGACCGCTTCATGAGCGAGGCGCGCGCGATCACCAACCTGATCGGCAATGGCGCGGCGACGCTGGTGGTGGCGCGGAGCGAGAACGCCTTCGATGAATCGGCGCGGCTGCGCGCGGTCGCGGAGATTGCGGCGGAGCGAAAGGCGGGGACGGCGGTGTGACGGGGCGAGAGGTGCGGCGTGAGGCGTACTGGTGACGCCTCACCCCGACCTCCGCCCCTCGTCAGTCGCTAGAGCCCCGCCGTCAGGGAGATGCGTACGGTGCGCGGCGCGCCCGGCATGATGTTGTTGTTGCCGTGCGAGGTGGAGTAGTAGCGCGAGTTCGCCAGATTCTCCACGTTGAGCTGCGCCCGCAGCTGTCCTCGTAGCGTGAGATACGCCGCGGCGTCGGCGCGGGTGAAGGCGGGCAGGATCACGGTGTTGTCGATGGCGGCGTAGGCCTCGCTCTGGCGCACGATGCCCAGGCCGAGCGCAAAGCGGGGCGCGAGCTGGACCTTGTTCCAGAGCGACGCGGTGCGATCGGGCACGAGCGGGATCGTCGCGCCAGTCCGGGCGGCGGTGGTGGCGGTGACGATACGCGCGCGCTGCGCCGCGAAGCCAGCGGCAACCTGCCAGCGCGCCGTCAGGTTGCCAGCGGCGCCGGCCTCGAGGCCGCTCACACGCTGCGAGCCCGTCTGCACGAGCCGCTCCGGCCGAGCGGGATCGGGCGCCACGGTATTGGTGCGGTCGAGCCGGTACGCCGCGAGCGACAGTGACAGCGCCGCGAGCGGATCCCACTTGGCGCCCACCTCACGGTTGGTGAACCGCTCCGGCTCCAGCGTCTGCGTGGTGGCCGACAGCGCCGAGAACTGGTCGCCGCTGCTGGGCAGCGACGAGACGCTCTGGGTGGCGTAGAAGGAGAGGGCGTCGACCGGCTTGAAGACCAGGCCCATCCGCGGCGAGACCAGCCGATCGTCGCGCGTGAGGTCGGCCGTCGAGGAACGGTTGTTGTGGAACGTCACCGCGAACTGGTCGACGCGGACGCCCGCGAGCGCGAGCCAATGCTCGCCGAGCGCCACCTGGTCCTGCACGTACGCCGCGGCGACGCGGGCGTTCACGTGATTGTCGGCGTCGCTCGCGCTCTGCCGATAGGTGATCGGCGCCGTCGGCGTGGGCTGCGCCGTGCTCACCGGCGCCGCCGTCGCGCTGTTGTTGAAATAGCCAGTGTTGCGGGCGTTGTCGGTGCCCTGGCGCCCGAATTCGGCACCGACGAGCAGGGTGTGACGCAGCAGGCCCGTGCGGAATCCACCCGTGACGTCCGTCTGGTTGAACACGTTTCGACGGTACGTCGTGGCGTTGTACGCGGCGAGGCTCACCTGGGTCCCCGACGCGCCCACGGCGCTGTTGGGATACACGTTCTGGTAGAACTTGTCGTATGCCGCGAGGCGCGTGGTGTTGCGGAAGGTGACGCCGCTGTCGTTGAGGTGCGACAGCGTGACGTGCGCGGCGTCCACCCGCACGTGCGACGGGCTCGCTGCCGGATCGCCGAAGAAGGTGAGCCGGCCGGCCTCGGCAAACGGCGCACCCTTGTACGAGGGGACACCCCGATCCACCGTCCGATCATCGGCAAAGTACTCATACCCCACGCGCGCCGTCGTGCGAGCGCTCAGGGCGAGCGATGCTTCCGGATTGATCCCGGTGCGCTCGAGTCGCATCCCGCGACGAAAACCGCCCGAATTCTCGTGCATCGCGTTCACGCGTCCGGCCGCGAGCGCACCCATGGCACCGCCGAGATCCAGGGAGCCGCGCTTGTGAGCGAACGAGCCGCCCTCGAGCGTCACCGCGCCAACCCGGCTCCAGGTGGCCTCCTTGGTGACGCGGTTGATGATGCCACCGCCGCCGCCGCGACCGAACATCATGGCGTTGGAGCCCTTGAGCGCCTCGACCCGGTCCACGTTATACAGGTCGCGCAGATACTGCGCGTCGTCGCGCACGCCATCCACGAAGAAGTCCGCCGTGCTGCTCTGGCCCCGGATCGTGGGCGCGTCACGGTGTCCCTCGCCCTGTCCCATCGATATCCCGGGCACGTAGCGCACGACGTCGGCCATGCTCTGCATGGCCTGGTCGGCGATGAGCCCCCGGGTCACGATGGAGATGGACTGCGGCGTGTTGAGGAGGGAGATGTCGGTCTTCGTCGCCGTGCGGCTACGCACGGTACCGTAGCCAGTCGGGCGAGTGCTCTTGGCGAGCACGATGACCCTGGCCAGCTCACGCGCCCGTTGCGCCCGCGCGACGGAGTCGGTTACGACACGCGTTGTGTCCTGCGCGGCAAGTGGCGCCGTGACAACGAGTTGGACAATGACGAGAAATCTGGCGAGACGAGAATTCATTGAAGAAGAACGGTCGCGGTTAATCCCGACAAAGTTTATCGGTATTGGCAGCATATCGGTCCACCCCGGTCCCGTCAAGCGCCTCCCGACGGCTGCTCGCGCCGTAGAATCAGCTCTCCTGCCCCTCGTACATCTCCTTGAGCGAGTGCACCACATTCGGGTCGGCGAGCGTCGTGGTGTCGCCTAGAGCGCGACCCTCCGCGATATCACGCAACAGCCGCCGCATGATCTTGCCCGACCGCGTCTTGGGGAGGTCGGCACTGAACAGGATGTCGTCTGGCCGCGCGATCGCGCCGATCTTGTCGGCCACGAACTGTCGCAGTTCGTCGCGTAGCGCCGGCGAATGGGTGAATCCCTCGCGCAACGTGACGAACGCGGCGATCGCCTGTCCCTTCAGCTCGTGCGCCTTGCCCACCACTGCTGCCTCGGCCACCGACGGATGCTCCACCAGCGCGCTCTCCACCTCCATCGTGCCGATGCGATGGCCCGCGACGTTGAGCACGTCGTCCACGCGGCCGAGAATCCAGAAATTGCCATTCGCGTCGCGCCGCGCGCCGTCGCCGGCGAAGTAGACCTCCGGGCGACCAGGCCACTTGGAGAAATACGTGTCCACGAAGCGCGCGTCGTCGCCCCAGATCGTGCGGAGCATCGAGGGAAAGGGTCGCATGATGGCCAGCAGCCCGCCGCCCTCCGCAATTTCGTTCCCCCTGGTGTCGAGCAAGGCCACCGTGTAGCCGGGCAGCGGCTGCGTCGCGCTGCCGGGAGGCGTGGCGGTGAGGGCGGGAAGGGGCGAGATCGCGATGGAGCCCGTCTCCGTCTGCCACCACGTGTCCACGACCGGACAGCGGTTGCCCCCGATGTGCTCGCGATACCACATCCACGCCTCCGGGTTGATCGGCTCGCCCACGGAGCCGAGGAGACGGAGACGCGAGAGATCGTGCCGCGCCGGCCAGTCGTCGCCCCACTTCATGAAAGCGCGGATGGCGGTGGGCGCGGTATAGAGAATCGTCACTCCGTGTCGCTCGCAGATGTCCCAGAAGCGGTCCTTCTCCGGCCAGTCCGGTGCCCCCTCGTACAGCATGCAGGTGGCGCCGTTGGCGAGGGGGCCGTAGACCAGGTACGTATGGCCGGTGACCCAGCCGACGTCGGCGGTGCACCAGTACACGTCGTCATCGGTGAGGTCGAACACGCTCAGCGCCGAGCTCGCCGCGCCAGTCAGGTAGCCGCCCGTGGTGTGGACGATTCCCTTCGGCTTGCCCGTGGTGCCCGACGTGTAGAGAATGAACAGCGCGTCCTCGGCGCCCATCGGCTCGGGCTCGCACCAGATCGCCGCCGCACGCATGAGCCGGTGCCACCACTTGTCGCGGCCGTCGGTCATCTCGGCGAACGTCTCGTCGCCCGACGCGCCAGGGCGCCGTTGGACCACCACGACATGCTCGATGCTGGGCGTCTCCTCCAGCGCCGTGTCGGCGTTGCGCTTGAGCGGAACGGTGGCGCCACGCCGGTAGCCGCCGTCGGCCGTCACGAGCACCTTGCACTGCGAGTCGTTGATCCGGTCGCGGATGGACTCGGAGGAGAAGCCCCCGAAGATCACTGAATGGATCGCGCCGATGCGCGCGCAGGCGAGCATCGAGATCACGGCTTCGGGGACGAGGGGCAGGTAGATCGCCACGCGATCTCCCTTCTGCACGCCGAGCGACCGGAGGACGTTGGCGAACTTGTTGACCTCCACGTACAGGTCCCAGTACGTCAGCGTGCGTCGGTCGCCGGGCTCGCCCTCGAACACCAGCGCCGCCTTGTTGCGCCGCCCCGCGCGGACGTGCCGGTCCACGCAGTTGACGCTGGCGTTGAGCGTTCCGTCGGCGAACCACGTCGCGTGGGGCGGTGTCCAGTCCAGCGTGCGGGTGAACGGGGTGATCCACTCGAGGGTGCGCGCCTGCTCGGCCCAGTACGCTTCCGGATCCGCGGCGGCGCGCTCGTAGATGCCCCGATCGGTGAGCGTCGCCGCCGCGCGAAACGCCGCGGGGGGCTCGAACTGCCGGTGCTCCTGCAACAGGACGTCGAAATCGTCGGACATCACACGGGTGGCGAAGGTGAATGGTGCCGTGTGATCTTGACCTGTGCGGCGGACCCTCGCAAGCGGTGGGCACCCATTGACGAATCCGCGTTGAATGATAGGCTAGGCGTCACCCAGAGCCCGTCCCCGCCTCGGAGAGGAAATGTCGGAAGAGAACACGCACTCGAGCGCTCCCCGTGCGGAGCTCCGCACGCTGACCACCGGCGAAGTGCGCCGGGTCATCTTCGCGTCGTCGCTGGGCACGGTGTTCGAGTGGTACGACTTCTACCTCTACGGCTCGCTGGCGGCCATCATCAGCAAGCAGTTCTTCTCGGGAGTGAACCCGACGGCGGCGTTCATCTTCGCCTTGCTGGCATTCGCGGCGGGCTTCGCCGTGCGCCCGTTCGGCGCCCTGTTCTTCGGACGGCTCGGCGACCTCGTGGGTCGCAAGTACACCTTTCTCGTGACGATCATCATCATGGGCGTGTCGACGTTCGTCGTCGGCGTGCTTCCCTCGTACGCGAGCATCGGGCTGGCGGCCCCGGTGATCCTCATTCTGCTGCGCCTTCTCCAGGGGCTGGCGCTCGGCGGAGAGTACGGCGGCGCTGCCACGTACGTGGCGGAGCATGCGCCGCCCGGCAAGCGGGGCGCGTACACGTCGTGGATCCAGACGACGGCAACCCTCGGCCTTTTTCTCTCGCTCCTCGTCATCCTCGGTTGCCGCCTGGCGCTCGGCAACGCCGCGTTCGAGGCGTGGGGATGGCGCATCCCCTTCCTCGTCTCGCTCGTGCTGCTCGGCGTGTCGGTGTGGATCCGGCTCAAGCTCGACGAGTCGCCCCTGTTCCAGCAGATGAAGGCCGAGGGCAAGGGCTCCACGTCGCCGCTCAAGGAATCGTTCGCCGATCGCGGGAACCTGAAGATCGTGCTGCTCGCGCTGTTCGGGCTCACGATGGGACAGGCCGTCGTATGGTACACGGGGCAGTTCTACACGCTGTTCTTCCTCACGCAGACGCTCAAGGTCGACGCGCAGACCGGCAACCTGCTCATCGCCGGCTCGCTGCTGCTCGCCACGCCGTTCTTCTACGTGTTCGGGACGCTGTCCGACCGCGTGGGGCGCAAGCCGATCATCATGGCGGGTCTGGCGCTGGCCGTGCTGACGTACTTTCCGATCTTCCGCGCCATCACGCACTTCGCCAACCCGGCGCTCGAGGCGGCGCAGCGCGCGTCGCCCGTGGTGGTGGCCGCCGATCCGGCGGGATGCAGCGTGCAGTTCGATCTCATCGGCAAGGCGAAGTTCACCACGCCCTGTGATCTCGCCAAGGCGGCGCTCGTGAAGCGAGGCGTCCCGTACGCCAACGAACCGACCGCACCGGGTGGAATTGCCTCCGTTCGGGTCGGCAGCGTGGTGATCCGCTCGTTCGACGGCGGGGCGCCGGATGCAGCACGGCAGGCGGCCTCCTTCGATGCCGCGCTGGCCGGCGCGCTCGATGCGGCGCGCTACCCCGCCAAGGCTGACCGGGCGTCGATGAACATACCGATGCTGCTCCTGCTGCTCTTCGTGCTCGTGATCTACGTAACGATGGTGTATGCGCCGATCGCCGCCATGCTCGTGGAGATGTTTCCCACGCGCATCCGCTACACGTCGATGTCGCTGCCGTATCACATCGGCAACGGGTGGTTCGGCGGGTTTCTCCCCACCACGTCGTTCGCCATCGTCGCGGCGACCGGGAACATCTACTCGGGGCTCTGGTATCCCGTGTCCATCGCGCTGATCACGCTGGTGATCGGACTGTTGTTCGTCAAGGAAACCAAGGACAACGATCTATAGGGAACGCGCCGTCATTCCCCGGGCGGATCACTATCTTTCACGGATGTCCCGCCCCGGCACTTCGTTCCACGCGCTCCCCGCGTCCGCTCCCGTCGTTCAGGCGGACGCACTCACGCGCGCCTTCGGGAACCGTCGCGCGGTGGACGGGGTGACGTTTTCCCTCATGGCGGGGGAGTGTCTCGCCCTGTTCGGTCCCAACGGAGCGGGCAAGACCACCCTCCTCCGTCTTCTGGCCGGGCTCCTCGCGCCGTCCGCCGGCGCGTGCCGGGTGGGCGGGATCGCCCTTCGTGATGGGGCCGAGGCCCGCGGCAAGGTGGGGATCGTGTCGCACGCCAGCATGCTCTATACGGCGCTCACGGCGCGCGAGAACGTGGAGTTCGCGGCCCGGCTCTACGGCGTGGCGGCGCCCGCCGACGCGGCCCGCGACGCACTCCGTGCGATGCGCGTGCTCGATCGGGCGGAGACCCCGGTACGGGCGCTGAGCCGCGGTCTCCAGCAGCGCGTGTCGATCGCCCGCGCCATCGTGCACCGGCCCACGCTCCTCCTCTGTGACGAGCCGTACACCGGACTGGACGAGGCAGGAAGTGCGGCGCTCACCGCGGCGCTGGCCGAGCGTCGTGCGCATGGGGCCGCGCTGCTGGTGGTGACGCACAATCTCGGCGAGGGGCTCAACCTGGCCACACAGGCGGCCATCATGCGCTCGGGCCGGTTCGTGCGGTACGAACCGCGGACCGTCGTCGACGTGGCATCGTACGCCGCGGACTACCGTGAGCTGGTGACGGCCGATGCCTGAGGCACTGCTCGCCGCGTCGCCCCCGGGCATGCTGCGCGCGGCATGGCTCGTGGCGCGCAAGGATCTGGCGATCGAGTTCCGCACGCGCACCGCCTTCTTTTCGGCGCTGGTCTTCGCTCTGCTCGGCATCACCATCTTCTACTTCGCCTGGGACGCCACCGCCGTCGCGGCGATCGATCTCGCGCCAGGCGTGCTCTGGGTCATCTTCACCTTCAGTGGACTCCTGGGCCTGCAGCGCTCCTTTGGCGTGGAGCAGGCGGACCGCGCGATGGACGCCCTGCTGGCCTCGCCCATCGAGCGTGAGGCCATCTATCTGGGCAAGGCGCTGGCGAACGTGCTCTTCGTGGCCGGCGTGCAGCTCGTCGCGCTGCCGGCGGTGGCGCTGTTCTACAACCTGCCCATGGGCGGAATCGCCCTGCCGCTCGCGGGACTCGCGCTGCTCGCGGCCATCGGGATCGTCGCGGTGGGCACGCTGTTCAGCGCCATGGCGGTGAACACGCGCCTGGCGGAGCTGTTGCTGCCCATGCTCTCGCTGCCGTTCTTTCTTCCCATCGTCATGTCCGCGGCGCAGACCACGGCCCGGCTTCTCGCCGGCCGCCCCGCGGCGGAGGCGTGGCCCTGGCTGCGCATCCTCCTCGCCTACGATCTCGTCTTCGTCGTGGCGTGCACCCTGGCCTTCCCGTACACCGTCGAAGAATGAGCACGTCCACGAGTGCCGCCCTCTCACCAGTGCGCACCGGCGCGGACTGGCTCCTCATCGGCGGCTACGTCTCGGTGGCGGCGCTCTATGTGCGCGCCATCTTCTTCACGCCGGTCGAGGCGCTCCAGGGTCCCGCGCAGAAGATCCTCTACGTGCATGCGACGTCCGCGTTCGTCGCGCTCTACCTCGCCTTCGCGCTCCTGGCGGTGACGAGCGGTCTCTATCTCTTCCTCAAGGACGAGAAGCTCGACCGACTCGCCGAGAGCGCGGCCGAGGTGGGGCTGGTGTTCACCACCGTGGTGCTCATCACCGGCCCGCTCTGGGGCAAACCGGTGTGGGGGGCCTGGTGGACGTGGGACGCTCGGCTCACGTCCACGCTCTTTCTCTGGTTCCTCGTGCTCGGGTATCTCCTGCTGCGCGGCGCCGTGGAGGAGCGGGGGATGCGCGCCCGCTATTCAGCGGTGCTCGGCCTCCTCGCGGCGCTGCTCGTCCCCTTCATTCATCTGAGCGTGTACCTGTTCCGCACGCTGCATCCCATGCCGATCGTGCTCAAGCCCGGCGCGCCGTCCATGTCCGCCGAGATGATGGTGACCTTCTTCGCCGGCTTCGCCGCCTTCGCGCTGCTCTTCGTGGGCCTGCTCCGCGCGCGGTATCGCATCGCCACCATGCGCGACCTGCTCGCCGACCGCGAGGAGTTGCGCTGATGCCGTCGAACGCCGGATACTACGTGGCGTCCTACGTGGTGGCCGCCGTGGTCTACCTGGCATACGGCCTTGTCCTCGCCGTACGCAGCCGTCGTCTGCGCGCGCGCATCGCCGCCGAGCCGCGCGGCGCCGAGGGGGCATGACCCAGCATGATGCGATCTCCCGCGGCTGCGTGTATCTCGTCGGCGCCGGTCCGGGCGATCCGGGTCTGCTCACGGTGCGAGGACGCGATCTGCTCGCCAGCTGCGACGCCATCGCCGCCGACGCGCTCGCCAATCCTGCCATCGTCGCGTCGGCGCGTGCGGTGAACCCGACGGTGGAGCTGCACGAGGTGGGAAAGCGGGGCGGCGATGCGGAGTCGGTGAGCCAGGACGCCATCAATGCGCTGCTCATCCGCCTCGGGCGTGAGGGCAAGCGCGTGGTGCGCCTCAAGGGCGGTGATCCACTGGTGTTCGGACGGGGCAGTGAGGAAGCGCAGGCGCTGGCCGAGGCCGGAGTGGCGTTCGAGCTCGTGCCGGGGGTGACGGCGGGAGTGGCGGCGCCGGCGTACGCGGGCATTCCCGTCACGCATCGCGGCGTGGCGACGTCAGTGACCTTCGTCACCGGGCACGAGGATCCCGCCAAGGCGGAGACGCAGACGGATTGGGCAGCGCTCGCGCGTGCCGGCGGCACCATCGTGCTGTACATGGGCGTCAAGACGCTCCCGCGCATCGCATCGGCGCTCGTGGCGGGCGGCATGTCGCCCGCCACGCCGGCGGCCTCCGTGCAGTGGGGGACGCACGCGCGCCAGCGCACCGTCGTCGCCACGGTCACCACGCTCGCCGCTGCCGTCGCGCGGGAGGGGCTCACCGCTCCCGTGATCACGGTGATCGGCGACGTCGTCGGCCTTCGCCGGGAGATCGCCTGGTTCGACGAGCGTCCGCTGTTCGGCCGGCGCATCGTGGTGACGCGCGCCTCGGCGCAGGCGAGCGGGCTGCGCGATGCGCTGGCCGAGGCGGGTGCGGAGGTGCTGGAGTTGCCCGCGCTGCGCGTGGAGCCGCTCGATACGGCGCCGCTGCGTGATGCCCTGGCGCGAGTGGCGACGGACTACGACTGGCTCGTGCTCACGAGCCAGAATGCCGTCGGGCTGGTGTGGGATGCCCTGCGCGCGACGGGGCGCGACATGCGCGCGCTGTCCGCCCTGCGGGTGGCGTGCGTGGGCGGTTCGACGCGCGACGCCCTGCTCGCGCGCGGCGTGGTGGCGGACGTCGTTCCGACGCGCTTCGTCGCCGAAGCCGTGCTCGGGGCCATGGCGGCTCGACACGACGTGCGTGGTTCACGGGTGCTGTACGTAGCGGCCGAGGGCGCACGCGACGCCCTGCCCGATGGCTTGCGAGCACTCGGCTGCACCGTGGGCGTGGTGCGCGCGTACCGCACCGTTCCCGACGGCAGCGGGGCCGACGCCCTGGCGGCGCAGCTCCGCAGCGGAGGTGTGGATGCCGTCACCTTCGCGTCGGCGTCGGCGGTGCGCGGGTATGTCGAGGCGGTGGGCGCGGAGGCTGCCCGTCTGGCCCCCGCCGTGTCGATCGGCCCGGTGACGAGCGATGCGGTGCGTGCGGCCGGTCTCACGCTGCTCGCCGAAGCCCCCACGGCCTCGGTGCCCGCGCTGGTACAGGCTGTCGTGGAGTGCACCGGTCGGGTGCGGTGACGTGAGCGAGTCCGGCAGCCCGGTGCGCATCGGCACGCGCTCGTCGGAGCTCGCGCTCCGGCAGGCGCGCATGGTCCAGGCCGCGCTCACCGCGCAGGGGGTGGAGAGCGAGCTCGTGACGTACCGGACCGTGGGCGACAAACGGCTCGACGAGCCGCTGAGCGCCATCGGCGCCAAGGGTCTGTTCACGAAGGAGTTGGAGCACGATCTGGTCAAGCGGAAGACTGATCTCGCCGTGCACTCCCTCAAGGATCTTCCCACGGAGAGTCCGGATGGCCTCGTCGTCGCCGCGGTGCTCGAGCGGGAGGACCCGCGCGACGCCCTCGTGCTCAACGGGCGCATCCTCGGCGAGTCGCTCGCTGACCTGCCACCAGGCTCGCGCGTGGGCACGAGCAGCCTCCGCCGGCGCGCGCTCCTGCTGTCGGCGCGGCCGGATCTCGAGGTGGCCGAGCTGCGCGGCAACGTGCCCACGCGGCTCAAGAAGGTGGATGAGGGCCGCGTGCATGCCGCCGTGCTGGCCGCCGCGGGACTGCACCGCCTGGGCGCGCGGCAGCACATCACCTGCTACCTCGACGCGCCCATCTGGCTTCCCGCGGCGGGGCAAGGGGCGATAGCCGTGCAGATCCGCGCCGACGACGAGCGGTTGTCAACCTTGGCCCAGCAAATGAATGATCCGGCCACGATGCGCGCGGTGCAGGCCGAGCGCGCCTTCCTCGCCGCGCTCGAGGGGGGCTGTCAGGTGCCGATCGGCGCGCTCGCCATGCTCGACGAGCTGGGAGCGGCCGTGCTGCACGGCATGATCGCGTCCATCGACGGCACGCGGGTGGTGCGAGGAGTCATCGCGCTGGACCGCGACGATCCCGAGCTGAGCGGGATACGTCTGGCGAATCAGCTCCGTGGCGAGGGAGCATCGGAGATCCTCGAGGGGCTGCGCCGCGCGCAGAATCTTCCCTCGCCGCAGCCCGAGTGAGATGAGCGACACGCACGCGACCTTTCATTGACGCCCATGCCAGCCTTCCCCCAGTACCGACCCCGCCGACTGCGCCGCACCAGTGCCTTGCGCGCGCTCGTACGCGAGACGAGCCTCGCGCCGTCGCAGCTCATCCTGCCCCTGTTCGTGCGAGCCGGCACCGGGGTGCGTCAGCCGGTGACCTCCATGCCGGGGGTGCATCAGACGTCGGTGGACGAGATGCTCGTGGACGCGCGCGCCGCGGCGGACCTGGGCATTGGCGGTGTGCTGTTGTTCGGGATTCCTGTCCGCAAGGACGCCACGGGCTCGAGTGCGTGGGATGACGACGGACCGGTGCAAGAGGCCGCGCGCGCGCTCAAGCGCGAGCTGCCGCAGCTCGTCGTCATCACCGACGTCTGCATGTGCGAGTACACCGACCACGGGCACTGCGGCATCCTCGCGGACGGCGACGTGGACAACGACGCCACGCTCGAGCTCCTCGCGCGCGAAGCGGTCTCGCACGCGCGGGCCGGCGCCGACATCGTGGCGCCGAGCGACATGATGGACGGCCGCGTCGCCGCCATCCGTCAGGCGCTGGACGACGCCGGCTTCAGCGGCACGTCGATCCTCAGCTACGCGGCCAAGTTCGCCAGCGCGTTCTACGGGCCCTTTCGCGAGGCCGCCGAGAGCGCGCCGCAATCGGGCGATCGGCGGGGGTATCAGATGGACGCCGGCAATGCGGACGAAGCCCTGCGCGAGACCTGGCAGGACATCGAGGAGGGCGCCGACATGGTCATGGTCAAGCCGGCCGGCCCATTTCTCGATATCGTGGCGCGCGTCAAGACGGAGACGTCGTATCCGCTCGCCGCGTACCAGGTGAGTGGCGAGTTCGCTATGATTCATGCGGCCGCCGAGCGCGGATGGATCGACCTGGAACGAGCGATGATGGAGAGCCTCGTGGGGATCCGCCGCGCCGGCGCCGACGTGATCATCACGTATTTTGCGCTCGACGCGGCGAAGGTGCTGCGCCGCTAGAAGCCGTTCTGAACCGAAAACCGGAAACCGAAAACCTTCTCCCCAGTCCTCGATGAAGTACCGCCGCTTTCCCAACACCGACGTCAGCGTGAGCGAAGTCGGCTTTGGCACCTGGACGACGTCCACCGGATGGTGGGGGGAGAAGACAGACGCCGAGGCCGTGACGATGATGCGTCGCGCGCTCGACGAGCACGGCGTCACCTTCTTCGACGCCGCCGATGCGTACGGGAACGGGCGTGCCGAACGCCAGATCGCCGAGGCGTTCCGTGGCCGGCGCAGCGAGATCGTGATCGGAACCAAGATCGGGTACGACATCTACGACGAGGAGGCGCAGCAGAACCGCCGCGGTCAGTCCGAGCTGCCGATGCGCACCGATTCGCCGTTCGTGCGCATGGCGGTGGACCGCTGCCTCGAGCGCCTGGAGACGGACTACATCGACGTGCTGCAGCTCCACAACGCCAAGATGGAGCACGTGCGCGACGCCGAGCTCTGGGGCACGCTGCGCGAGCTGCAGCGCGAGGGAAAGATCAGGACGTGGGGCGCGGCGTTCGGACCAGCCATCGGCTGGCTGTACGAAGCGGTGGAGCTGGTGGAACGCGAGCCCGACATCAACACCATCCAGATGATCTGGAACGTGCTGGAACAGCATCCCGGTTCGGCGATGATCGAAGCCGCGCGCCGGCACGCGCCCAACTGCTGCTTCAACGTGCGCGTCACGCATGCCAGCGGCATGCTCGAGGGGAAATACACGGTGGACACCGTGTTCCCCGAGAACGATCACCGCAAGCACCGTCCGCGCAGCTGGCTGGTGAACGGCGTGGAGAAAGTGAAGACGCTGGATTTTCTCGCCGAGGGGATGACGCTCGGGCAGGCGGCGATCAAGTGGCTGCTGGCCGAGCCGCGGGTGGTGACGGCGCTGCCCAACGTGTATGACGACGAGCAGGTCGCCGAGTTCGCCGCGGCGAGCGAGGTGCCCGCCATGACTGCCGAGCAGTTGCGGCGCGTGCAGGAGCTGGACCTTGGCAACTTCGGCGTGGACGAGGAACCGATGAAGTACAAGGGCGCGATGACTCGCAGCGACGGCGCGAATACCGACCTGCAGGACGCCCGGAATCCCATCTCACGACCGGCCATGCCGGCGACTCGAGGCGCGGCATGATCAATCTCTGGCACGACCTGCCCGTTGGCGCCGATGCGCCGGAGTGCGTGACGGCGGTGATCGAGATCCCGTCCGGCAGCCGCAACAAGTACGAGCTGGACAAGGCCAGCGGCATGCTCAAGCTGGATCGCGTGCTGTTCTCGGCGGTGCACTATCCCGGCGACTACGGGTTCATCCCGCGCACCCTGCACGAGGACAATGATCCGCTCGACGTGCTGGTGATCGTGAAGCACGAGACCTTTCCCGGGTGCCAGATCGACGTACGGCCCATCGGGGTGCTCAAGATGCTCGACCGCGGCGAGCCTGACGACAAGATCCTCAGCGTCCCGCTGAACGATCCGTATCACCAGGAATACTTCGACATCGCCGACATCCCACAGCACATGCTGAAGGAGGTCGAGCACTTCTTTCACACGTACAAGAATCTCGCAGTGAAGCGGGTGGAGATCATCGGGTGGGGGAAGAGCCAGGAGGCGTTGCAGATCATCAACGAGTCGATCGAGCGGTACGAGCGGTCGTACGGGTCCAAGCGGGAGCTCGCCGACCGGTAGGCTGACTCATCCGTCCTGCTGCGCGCGCCAGCTGTCGGCGATGGCCTTCTGCTTCGACAGACTCACGACTGCGCCATTGGCCGTGATGCGGATGAATCGGCTGGCCGCGTAGGCGTTCGCCTGGAAGCTGTGCGTGACGAGCGAATAGACTCGGCCGGAGCGAGTGATCTCGTACAACGTCTCATAGCCGGCAAGGGGCACCTTCTCCTCACGGTCGTCCCCGCCCGCGAGGGCCGGCAAGCCCTGCTCGTTCCGGCGTCGGCCGGCGGCGTGCTGGTGTCGGTCGGATCTCTGTCCCATGGTGTCTCGGCAAAGGGTATGTCGCAATGTAGCCGGGCACCCGATCGCCGCGCTCCCTCGACGGTCAGTTGCCGTCCCCGTGCAGCCGTCGACGCGCGCGATCGGCTTCGATGAGCAACGCCGTGATCTCGTCGGCGTTGGAGGTGCCGTAGTTGGCGTGGCAGTTGTTGAGCACCACATGCACGCCCTGCACGCGCTCGGCCACATCGATGATGCGGGGCACCCACTCTGCGAGCTCCACGGCGTCGTACAGATAGCGATACCGCTCACTCGTCACTGTCACGGGACGCGCCCACGTGTCCGTGCGACGGCCGTGCAGCCGTACGACGGCGAGCCGGTCGCTCGTCACGGCGACGATGGGGGGCATCGACGTCGCGAATCCCGGCGGTGCGTCCACCATCACATAGGCGAGATCGTGGGCGCGGAGCAGTGCGAGCGTCCGTTCACGCTGCGTGGTGTCGATCACCCAGTCGGCGTGGCGGAACTCCACGGCGCACAGCGCATCGTCGCCCGCGCGCTCGCGTAGGCCGGCGATCACCCGTTCGCTCTCACGGGACGGTGTGAAATCGCGCGGCAGCTGCAGCAACAGCGCCCCCAGCTTGCCCGCGTCGCGCAGCGGCCGGAGCGCGTGCATGAACCGTCGCCAGACCTCGTGCGTGACCTCCGGCGGGATATCGCGAGCCAGCACCATCGCGGAGTCGCGCAGCTGAGCGGGCAGCGAGTCGCGCAGATCGCGCGGCAGGCGCGCCGGTGCGGTCGCGTGCCCCGTCATCAGCGCATGTGCCTTCACGTCGAACACGAAGCCTCCGGGCGTGCGCTCGGCCCACAGCGCCGCGTTTCGCTCGGATGGGAGCGCGTAGAAGGTGGAGTCCGCCTCCACAAGGGAGAAGCGCGTCGCGTAGTACGCGAGACGAGCCGCCGCGCTGCGCGTCCCGTCGGGATAGAACACGCCGCGCGCCGTCATCGTCGGGTCCGTCCAGCTCGCGGTGCCGATGCGCACCCTCCGGTGCGCGAGCGGCGACGCGCCGGGTGTCACTCCCCAGGCACCGAGCTCGGCGCGTGCGCGGTCGCTGCGCACGCGTGCCAGGGCCACCTCCTCGTCAACGTGCGCGACGTGGCGCTGGCGCTCGATCATGCGCTGTACGCGGGCGGGCGCCTCGCGCAGCAGTGGCGCGATGAGGGACGCCTCGGGCAGGTGCTTCCAATATCGCTCCGGCATCTCCGACCGCATCATTCGCGGCTTGACGCGTGCGGGGTTGAAGATGTTCGCGTAATAGACGCGCCAGAGCCGCTCGAGATCGTCGCCACGCGGCGCGTCGAGGCGTGAGACACCCGGTGCGTACGTGAGCTCCACACCATCCCAGTGCGCGGCGATCCCGGGCGTGAGGATCGACCACCGCATGGCGGGAAACCGGCGCACGAAGAACGGAGCCTCGCGCGCGACCACGTCGTGCTCCGGTTCGAACCACGCGACGTAGCGCTCGTGGGCCGTGCCGCCGCCGACGAGGCGAAAGCGCACGAAGGCGCGCAGCTTGTGTCCTTCGCGCCGGACTGTCTTCGCCATCACCTGCAGCCGGTGCACGTCGTCGTCGACGAAGACGTGGAGCAGGTGGCGTTCGCCATGCGTGAGGCGCCAGAGCACGCGGTACAGGACGCTCCAGCGTTCCGCGTCGGCGTGGCAGGCAACGTCTGCCGCGAGCGCGAGAAATGTCCGGGGCACGGACGGCGTGGCGCCGCCGGTCGCCGCACCGTCGGGCGCGGACTGCTTCACGCGGTTGGCGCCGTGCGGCGGCACCTCGGCGGCGAACAGCGAATCCTGCTCGTCCGTCGCCGGGCGCCACCGCACCTCGTCAGGTGCGAGATCGTCAGCGAGAGCGGCTCGCGCCGTCGCGCGCCATCCCGGCCACGACCCGTCAAAGAGGACTTCGCGCACGATGAACCCGCGCTCGGCGCTGCTACAGCTCGCCGCCGACGACCGAGCGCATGTCGGCGGCGAACGGAATGCCAGTGCTCGCATGATGCAGCGCGTGGACAGCGGTCACGTGTCGCACGTTTGTAGCACCTTGCAACGGTGCGACAGCCGACGCGGAGGCGAAGAGATCCAGCTGCGCGCGCCGATGCAGCAGCCGGTCGCGCAGGCCCGGTGAATCGAGCAGACGCGCGTCCAGATTGTGATCGGCCGCGAGGATGAACGGCGTGGCGCGCGACAGCGCGATGCGCAACCGCGCGAGATCGGCGAGCCGGAGGCGGCGCCAGCGGCGCGCCGCGATCATCCGATCGACGCTGCGCACGCCAACGCCCGGGATGCGCAGGAGCAGCGATCGGGGAGCCACGTTGACGTCCACGGGAAACATTGCGCGGTTCCGAAGCGCCCACGCGAGCTTCGGGTCCATCTGGAGGTCGAGGTTCGGTGCCGCGGTGGTAGTGAGCTCTTCCGCCGAGAACCCGTAGAAGCGCACCAGCCAGTCCGCCTGATACAGTCGGTGCTCGCGAATGAGCGGCGGCGACATGCTCGGCAGCACGCCCGGTGAGTCGGGGATCGGACTGAATGCCGAGTAGTAGACGCGACGCAGGCCGTGCGCATCGTACATCGCCGTGCTGGCGGCGAGAATAGTGGCGTCGGACGCCGCCGTCGCGCCGACGATGAGCTGCGTGCTCTGGCCGGCAGGGGCAAACACCGTGGGTACCTCGCCAAGCCGGCCGCTGGCGCGAACGAGCGGCGCACTGGAGGCGCTCGCCGTGCGCACCGCGTCGCGCGTCTCCGTCCGGGCGGCATCGATGCCGTGCTTCACCGTTCGCATCGTGCGCTGGATGGAAACGAGCTCCTTCTCCGGCGCGAGCTGATTCAGGTCGGCCTGGGTGGGCAACTCGGCATTGATGCTGAGCCGGTCAGCCCAGCGGCCCGCCTCGAGGAGCAGCTCGGACGAGGCGTGCGGAATGGTCTTGAGATGGATGTAGCCGTGAAACGCGTGATCCACGCGCAGCGAGCGCGCGACACGCACCAGCTGCTCCATCGTATGGTCGGCGCTCTTGAAGATGCCCGAGCTGAGAAAGAGCCCTTCGATGTAATTACGGCGGTAGAAGTCGAGCGTGAGCGTGACGACTTCGTCCGGCGTGAAGCGCGCGCGGCGGACGTCGCTCGATCGCCGGTTGATGCAGTAGAGGCAGTCGTATTGGCAGAAGTTGGTGAGGAGAATCTTGAGCAGGCTCACGCACCGGCCGTCCGGCGTATAGCTGTGGCAGATCCCCATCCCCTCCGTGGACCCGATGCCTTTGCCGTCCTTGCTGCGGCGCCCCTTGGAGCCAGAGCTGGCGCAGGAGGCGTCGTATTTGGCCGCATCCGCCAGCACGGCGAGCTTGTCTTCCAGGTTCATCCTTTCCCTCCCCCAAAGCCACCGAACAGATACCGAAATCTACGGAGGGGGACAGGATTGAACAACGGCGTTGCTACACCCCGTCGTGGCGCTTCAGCACCACCGCCGCATTGATCCCGCCAAACCCGAAGCTGTTGCTCAGCGCATACTCCGCACGCACCTCGCGCCCCTCGTTCGGGATGTAGTCCAGGTCGCACCCCGCACCAGGCACCTCGAGGTTCAACGTGGGTGGCAGCCACCCGCGCTCCAGCGCCAGCGCCGAGATGGCCAGCTCGATGGCCCCCGACGCGCCGAGTGCGTGGCCGTAGTACGCCTTGGTACTGCTCACCTGCAGCGACGAGGCATGCTCGCCGAACGTTTGCCGGATCGCCGCGGTCTCCGTCGAATCGTTGAGCGGCGTGGAGCTGCCGTGCGCGTTCACGTAGTGCACGTCGCCAGCCGCCACATCGCCATCGCGCAGCGCCAGCCGCATCGCGCGTGCCGCTTGCGAGCCGTCCGGCCGCGGTGCGGTCATGTGGTGCGCGTCGTTCGACAGCCCGTACCCGACCACTTCGGCATAGATGTGCGCACCGCGCGCCATCGCCCGCCCGAGCTCCTCGAGCACGAGCACGGCGGCCCCCTCGCCCATCACGAACCCGTCCCGCCCCTCGTCGAACGGTCGCGACGCGTGCGTCGGATCGTCGTTGCGCGTGCTCATCGCGCGGATGATCGCGAACGCGCCGAAGCACAGCGGCGCCAGCGGCGCCTCGGCTGCCCCGGCGAACATCACGTCGGCGTAGTCGTCGCGAATCGCTCGGAAGGCGTCGCCGATGGCCACGGTGCCGGACGCGCAACTCATCCCGTTCGTGCTGTTGGGACCCTGCACCCCCAGCTCGATGGCGATGTTGCAGCTCGCGGCACCACCGAACACGTTGAGCGCCAGCGTAGGATCCACGCCTCGCGGGCCCTCGGCCATGAACACCTTGAGCTGCTCCTCGGCGAACCGGATGCCCCCGAGCGCCGTGCCCATGATCGCGCCGACCCGCTCGCGATCCTCGCTGGCGAGCTCGAGGC
Organism: Gemmatimonadaceae bacterium; assembly: GCA_046598315.1. Classification (GTDB taxonomy): domain Bacteria; phylum Gemmatimonadota; class Gemmatimonadetes; order Gemmatimonadales; family Gemmatimonadaceae; genus AG11. The sequence continues at coordinate 23,596 of JBKJIY010000064.1, forward strand.
CCGCGTCGTCCATCGCCTGCATCGCGCTGGCCACGGAGAACCCGCCGAACCGGTCCAGCCGCTTCGCTTTCTTGAACTCGAAGTAGTCGGAGGGATCGAAGTCGTTCACTTGCGCAGCAAGGTGGCTACGCCAGATGGACGGGTCGAAACGGTCGATGGTCTGGACGGCCGAGCGCTGGGCGCGCAGGCCGTTCCACAATGGTTCCCGCCCGTTGCCGATGGGGGTGATGGCCCCGATCCCGGTAATCGCCACCCGTCTGCGCTCAGCCACTCGTTCTCCAGGAGAAAAACACGAATACCCGCTCAGTCGACCGCTCGTTCCGCGCGGGCGGCGAGTCCGGACAGGGTACGGCTCGCGATGCCGTGTACGAACACGGGCCCGATCACCATCGTGGCGGCGGGCACGCCGAGCCGCGGAATGGGAGGCCCGTCCCACAGGTGAACGATGCGGACGTGCGTCCCGCCGGCGGCCACGTGGAAGGTCCACTCCACTTCCATGCCGGAGGTGATGCCGCCGATGTGGCTGAATCTAATGGCCGGAGGCACCACGCCGTTGGGCGGGTACACGCGCATGCGGGAGCGCCACCAGGTGCGCCAGTTCAGCGGGCCGAATGGCCGGTTGGCGCTCATCTCCACAATGCCGCCGCCGTCGCTGCGCTTGTCGTCGAAGCGCACGAATCGGTAGTGCAGAAGCAGGGCTGGCCATCGCTCCACGTCGGCGGCCATGGTGAAGATGCGGCCGAGCGGGGCGCGCACGAGCTGCTCGTCCACAGTGGTCATCTCGCGTCCAATCGGCATGGGACCGATCTCCAGCGGTTCTGCCTGTGTCATGTGACGGGGGTCCACGTGGCGGTGAGACGAAAGCCGAGGTGTCGGCGAACGGCGGCAAGCCGTCCCGTGGCTTGTTGCACGTGGCCGGCCAGCTCGCCGTCGGTAAAGCCGCGCAGCACGGAAATCGTGCCGTCGTGCCGGCTCACCGGATGAAAGCGGAGAGGCCAGGTCACGCACCAGAATCCTGCCGCGGCGATCCAGCTGCGCCGCAGGTCGCTCACGATCACGGCGCGCCGCGCCACGCGGTCCAGCTCCCGCAACACCACCGGGATGTCGGCGTCCACGAAATGATGCAGCACCTGCGAGCAGATCACCACGTCGACGCTCGAATCGGCGAAGGGAAGCGCTCGGGCGTCACCGCAGGCGGCGCCGTCGAGCCGGCCATGCGTCCCCTGCGCCAGCACTTCCGCCGCGTCCACACCGTAGATGGTCAACGCGATGCCCGTGCGCCCGGCGCGCGCCCGCGCCGCCACCGGGATGTCGGCGAGCCCGGTGCCCACGTCGAGCAGTGACGCGCGCGCGCCGAGCGCCGGCAGCAGGCGAGCGACTTCGTCGACGACGGCTCGCGTTCCGCCCAGCACGAGGTTCGCCCGCCGGACGTCCCGGAGCGAGCGGATGCGCAGCGCGGGCTGCGTGGCCGGATCGTCGAGATGCTCCACGCCGCGATGGCGCCGCGGCGTCAGCACCCGCTATCGCTCGAGTTGCGCGTAGCCGCCTCGATAGTAGAGCAGGGGCCGCGCGTCGCGGGCCGTGGCGCTCTCCACCTCGCCCACGAACAGCATGTGGTCGCCCGCATCGTAGCGGTGCACGACGCGACACTCCAGATGCGCGATCGCCTCGTCGAGGAACACGACGCCGCTCTCGCCGCGCGTGTAGCCGATGCCGCCGAAGCGGTGCGACGAATCGAGGCCGGCAAAGCGGCGCGACAGCGCCTCCTGGTCAGCGCCGAGGATGTTGACGCCGTACCGCTCCGTGTTCTGCAGCGCGTCGAACATCGAGGCGGCGCGATCGACGCAGGCCTGCACGAGAGGCGGCTCCAGGCTCACGGAGCAGAACGCACTCACGGTCATGCCCACGTCCTGTCCGGCGGCATCGCGTGCCGTGATGACGGTGATGCCGGACGCGAAACGTCCCAGCACGCTGCGGAATGTGTCCTTGTCGATCGTCATGCGGGAGGTGCGGGAGGCAGGCGAGGCTGCCGAAAGAGATTCAGCAGATAGCCCGGACGCAACACCTCGCCGGCGGGAACGAAGTCGCCGGTCACGCCCACGAGCAGATCCGCCATATCCTTGCGCGCCTCGAGAGTGCGGGCGAAGTAGTTGATGGCCGGCGCGAAGCCGACGGCCGCGTTGATGAGCCGCTCCACGATCCACTTCCCCCGGAACTCGCTCCGGCGAGCCCGGTCGTAGTCGCGCAGCGCGTGCGCCGCGCCGCGCTCGTCGCTCGCGCCCAGTGCCTGCAGCGCGAAGGGTGCGAGCATCTCGCCGCCGCGCAGGGCCGAATAGATGCCCTCGCCGGTGAAGGGATCGAAGAAGTCGGCGGCGTCGCCCACCAGCGCCGCGCCAGGCGACCACGCCCGCCGCGCGTGCGATGCGAACGGCCCCGTGACCAGCACGGGCGACACGCGCCGCGCGCCAGCGACGCGCGGCGCGAGCTGCGGCCGCTCGCGCAGCCACCGTTCGAAGAACGCCGTGCGGTCGGCGCCGACGGCCCGCGCGGCGCTCATCGGCACCACCAGCGCCACGTTGGTGAGGCCACCGTCCACCGCGGCAAGGCCCACGTAGCCCACGCCGCGCTCCACGTGCATCTCTCCCCACTGGCCCACATCGCCGAAACCATCGTAGTGCGCCACGAGGGCGAGCCGGCGCGGCCAGCCTCTGGTGCGCGCGAGGCCGAGCCGACGCGACACGACGGATCGCAACCCGTCCGCGCCGACGACGAGCGGTGCGTGCATCGTACGCGCCTGACCCGTCGCACCGAGCGTGCGCACGCCCACTACCCGACCCGCATCGTCGCGCTCGACGTCGCTCACGCGCACGCCCTCACGAACCTCGGCGCCGGCCGATCGCGCGCGGTCGAGGAGAATGGGATCCAGCACGAGGCGGCGCAGCGCGAGGCCACGATCGCGAAAGGCGCGAAAGCCATGCGCCGCCACGAAATCGCCGCGGAGCGCGGCACCGTTGGGCGCGCGCACGATCATCCCGGACAGGTGCGCGGCGCCGGCACGCTCCACGGCGTCAAGGGCGCCCATCTCCATGAGGAGTCGGGAAGCCTGCGGGCTGAGATACTCCGCGCAGGGCTTGGGCCGGGGAAATGTGGCGCGGTCCAGCACCACCACGCGTGCGCCGGCGCGCGCGAGCATGAATGCCGTCGCCGCGCCGGCCGGCCCACCTCCCACGACGATCACGTCCGTTGCGTCGCGCGTGCCGCGTCTCGTCACGCTGTGCCCATGATGGAGTATGCCAGGGCGGCAACCAGCGCCCCGGTCAGTGTCGCGGCCAGGTTCACCGCGTCGTTGTCCAGCCCCAGGACGCCGCCGGCGTGCGCGGTGGCCGCGCCGCACCCGTGGACCGGACGCTCGGTGCTCAGGTTACACGCCGCGCACCAGCGTCGTTCCTGCAGCGTGGCGCCAAGCAGCGAATCAGCCAGCGCTCCCGCCACCCCGCCGAGCGCGATGGCGAGCGCGGGTGTGGCAAGCTCGAGCGCCACTGAGGTGAGCGCGATGAACAGCGCGCCAGCGATCATGGCAAGAGTCCCGATGAGAGTCACCCCTCCCGAAGTACCCGCCGGTACGCGCACGAAGGTGATGAGCGACCGCGGGCTCGCCTCCGAGAGCGTGCCGATCTCCGTGGCCCAGGTATCCGCGGTCGCGGCGGCGAGCGCACCCAGCGCCGCCGCCGCCAGGTGCGGTGCCTGCAGCACCACCGACAGAAACGCGCTGCCGGCAAACACGCCGCCATTCGCCAGCACCTGCGCGGCATCGCGCGGCCCGCGCTTCGCGACGATGTCGCCCGTGCGCCGCTCGCGCACGGCGGCGCGGAACCGCGACAGCATCACGGAACTCGCGAAGTAGCTCGCGAGCAAGACGCCGAATCCCCATCCGGCGGCGACCGTCACCGCCCCGGTGATCACGGCGGCGACGCCACCCCCGCGCGAGAGCGCGTGAGTGCGCACGGCGACCGCGGCGACGGCGGCGGCCAGCGCGACCCCCGCCAGGGCGCGCCAGATCACCGGCGCTCGGCGGCGCGCAGCTCTCGCTCGATTCGCGCGCGCAGGCTCGCGGGGGCCATCGTGCGCAGTCGCGCCAGACGAGCCCGACACGAATGCTCGAGCCGGCCGTCCGGCGAGGGCGTCGCCGCTCGACGCGGGAACGGCGCCGCTCGCTCGCCCAGAGGTTCGGGCGCGCGCGGGGCAGCAGAGGCCAATTTGTGGTGCAGCGGCATGGGCAACGACGTCGCGGGCCTCATTGCGCCACTCCGGCGCAGAGCGAACGTAGGCCGGCCGCTGGTGTGCGGCAAGCGGCGATCGTTGGCTGAAGGCATTGAGTGGCTCCCCGGTTCCCGTTAACTTCCACGGCTTCTTCTGCAGTTCCTGCCGCCGCTGTCCCCATGCAGTGCTATGCTCGCTACGGTCGACGCACTCCTCCCGCTCAGCCTTCTCGAAGCCGTCCGCGACGTGGACACGCCCGAGGGAGTGCTCGAAGCCGAATTCGTGGACGAGCTCCGCAACAAGCGACTCGGTCTGAGCGACACGGTCTATACGCAGATCAAGCGCTACACCGAGGCGGTGCGACGCAACCAGCGCACGGGCACCGACGAGGCCGTCGCCCTGGCGCGACTGATCGGACGTCGCCCCGATGCCGAAGCGGTGCTCCGCGCCGCCGGCCGGTTTCTGGCGCACGAGGCGTACATGACCGTGTTCCCGGTCACGCGCGGCCTGCTCAAGTTTCTCCCGTCGCTCGTCGCCCGTCCGATGGCGCTCCGCCGCGTGCGCCGCATCGCCAAGCGCTACCTGAACGCGAACGTTCGCCGGGTCGGCACCTATGTGCTGCTCGAGGTGCCGCGCTCCGTCACGCTCGGGGTGGCGCCCGGCAGCGTGGGATGTGCGTTCTACGAAGCCACCCTCAAGGAGCTGCTGCGACTGCTCGTGGGGACGACGGGAGCGGTGGAGCACACTCGCTGCGAGGGACGTGCCGAAGGCTCGTGCGAGTGGCGAGCCGACTGGCGCGGCGCAGATCGCAGCCAGGCCGCCTGAGCCGGCAGGCCGCAGCGTTCCGACATTCCACTCCCCGTTCATGCTCACTCCTGCCACGCTTCCAGCGCTCCAGCGCGCCCTCGCCGAGGCGCGGCTCGACGGATGGCTCGTCTTCGACTTCCAGGGGATGAACCCCATCGCGCGCCCGTTTCTCGGCCTCGAGGGAATGCTCACGCGGCGGATCTTCGCCTGGATTCCCGCGGTCGGCATGCCGAGCGCGCTGGGACATGCCATCGAACCCGGCCCCTGGCGCCAGTGGCCCGCCGAGTGGACGCGCTCCACGTACAGCTCGTGGCGCGAGCTCGAGGCGGCCGTCGCCGCAATGGTGAACGGCCGGCGGATCGCGATGGAGTATTCGCCCGGCGACGCGGTGCCGTACATCGATCGCGTGCCGGCGGGGGTGATCGAGATGGTGCGCGCGGGGGGCGCCACGGAGATCGTTCCGTCGGGCGAGCTCGTCGCGCGCTTCTATGCCTCGTGGAACGCGGAGCATGTCGCGTCGCACCTCCGCTCGGCCGAGGCGATCGCGGCCATTGGCGCCGAGGCGTTCCAGATTGCCGGCCGGCGCGCGCGCACCGATCGTCCGGCCACCGAGCACGAGCTGATGCTGTGGATGCGCGAGCAGTTCGCGCGAGCGGGACTCGAGACGGACCACGGCCCCAACGTGAGCGCCGGCGCCAACGCGGCGAATCCGCATTACGAGCCCTCGCCCGAGCGGCCGCGTCCCCTCGTCGAGGGCGACGTGCTCTTGATCGATCTGTGGGCGGGGGAGCGCGGCATGCCCTACGCCGATCAGACGTACATGGGAACGATCGGCGCGCCCAGCGAACGGGCCCGCGAGATCTGGGCGGCGGTGCGCGGCGCGCGCGACGCCGCGATCGACTTCGTGCAGACGGAGGTCGCCGCGGGACGCGCGGTCCGCGGAGGCGACGTGGACGACGTCGCCCGCGCCGTCATCGCAGCGCGCGGGCTGGGCGAGTACTTCACTCATCGCACCGGCCACTCCATTGATCCGAGAAGCCTGCACGGCGCCGGACCTCACCTCGATAATCTCGAGACCCGCGAGGAGCGCCTGCTCGTGCCGGGCGTGGCCTTTTCCATCGAGCCCGGCGTGTACATTCCCGGCGAGATCGGCATGCGAAGCGAGGTGAACTGTTACATCGAGCCGGGCCGTGCGGTGATCACGCCGGCGTCGTATCAGCGGGAGATGTTTCTCGTGTGAGCAGAGCGCGGCGAAGCGCGTGCCGTGTGGCTCGCCCCTTGCCCCTCGTGCCCGCTCCGCATGTCGACGCCTCCAGACGATTCCGTGATCGCTGCTCTTTCGCGCGCCACCGCGCCCCGCTTGTCGCATCTGCTCCTCGCGTCCCTGCTGTTCGCCGCCTGCAGCGGCAGCGACGCGTCGGGCGTGCAGGCCGCCAGCTCTTCCGCCGCACAGGGCGCGGACGAACGACGGGTTGACGAAGGCGCCGGCGATGTCGTGATCGCGCCGCCACCGGGGCCCTACACCGTGGCCCCAGTCGCGTCGCCCGGCAGTGTGTCAGGGATGGTCTCCTTCAATGCCAGCGTGCAGCCAGCGGCGCCCGCCGCCACGGGGGCGGACAGCGCGCTCTGCGGTGCATCCATTGCCGACGAATCGGTGCGCGTCGCGCCCAGTGGCGGCGTAGCCGGCGCTGTCGTGTGGATCGCGGACGTGCGCGCGGGCAAGGCACTGCCGCTCGAGCGCCGTATCGAGCTGGAGAGCGACACGTGCATTCTCAAGCCCCGCGTCCAGGCAATGCTCGTGGGCGGCGCGGTGAACCTGATCGCGCACGACAGCTTCCGGCAGCAGCTTCGCTTCGTCGCTGGCGGCGAGGACAAGGCACGCGGTGCGGTGCCGCTCGGCGGCGACGAGCAGGTGATCCCGACCGACCTTCCCGCGCGGGCGCCGGGGCTCGTGATCGTGCGCGACGCGAGCCGGCCCTGGTCGCGCGCATTCCTCGCCGTGTTCGATCATCCGTACCACGCCGTGACCGGTCCCGACGGCATGTTCTCGCTCGACGGTGTGCCTCCGGGCACGCATACGCTTCGCGTGTGGCACGAGAGAGGAGCGGTGCTGGAACAGCAGATCACCGTCTCGAGCGGAGCGGTTGCGCGGGCGGACGTGAAGCTGATGCCGCGCTGACTGCGGGAGGGCGACCCTGCCTCAGTCCCGCAGCTCCGCGCGATAGAGCCGGGAGTAGACTCCGCCGGCGCCCACCAGCTCATCGTGCGTCCCCTGTTCCACCACCCGGCCGTGATCGAGCACCAGGACCCGGTCAGCGCGGCGCACCGTCCGCAGCCGATGCGCGATGATCAACGTGCTGCGGCCGCGCAGCAGCTCCTCCATCGCCTCCTCCACCAGCCGCTCACTCTCGTTGTCCAGGCTGCTCGTCGCCTCGTCCAGCACCACCACGGCCGGATCCTTGAGAAACACGCGCGCCAGGGCGATACGCTGGCGCTGTCCCCCGCTCAGCTTCACCCCCCGCTCGCCCACGAGGGTATCCATCTCCGCGGGCAGCCGGCAGATGAACTCGATGGCGTGCGCGGCGCGCGCCGCGGCGAGAATGTCCCCCTCGCTCGCATCCGGCCGCGCATACGCGATGTTCTCGCGCACCGATCCGCTGACCAGCGCGGGCTCCTGCGGCACCAGGCCGATCGCCCCGCGGAGGTCGCCCAGTGCCAGCTCGCGCACGTCCGTACCGTCCAGTGTGATGCGGCCACCGGTGACGTCCCAGAATCGCGGAATGAGCGACGCGACCGTCGTCTTCCCCGCCCCCGAGGGCCCCACCAAGGCCACGACCTCCCCCGGCGCGATGGCGAACGACACATCGGTGAGCGCGTCGGGCAGGCCGGGGGCGTACGCGAACCGCACCTCGTCCAACGCGAGGGCGCCGCGCACCGGGCGAGCCAGCGCCACGGGCCGCGACGGCTCGGCCACCGTGGCGCGCATCTCCAGCAGCTCGAACACCCGCTGCGCGGCGCCGACCGCCTCCTGATAGCTGCCGAACAGGCTCGCCAGCGAGCCCACCGCCGCCGCGACCGTGATGGCGTAGAGCAGGAACGAAACGAGCGCGCCAGGTGTGAGGGCGCCCTCCAGCACCAGGCGTCCGCCCTGCCAGAGCACGGCGACCACGCCGCCAAAGGCGACGAAGCCGACGACGCCGAACAGCAGGGCGCGCGTACGCGCGCGCACGATCGCCGCCGCCACCACACCAGAGAGCAGGGCGCGATAGCGTCGCGTCTCCTCGGCCTCGCGCACGAAGCTCTGGACCGTGCGGATCTGCGAGAATGACTCGTCCGCCATCCCCATCGCTTCGGCGACGCGGTCCTGCACCCCCGTGCTCGCGCGGCGCAGGCGGCGACCGAAGAAGAACGCGCTCGCCACCACCACGGGCACCACGGCCAGCGTCGTCGTCGTGAGACGGGAGTGGGTGCGCGTGAGCATCACGATGCCGCCCACGAGGAAGAGGCTCTGCCGCGACGTCTCCGAGATCCAGCTGCCCATCAGCGTCTGCAGCACGGCGAGATCGGCCGACAACCGGCTCGTCAGCTCGCCCGTCCGCTGCTCGGTGAAGAAGCCGGGCGACAGACGCACCAGATGCGCGAAGACGTCCTCGCGCAGTCTCGCCACGATCCGTTCCGACGTGCTCGTGAGCAGATAGACCTGCACGAAGTTCATCAGCCCCTGCAGCGCGAACGCGAGCACGAGCCCGAGAGCGATCCGGTCGAGCATCGCACGGTCGCGCTCCTGGAATGCCGCATCGAGCAGGTAACGGACGACCTGAGGAAAGGCGAGGCCGACCGCGGCCGCGACGATCAGGCAGACGGCGCAGACCGCAAGCACCCCAGCGAAGGGGCGGACGCGCGGCAGGAGTGCGCGGAGGGGCTTGGGCGAGACGGGGCGGCGCACCGTTGGCGCGCCACCGGTTGCCGGCGGCGGAGCGGTCACGTCAACGCGGCGCGCCGCCCTCGCTGCGCAGCCAGAGGCGCAGGGCATGGAGCGACTGGTTCATGCGGCGCCCGGCAGCCGCTTCGGCCTCCAGTCGGGCGAGGAGGTCGCTCGCCCGCTCGGCACGCACGCGAGGCGGCGCGCTCCAGTCGGTGCCCGACCAGCTTCGCACGTGGACCACGCCATCGGCGCCCGGCGCGCCGATGAGCAGCAGCGTCTCGGGCGCGCTCGTGCCACCGCTGATGAGCACGGGCATCTCCCGCGGTGCTGCCGAGCGGGGCTCGCTCATGCCACTGCCCGGTCGATCACCATCGCGGCGAAGAGCAGCGCGAGATACAGCAGCGAATATTTGTACAAGGCCCACGCCGGCTGGACGAAGTCCGCCGCGCGGATCACGCGCACCACGTCCACCAGCAGCCAGCCGCCGAGCAGCGCCGCCATCACGAGATACGGCATGCCGAGCGCGCCGAACGCCACCGGCAACAGGGTGAGCGGCAGGAGGATGAGCGTGTACCAGAGCATGTTGCGCATCGTTTCCCGCTCGCCCCACACCAGCGGCGCCATGGGCACGCCCGCGTTGCCGTAGTCGCGCTGCTTGTTGAGCGCGAGCGCCCAGAAGTGGGGTGGCGTCCAGTAGAAGATGATGAGGAACAGGTACACGGCGACGAGATCCACCCGCCCCGTGACCGCCGCCCAGCCCACCAGCGGGGGAAAGGCGCCGGCCGCCCCGCCGATCACGATGTTCTGCGGCGAGCTGCGCTTGAGCCACCGGGTGTAGACGAACACGTACGTGTAGAAGCCGCCGAGGGCGAGCGCCGCGGTGAGCACGTTCGCCACGTGCGCCAGCAGGTAGGTCGCGGTCGTCGCGCACAGGATGCCGAACGCCAGGACCGCTTCGGCGCGCATCCGTCCGCTCGGAATGGGACGCAGCCGCGTGCGCGCCATGCGATCGTCGATGTCGCGGTCGATGTACATGTTCACGGCGTTGGCCCCGCCCGCCATGAGATAGCCGCCGACGAATACGGCGAGCACGAGGCCCCAGCCCGGCCGGCCGGCGACGAACATCGGCGCGATCGTCGTGACGAGCAGCAGCGAGATGATGCGCGGCTTCGTGAGCGAGATGAGATCGCGCGCGAAACCCGGGATCTGCGGCGGCTTGGCGACGGCCTGGTTCACGCGCCGCCGCTCGAAGGCGCACCGCTCTCCTCACTCGCCAGCCGCGAGATGTACGCGAGCGAGAATGCTGCGATCCACACGGCGACTCCCGTGGCCTCGTGGAGCGACCGCAGCACTGGCGGCAGCCGCATGCCGATCATCGCGCCAGCCACGAGCAGTTGCAGCACGCCGAGCGCGGCGGCGGTCGCCGCCGCGCGCCGCACCACGCGTGCCTCGCCGCGCTTGCGGACGGCGAAGAAGACGCCGATCAGATGCAGCACCACGAGAAAGGCGAGGACGCGGTGCGTGAGCTGGACGTGCCGCGCCGGCGCGAGCACGTCCGGATTGAAGCCACACAGCGGAAAGGAGGGACAGGCGACGGCCGCCCCCGGATACTTGGCCGTCAGACCGCCCATCACCACGGTGAGCAGCGCCACAGCGGCGCCGCCGACCGCCGCGCGGCGGGTCTTGAGGGATGCGCCACCCAACCGCGCCGCCGCTCCGCCGAGTCCGCCGGCGCGAATCACCGCCGCGACGGTGGCCGCCACGAGGCTCATCGCCACTGTCCAGTGCGCGAGCGTGGCAAAGGGTGCGTTGCCGAGCTTCACCGTGATCGCGCCGAGGACGGCCGCCGCAAAGCCGAGCGCCACCGCGAGCGCCGCGGCGCGCAGCACGCCCCCGCGTCCGCTCACTCCGGGATCACCCGCGCGGCGCCAACAGATCACGAGCAGGGCGATGAGACTGAGCAGCAGCACCGAAGCCAGGTACCGGTGCGCCACCTCGATCACCAGATCGGGTCGATCCATGGGCGGGAACCAGCGGCCGTAGCACCTGGGCCAGTGATCGCCACAGCCCATCCCCGAGCCGGAGATGCGCACGATGGCACCGAACACCAGGTGCAGGCAGGCGACGCCGAACGCGCCGAAGGCGAAGCGGCGGATCGTCGTCATGCGGAGGGCTGCACTACGGGCGAGGGTGGCGGCGGAGACGCGTTCAGCTGCACGGCCCGCCAGGTGTGAAAGAGCAGCGCCGCGAGCGCCACGGCGGGCGCCACCGCCCACAGCAGCTCCAGCCCGTTCCGCGGTCGCGGCATCGGCGACGCGCCCGGCTGCGGCACGGGATGCGTGCGCAGCACCGAGCGAATGATGAGGACCTGGGCGAACACACAGCACGCCACGGACGTCCAGAACAGCCCGACGGCGAAGGAGAGTCGCATGCGCGGCGATGGAGCAGACAACTATGAATGGCGAGTTGGAAAGGTCACCATGCGGGAAGCGGGGGTCAACCGGGAATTCCCTGACGCATCTGGGGCGCGGAGGCCTTTCAGCACCTCACCCGCGCGCGTAGCATTGGCGCATGGCGACCTCCACTTCCTCCGCGACACCTCGCACCCTCCAGCGCCAACTCGGCCTCTGGAGCGCCGTGGCCGTGCTCATCGGCTCCACGATCGGTTCCGGCATCTTCCGCTCGCCCGCGGGCATTGCCGACAAGCTCCCGGGCCCCCTGCCGCTCATGGCGGTGTGGGTCGCCGGCGGACTGTTCGCGCTCTGCGGGGCGCTCACCCTCGCCGAGCTCACCGGCGCCTTCCCCGAGACCGGGGGGGCGTACGTCTTCATCAGGGAAGGGTGGGGCCGTCTCGCCGCGTTCCTGTTCGGCTGGGCCGAGCTCGTGCTCATCCGCGCGGCCTCGCTCGGCGCCATCAGCACCACCTTCGCCGAATATCTGGTGCGGGTCCTCGGCTTTGATCCCTCGCAGCAGCCGTACAGCGACTACGTGCACTACGTGGCCGCCGTCGCCATCGCCCTCACCGCCTCGTTCAATTACGTGGGGGTGCGATGGGGCTCACTCGTGCAGAACGTGACGACGCTGGCCAAGTATGGAGGCCTCCTCTTCATCATCGCGCTGGCTCTCTCGCTCGGCCTGCCGCGCACCGGTGGCTTCTACACGCCCGCCGTTCCCGACGGCTCGTTCCACATCGCCGCCTTCGGCCTCGCGCTGGTGTCGGTGCTCTGGGCCTTCGACGGCTGGGCCGACCTCAGCTTCGTGGCGGGCGAAGTGAAGGATCCGCGCCGCACGCTGCCGCGCGCGATCATCATCGGCACGCTCGCCGTGATCGCCATCTACCTGCTGGCGAACATCGCCTATCTCGCCGTGCTTCCGGTGGAGACGATCCGCACCTCGCGGCTCGTCGCCGCCGACGTCGCGCAGCTGCTCATCGGCCCCGTCGGCGTGGTGTTCGTGGCGGTGACCGTGATGCTCTCCACCTTCGGGACGCTCAACGGCACGCTCCTCACCGCGCCGCGCATCTTCTTCGCCATGGCCGACGACGGGCTCTTCTTCCGCAAGGTGGCGGCGGTGCATCCCAGATATGGCACGCCGTACGTGAGCATCCTGCTGACGACCGGGCTCGGCATCGTGTTCGTGATGCTGCGCACCTTCGAGCAGCTCGCCGACACCTTCGTCACTGCGATCGTCCCGTTCTACGCGCTGGCCGTGGCGTCCATCTTCGTGCTGCGCCGGCGGCCGAGCTACGATCCGCCCTTCCGTGTTCCGCTGTATCCCATCGTGCCGGCGCTCTTCATCCTCGCGACCTGCTTCCTGCTCGGCAATGCGATTCTCGACCCCACCAGCCGCTGGCCCACGCTGAGCGTGCTGGGGATCGTGCTGCTGGGGATACCGGTGTATTTCGCGACGGTGGGGCGGAGGGGCCGGGCGGTATAGGGGGGATACACGGTGACCGTGACCGATGCCGACAAAGCGGAAGACCGAATACCGAATACGGAAAAGCGGGAACCCGCCCCTTACACCCCGTAGTGCTCGGCCAGCATCCCTTCGACCGTGCCCAGCACCGCCTCGGCGCCGCGATGCACGCTCAGCAGCTGCAGCCGCTCGCGCGCGCTCGGCTCGATGGTCGCCGATGACGGTGTGTAGGTGTCCGTCTGAAGCGACAGGGCCGGGCGCCGCGTCGCGGGTGCTGCGGCGGGCGCGGACGGTAGCGCCACCGCGGGCGGGGCGACCGCCGCGGTCGCGGGACGCGTATACAGGGACAGCGCGGGAACGCCGCTGCGGATATCAGCCATCACCAACCTCACTGAGCGAGTGCATATGAGTGACGGCAGACGCCGGCGACACGTAACGTCAGCCGGTGAATTGAGATCAAATGTCCCGCTCCATGGATTCACGAAGCAGCGACGACCTCGGGTGAGGAGGCCGCGGAGTGCCCTCGCGAGCAGTGCCGCGCGCGCGCCGCTAGAAGATCTTGAGGTTGATGTACTTCCGCGGATTCTTCTTGAGATCCGCGAGTACCGAGTCCGCCTGGCTCACCAGCCCGCGCAGATCACGGTAGAGCAGCGAGTCCTTCATCAGCTTGCCCACGTTCCCTTCGCCGCGTTCGATCCCGGCCAGGAGAGTGTTGGCGCGCTTGCTCGTGGAATCCAGATTTGCCGCGATGCGCGTGAGACTCGCGCTCGACGTACGGAAGTTGTTCAACGTGGAATCGATCTTCGCCGAGTCGACCGCGCTCGCGGCGCGGCGGAAGCTCGCCATCGTCGCCGTGAGGTTCCGGTTCTGTTCTGCCGCGATGGCGTTGAGCTGGATCGAGAGCTGCGCCGCCTGGGCCGCCACCGTCGCCGAGCTCGCGAGCGTCTTCCGCATGTCGCGAATGCCCCCCGACGCGAACAGCTCCGCGTTCAGGATCTTCGTCATCAGCTGCACGGTCGCCGCCACGGAATCCACCTTGTTCATGATGGCCTGGATGTCCGTGTCGGCCGGGCCCACCGGGACGGTGTCGCCTGGTCGGAACGAGATGTTGCTGGGCGCCTTGGGGGTGAGCGCGATCGCCGCGTCGCCGAAGATGCCGATCGGCTTCACGCTCGCCATCGAGCTCCTCGGCACCTTGATGTCGTCGTTCACCCGCAGCATCACGTCGAGAAAACCATCCTGCCGCAGCTTCACGGCACTCACCGCGCCCACGTTCACGCCGGCGAGCAGCAGCGGCTGTCCCGGCTTGAGATTCTGCCCCCAGGCGAACTTGGTGTAGAGTGGATAGCCGCTCGAGAGCCCGCCGCGCACCAGCCAGAGCGTGCCGAGGAGCGCGATCGAGACCGCGGAGGTGAGAAAGATGCCGACCAGGACTTCGTCGCGCCGTTTCATGTCTGTAGGTAAGGGGCGAGGAGCGCAGCCGTCAACGTGTCGAGGATGAGAATGGACACCGAAGTGATCACCACGGCCTTCGCCGTCGAGCGACCCACCCCCTCGGCGCCTGCCTCGGTGACGAAGCCCTCGTACGAGCAGACGAACGCGATCGCGGCGCCGAACAGCACCGCCTTGATCAACGAGTACACCACCTGAAAGGTCCCGAAGCCCAATCGCACGCCGGCGATGAAATCCTGCGGCGTCACCTTCGTGACGTAGACCGAGACCGCGTAGCCGCTCAACAGACCCGTGGCGTCGGCGAGGATCACCAGGCAGGGCACCATCAGCAGGCAGGCGAGCAGGCGAGGCACGATGAGAAAGGCGACCGGATCATACGAGAGCGTCTCGAGCGCATCGATCTGCTCGGTCACCCGCATCGTCCCGATCTCCGCCGTCATGCGCGCCCCCACGCGCCCGGTGAGCACGAGGCCCGTGAGCAGCGGACCCAGCTCCAGCACCTGCATCAGGCGCACGGACAGTCCGATGATGGAGAGCTGTACGCCGGGAAAGAGCTGGTAGCGCACCTGGATCGCGATCACGCCGCCGATGAAGGCGGCGACGATCACGGTGAGCGGGATCGACTCCACCCCGATCACCCGCATCTGGCGGATCGTCTCGGGCACGAAGGTGGCCGGATCGCCGAAGGCGCGGCCGATGTCGCGCAGGAAATAGCCGCGCGCGCCGACCTGCCGAAAGAAATCGATGAAC
>JBKJIY010000118.1:0-27783 GCA_046598315.1 Gemmatimonadaceae bacterium
ATGTCAGGGGGGATGGACCTGCCCTCCCTGACATGACGTCTGGCCGCGCGGTGGTCTCTTGACGTGGCTTTGTTAAACGTTATAGTGACCGCGCTGACCATCGCCCCGCCATCGCGCACGACGGCCGCTCGCGCCGCTCGGCGCCCCTCCATTGTTGCCCGTTCCGCCCGCGCACTCTCCGCCGTTCCGCCAGACCCCACCTGTTCGGAGCACGACCATCATGCAGCGTTGGCTCGCCACCGCAGGTCTCCTCGCACTTCTGCTCCCCGCCTCCCCCGTCCCCGCCCTCGCGCAGGGTGAGACCGGACGCATCACCGGGAGCGTCACGGCCATCGAGGGCGGCACGCCGCTGAGCGGTGCCCGAGTCTCGGTCCTCGGCACTCGACTCACCGCCGAGAGCAACGCCCAGGGCCGGTACGCCATCGTCGTCGCGCCCGGCACCTACCGCCTCCGCGTGTCCGCCATCGGGTTCACCCCCACCGTGATGGACAGCGTGCCCGTGGCGGCCGGCAAGCCCACGACCGCCAACTTCCAGCTGAAGCGACAGACGATCGAGCTCGAGCGGGTCGTCACCATCGGCTACGGCTCGCAGTCGAAGCGCGACGTCACCGGCGCGGTGGGATCGGTGACCGCCGAACAGATCCAGCAGCAGCCGACCACGAACGCGATCGAGGCGATCAAGGGACGGATTCCCGGCGTCGACATCACCTCCACCGGCTACAAGCCCGGTGACGGCATCCAGATCCGCATCCGGGGCCAACGCTCCATCAAGGCCTCCAACGATCCGCTGTACGTGCTCGACGGCGTGCCCATCGCCGGCGGCATCGGCGATCTCAATCCGGGCGACATCGAGTCGATCGAGGTCCTCAAGGACGCCAGCGCGACGGCGATCTACGGCTCTCGAGGATCCAACGGAGTGGTGATCGTGACCACCCGCCGCGGCACCGAGGGCAAGGCGCGGGTGAGCTACGATACCTACGCCGCCACGCAGACGGCGAACCGCAAGGTGAACCTGTTCGACGCGGCCGGCTACGCGGAGTACAAGCGTGAGGCCTATCGCGCCGTGGGACAGTACAACAGCGGTCTGTGCGCCGGCGGCGCCACCTCGTGCACGGCGGCCGACGTCTCCTCCAATGCCTTCTACGCGCAGGAACTGGCGGCGCTCGCCGCCGGACTGTCCACCGATTGGCAGGACCTCATCCGTCGCAACGGATCGCAGACCAGCCACCAGCTCTCCGTGTCCGGGGGCAGCCCCACCACCACGTATTCGGCGAGCGGCAACCTCACCCGCCAGACGGGCATCGTGCTGGCGCAGGACTACGACCGCAAGACGATGCGCGTGAACCTGGAGACCCAGGCGTTACCGCGCCTCCGGCTCGGCGGCTCGGCGCTCGTGCTGAAGAGCATCCAGAATGTGGGACGGGGAGACGGCGTCTACGGCGAGACCCTCGCCGACAGCCCTCTGTCCGTCGCCTATGACAGCGCGGGCAAGCTCATCTTCAAGCCGACGCCCGATCCCCAGCGCGTCAATCCGCTCAGTGACATCCAGAACCACATCGACGAGCGGGTGCGCACGCGGGTGTTCGGCACGCTGTTCGCCTCGGCGAAGCTCGCCGAGGGGCTCGACTACCGCGTCAACTTCGGCCCGGATCTCACGTACGCGCGCCAGGGCATCTTCCGCGGCGCCGAGACGGCGAGCCGCGCCGGCAGTCCCGCCGAGGCGCAGATCAGCAACGATCGCACCTTCGACTACACGCTGGACAACATCGTCACCTACAAGCGTGGCCTCGGCGCCGATCACAAGGTGGACGCCACGATGCTCTACAGTATCGAGAAGCAGACCGTCGAGAACGACGACGTGCGCGCGAGCGGCCTGCCGTACGAGAGCCAGCGGTTCTACAATCTCGGGTCGGGCAGCGTGGTGGAGGCGATCGGCAGCGAGATCTCCCAGTGGGCGCTGCAGTCGTACATGGCGCGGCTCAACTACACCTTCCGCGATCGCTACCTGCTGACGCTGACGAGCCGGCTCGATGGATCGTCGCGGCTGGCGCCGGGCAAGAAATTCGCGTTGTTCCCCTCGGTCGCCCTCGCGTGGCGCGTCATCGACGGGGCGAGCGGTTCCCCCATCGGCGCGCTGAACAGCCTCAAGCTGCGCGGGAGCTTCGGCCGCACGGGCAACACGTCGGTGGCGCCCTATCAGACGCAGGGCGGGCTCACGCGCAGCATCTACGCGTGGGGCACGACGTCGGCGTTCGGCTACCGTCCCGGGAGCCTGGCCAATCCCGATCTGGAGTGGGAGAAGACCGAGCAGTACGACGCCGGCGCCGACTTCGAGCTGTGGAACGGCCGCGTGAGCGGCACCCTCGATGCCTACCGCGCCAACACGAAGGACCTGCTGATGGATCGCCAGCTCCCGGCGAACACCGGCTTCACCCGCATCACGCAGAACATCGGCGCCACGCGCAACACGGGCGTGGAGCTCTCGCTCACCGGCGTCGCACTGGACGGGTGGCACGGCGTGCGCTGGTCCAACGACGTCACGTACGCGCGCAACCGGAACGAGATCGTCAGCCTCTCCAAGGGGGCGGTGGACGACGTGGGGAACCGGTGGTTCATCGGCAGGCCGATCGACGGCGGGTCGGGCAACAACAATCGCGTGTGGTACGACTACCGCATGCTCGGCATCTGGCAGACGAGCGACGCGGCGGAAGCGGCGAAGTTCGGCCAGAAGCCCGGTGAGATCAGGGTCGAGGACTTCAGTGGCCCCAACGGCAAGCCGGACGGCCGGATCAACGAGTTCGACCGGCAGATTCTCGGCAACACCTATCCCGTGTGGACCGGAAGCTTCAACACCCGGGTGGATTATCGCCTCGTCGACTTCTCCCTGCAGGTGGTCACGCGTCAGGGATTCATGATCGAGAATTCCTTCCGCACCAGCCAGAGCACGCTGTCCGGCCGCTACAATGGCCTCGCCGTGAACTACTGGACGCCGTCCAATCCGAGCACGTCGGAGCCGCGTCCCAACAAGAACCAGGAGAATCCGCTGTACGGCGGCGCGCGCGCGTACGAGGACGGCTCGTTCACCCGCGTACGGAACATCACGCTGGGCTTCCGGGCCCCGCAGCGCTACACGCAGCGCGTCGGCGCCGAGTCCTTCCGCCTCTATACGACGGTACAGAATCCGTTCACGTTCACCAGCTCCACCGTGCTCGATCCCGAAGGCCGCTCCAGTGCGGGTGTCCCCTCCTACCGCTCCCTGCTGCTCGGGGCCAACCTCGGCTTCTAACCGGTGATCATCGTGAATGCATACAGGACGCTCGAGGCGATGGCCCGGCAGGTGGCCGCCAGTCGCCGCGCGATCGCAGCCGCGCTTCTCGCTGCCGGCGCCGCAGGATGTACGGACCTCACCGAGGTGCCGATCACCGGCATCACCGACAGCTACTATCTGAGCGCCGTGGGCTTCGATGCGGCGACCAACGCGGCCTACTCGGGATTGCACCGCTTCTACGCCAGGCAGGGGGGATTCGCCGTGACCGTGTTCGGCACGGACGAGTTCACCAACGGCGCCGACGGCAACTACAAGTACTTCAACCTCTACAATCCGCAGCTCAACGGCGACGCACAGTACGTGCGCGAGGATTGGGACCTGCTGTACCAGTCCATCAACACCGCCAACGCGGTGATCTCGCGCGCCAAGAGCGCCCAGGTCTCCGAGACGATGCGCACGCAGCGCGTGGCGGAAGCGCGGTTCCTGCGGGCGCTGTACTTCTTCAACCTCGTGCGGCTCTACGGCGACATCCCGCTGCCGCTCGAGGAGACGACGTCGCCCTCCACCGCCGCGACACGCGAGCCCAAGGCGAAGGTGTACGCGGCGATCGTGGCCGACCTGCTGGCGGCGGAAGCCGCGCTGCCGGTGACGCAGGCACAGTACGGTCGCGCCACCAAGGGTGCGGCGCGGCACGTCCTGTCGCTCGTCTATCTCACGCGCGCGCAGAGCGGCGACATGGCGCTCGCCGCCGACAAGGCCAAGGCGGTGATCGCGGATGCGCAGTACCGGCTGATCCCCAACTGGAAGGACCTCTGGGACATCAGGAACGAACGGAACAGCGAGGTCGTGTTCGCCGTGCAATACACCGTGGACCCGCTGCTCGCTGACGGCGGCAACTCGGGGCATCTCTACTTCACCATGGCCTACGAGCTGTTCCCCGGGATGATCCGTGACATCCCCAACGGGCGCGCCTTCAAGCGGTTCCGGCCCACCCCCTGGCTGCTCGACCTGTGGGACCGCAGCACGGACTCGCGCTACGAGGACGGATTCCAGACGATGTGGCTGGCGAACAACGCCGCCACGCTCCCCCGACGCAACGGCGTGCCCAGGTTTCTCGTGGGCGACACGGCGATCTTCATGCCCGGGGTGAACCTCACGGCTGCCGACAGCGCGAGCCGGCGCTACCAGGTCCTCTCCCCCAAGGACTACAGCGACGCGGCGTATCCCACGTTGAGCAAGTTCCTGGACGGCACGCGGCTCGCGCTCAACGACACGGCGGGTGGCAAGGACTTCTACGTGGCCCGGCTGGCGGAGACCTACCTCATCGCAGCCGAAGCGCTGTTCCGCGACGGCAAGGCGGCGGAGGCGCTGCCCCTCGTCAACGCCGTTCGGCAGCGCGCCGTCAGGAAGGGAGTGGCGCCGGCGATGATGAATGCGACGCTCGCCGACCTGAGCATCGACTTTCTGCTCGACGAACGCTCCCGCGAGCTCGCCGGGGAGCAGATGCGCTGGTTCGATCTGGTGCGTCCGATGCCGGGCTCGCCCAACGGCAAGTTGGTGGAGCGGGTGAAGCGCTACAACAAGGAGGCGGCACCCGGCATTCGCGACTGCCACACGGTGCGTCCCATCCCGACGACGCAGCTGGAGCGCTCCGATCCGCCGATCGCGCAGAACCCCTGCTACTGACCGGGCGCGAGCGCCGGACGATGGGGACGACCAGCGTCCGGCGTTCGCTCGGCCTATCTGGCGCGGCGAGTCGTGATGACGATGACTCCGTTGGAGCCGCGCGAGCCGTACTGCGAGGTGGCGGCGGCGTCCTTGAGCACGTCGATGGACTGGATGTCGCGAGGATCGAGATCGGTGAGCGTGCCCGGCGAGCCGACGGGCTTGGGAATGCCGTCCACCACGTACAGAGGCTCGCGGTCGGCGGTGAGGGAGCGCTGCCCGCGGATGTGGACGGACACCCCACCGCCGGGGAGGCGGCGAACTTCCACGCCGGCGAAGCGGCCGTCGATCATGTCGGCCACGGTCATCGGCGTACTGCGCCGGGCGACGTCGCCCTCCACCGTGGCGACCGCCGCGTTCACATCGCGTTTGGCGGCTCGGCCATACCCGAGATTCACCGAATCGGCGGGGGTGGTGGCGCGCGGGGCGGGTGGGGCGCCGGAGGAGGCGCAGCCGGCGAGCGCGAGCAGCAGCGCGGCACCGAAGCGCGGTGTCATGCGGCGGACGGGCAGGGCGAATGAGGACATGACGTGACCTTCCGGGCCGAGGGGAGCTCGCGAGTGAATCGGCGCAATGATACAACAAACCGGCGGTGCGCGCTGTGAGACACGCCGTTGCTGGTGACGGGGCGAAACTGCTTGCTGGCGCGGGACGTGACGCGTACATTGGCGCGCTCACCTTAAACGTTTAATGGGGAAGCCTTCCCGAGGAGCGCCAGTGTCCGAGTGCCATCTCCCGCGTCGCAGCTTTCTCGCCGCTTCGGCGGCCTCCCTCGCCGGCGCCGCCCTGGCCGCCTCGGGCGCCACGCGCGGGGCGCAGGCCGCCGAGGCGTGGCGTGCCGTCTCGCCGCCCGAGGCCGGGCACCCAGCGGGCGCCGTGCGCCTGGGCGTCGCGAGCTACTCGCTCCGCAAGCTCCCGCTCGACAAGGCGCTGGACGCCATTCGCGCGCTCCGCACGCCCTACGTCAACCTCAAGTCGGTCCATCTGCCGTACGAGAAGTCGCCCGCCGAACTGGCCGAGGCGCGCAAGGCGATCGAGGCGAGGGGATTCACCATCGTGGGCGGAGGCACGATCACCTTCGCCGCGGACACCGACGACGAGGTCAGGCGGT
This sequence comes from Gemmatimonadaceae bacterium, assembly GCA_046598315.1. Classification (GTDB taxonomy): domain Bacteria; phylum Gemmatimonadota; class Gemmatimonadetes; order Gemmatimonadales; family Gemmatimonadaceae; genus AG11. The sequence continues at coordinate 6,105 of JBKJIY010000118.1, forward strand.
ACTTCGAGTACGCGAAACACGCCGGCATGCCGGTGATGGTCGCCACGTGCCACCCGGGGATTCTGCCGCGCGTGGAGAAGTTCGTGCGGGAGTACGACATCAAGGTCGCCATCCACAATCACGGCACGGAAGACAAGCACTTTCCCTCGCCGTACGACGTGCTGAAGCACGTGAAGTCGATGGATCCGCGCATGGGCCTCTGCATCGATATCGGGCACACGGTGCGCACCGGGACCGACGTGGTGCAGGCGGTGCTCGACGCCGGCCCGCGGCTGCACGACATGCACGTCAAGGATCTCCGCGACCTCAAGGTGAGGGAGAGCCAGGTCATCGTCGGCGAGGGGGCGCTCCCCATCCCGCAGATCTTCCGCGCGCTGGCCGCCATCGAGTTTCCCGGCTACGTCAACCTCGAGTACGAGATCGATGCGGATGATCCGCTCCCCGGCATGAAGCAGTCGTTCGCCTACATGCGCGGCGTCATTGCCGGACTCTCCGTCCCAGCGCCACGCACCGTTGCTCCCACCACCCGTCCCGAGACATGAGGATTGCGATGCGAGCGCTTCGTCCTGCGGTCTGGTCAACGATGCACCTGTTCGGCCTCTCGTGGTGCATCGCGATGCTCGGTGTTCTGGCGACGCACGCGGCACAGGCGCAGACGCCGGCGGCTGCTGTGCGCGTGGTGCGTCACGACGCGGCCCGCCGCGTGGACGTGCTCGTCGACGGCAAGCCGTTCACCTCGTACATCTGGCCTGCATCGCTGAAGAAGCCCACGCTGTTCCCGCTGCGCACGGCGTCGGGCACGCTCGTGACGCGGGGCTTCCCGCTCGCGCCTCGGGCCGGCGAGCGCGTGGATCATCCGCATCACGCCGGCCTGTGGTTCAACTACGGCGATGTGAACGGGCTCGACTTCTGGAACAACTCCACCGACATCAAGGCGGCGGACGCGCCGAAGATGGGGTCCGTGCGGCACCGCAGAGTCGATGCAACCACCAGTGGGCCGGGCAAGGGCACGCTCGACGTGACGACCGAATGGGTGGACATGACGGGTACGGTGCTGGTCCGCGAGAACGTGCACTTCATCTTTCGCGCGTCGGCGGGGCTCCGGACGATCGACCGGATCACGACGCTCACCGCGCTCGGGAAGCCAGCTGTGTTCGCGGACAACAAGGAGGGCGTGCTCGGACTGCGCGTCGCGCGCGAGCTCGAGCACCCGTCCACCACGCCCGAAAAGTTCACCGATGCCAGTGGGCGGGCCAGCACGGTGGCCGTGCTGGACAATGCCGGCGTGACGGGGCGCTATCGCTCCTCCGAAGGCAAGGAAGGCGATGCGGTGTGGGGAACGCGCGCCAAGTGGGTGACCCTCTCGGGTGTGATCAAGGGGGACACGGTGCGCATCGCGATGCTCGATCATCCCAGGAACCCCGGCTATCCCACCTACTGGCACGCGCGCGGCTACGGGCTGTTCGCCGCCAATCCGCTGGGGCAGAAGGTGTTCAGCAACGGCAAGGAGACACTCAATTTCACCCTTGCCGCTGGGGCGTCGGCCACATTCCGGTACCAGGTCCTGATCATGAACGGCGCGGCGGCGACGGACGACATCACCGGCTACCACGGCCGATTCGCGCGCTGAACCGACGTTGAGGCGCCGCCGGCCTAGCGCACCGGCGAGAAGGGCAGGGGGGTGAGGTAGGCGACGTTGGTCACCGTCACGCTTCCGGGGATGTCGTTGTACCTGGGATCCTTCCGGAGCTCGAGCCAGTCGGGGTGGGCGCGAAAGGTCGCCCAGGCGTGCTGGCGGGCGGCGAGGTCGGCGAAGGTGAGCATGTAGGTGAGGCTGGGCAGCCGCGATCCGAACAGATTCTCGCCGAAGAGCACCGGCGTCATCCCGAGCCTGCGAAACAGCATGATCTCCGCGTCGTTGAACATCGCGATCTTGCGCTCGAGCGCGCTCCCGCTGCGTGCTTCGTACGTGCGAAGCTCGAACATGCGCGCCGGCCTGTCGGCGTCACCGGCCGGCACCTCGACGGCGCGATGAGCGCTGAATGCACGCATCAGCTGCGCGTCGTAGCGCACGTAGGGCACCTCGGCGGCGCTCTCGAACGCGCGGCGTGCGGTCTGCAGCGCCGCGTCGGCGTCGAGCGCCGCCCCGACCGAGGCCACCGCGGCGAGCGACGGGTACTCGATGAGCGCAATCACCGACTGCGACGGAAACCCGGTGTCGGGCGAGAAGAAGCCAAGGGCGCCGGCGCCGGCGCGGGCGAGCGCGGGACGCAGCGTGCTCCGGAGGTAGGCATGGAGGCGGGCCGGCTCGAGATCCGACCGCAGCTCGTACGTCCTCAACTCGTAGTGGCGCCGCTCGTCAGCGGCGCGGCGGTGGTCACCGTCGATCGCAGGTCGTCCGGTGGTGCCCAGCACCCCGGCGGCCAGCGCGCTGTGCAGAAAGTCTCGTCGATCCATGTCTCGAGGGGAGTGCGAGTTGATGTGTTGACTTCCTTAAACGTTGCAGATATCGTCCCGCCGGTTCGCGTCAGGGCGGTTCACCTCACCGCGTGAGCGACTTGGGACACGTTACTCTGCACGACGTCGCCAAACGGTGCAAGGTGTCCACCGCCACGGTCTCCGCCGTGGTGAACGACGCCACCTGGGTGTCCGTGCGCACACGGGCGCGCGTCCAGCGCGCCGTCGCCGACATGGGCTATCATCCCAACCAGCTCGCCCGCGGCCTCAAGCGCCGCGAGGGCCATGCGGTCGGCGTGATCGTGTCGGATCTCACCAATCCCTTCTTCACGCAGATCGTCCGCTCGCTCAGTCACGCCCTGCGCGCTGGCGGTCGCACCCTCTCGCTCTGCGACTCCGATCACCGCGGCGATGTGGGCGCGGCCAATCTCCGCATGCTCGTGGAGGGACAGGTGGTGGGGCTCGTCCTCATCGGCGACTGCGTGCCCCAGGAGGCCCTCTCGCAGTTCGTCGCGCAGCGCGCGCATGTACCCGTCATCGCCATCGAGCGCGAGTACGGCCTCGACACCGTCAGCACGCTTCTGGTGGACTCGGAGCGGGGCGCGTACGCGGCCACGCGCCATCTGCTGGACGGCGGACGCCGCCGGGTGGCGATGATCACCGGGCCGTCCACTGGCGCGGGCAGTGCCACGTACGGCCGTCTCCAGCGCTTTCTCGGCTACCGTCGCGCGCTCGAGGAAGCCGGCGTCGCCTTCGACGCGACGCTCGTCGCGGAAGGCACGCTCCGGTACGAAGGCGGCTGTGACGCGATGCGCGTGCTCCTGCCGCGGAACCCCGATGCGATCTTCGCCATCAACGACATGACGGCTCTCGGCGCGATGAGCGTCGTACGCGACGCCGGCCTGTCGGTGCCCGACGACATCGCGATCGTGGGATTCGACAACGTGCCGATCACCGCGCTCACCACACCGGGGCTCACGACCGTCGCCATGCCGATGGGTGCGCTCGGCGACGCCGCCGCCGCACTGCTCGAGGAGCAGTTGACCTCGGCGGGCCGCCATGCGCCCGTTCGACAGATCTTTTCCACCGAGCTCGTGGAGCGCGATTCCTCGCGCCGCGCGCCCGCCTCGCACGCCGCTCACCCGGCGCGCACCACCTCTCGTTCCCCAGGCGCATGACCGACGCTGGCAACGACCCGGATCTCCTCTCGCGGCGCGAGGCGCTCGCCCGCGTGGCGTGGATCATGGGCGGCGCGCTCGCCGCCACGACCATCGCCGGCGCCGAGCGCATGGCGTACGCCTCGGATGTGGCGTGGGTGCCCTCCACGCTGTCGGTGCGGGAGAGCGACCTCGTGGCCACGCTGGCCGAGCACATCATTCCCACGACGGACACGCCGGGTGCCCGCGCGGCGGGGGTGCACCGGTTCGTGGATGCGCTGTTGACCAGCTACTACGCGCCGGCCGAGCGCGACCGATTTCTCGCCGGTCTCCGCGGCGTGGACACCCGGGCGCGAGAGGCGCACGGCTGCGCGTTCCTCGACTGCACGCCGCGCGACCAGGTCGCGATCATGGAGCGGATGGACGACGAGGCGTATCCGCCGAGGGAGGTGGCGGCCATCAACGCGCAGCTGCCCGCGACGGCGCAGCGGTCGGGGACCGCGCCCGCACCCGGCGCGACGGCCGACGGGCCCCGGCCGGAGCAGCGCCGCGACTCGTCGGCCGGCTGGTTCTTCCGTCGTCTCAAGGAGCTCACGCTGACCGGCTACTACACGTCGCGGATCGGCGCGACGCGCGAGCTACACGTGGCGCCCATGGGCGCCTACCACGGCGATCTCCCCCTTGCCCGCATCGGGCGTGCGTGGGCCTGACATGACACTCCTCGGAGTACGAGCCTCGTGAGCACTCGCGCGAGCAGGACCTACGACGCGATCGTCGTCGGCAGCGGCATCTCCGGCGGATGGGCCGCCAAGGAGCTCACCGAGAAGGGCCTGAAGACGCTGATGATCGAGCGGGGCCGCGACGTGGTGCATGGTCGAGACTACGTCACCGAGCACAAGGCCAACTGGGAGATGCCGCTGCGCAATGCGCGACTCTCGGTGGACCGGCAGGGCGCCGAGGAATACCGGGTCCAGGCGCGCACCGGGAGCTTTCGGGAATCGACGAGACAGTTCTTCGTCAAGGACACGGTCCAGCCGTACGAGGAGGCGAAGCCGTTCACGTGGATCCAGGGGAATCAGGTGGGCGGCAAGTCGCTCACGTGGGGCCGTCAGGTGTACCGCTGGAGCGATCTCGATTTCGAGGCCAACGCGCGCGACGGACATGGCGTCGACTGGCCCATCCGTTATGCGGACATCGCACCCTGGTATCGGTATGTGGAGCGGCACATCGGCGTGAGCGGTGAGCGGCTCGGTCTCTCGCACCTCCCCGACGGCGAGTTCCTGCCGCCGATGCAGCTCAATGCCGGCGAGAAGCAGTTGCGCCGCGGGGTGGAGCGCACCTTTCCCGGACGACACGTGACGATCGGCCGCGTCGCGATCCTCACGGCGAATCACAAGGGACGCGCCGCCTGTCACTACTGCGGCCCGTGCGACCGAGGCTGCTCCACCGGCTCCTACTTCTCCACGCAGTCGTCCACGCTGCCGGCCGCGCGCGCCACCGGCCGGCTCACGGTGATGCCGGACTCCATCGTCCACTCCATCATCTACGATGCCGCGACCAACCGCGCGACGGGCGTTCGGGTCATCGACACGGGCACGAAGGAGATGCGCGAGCAGTACGCCCGGGTGATCTTCGTGTGCGCGTCGACCATCGGAAGCACGCGGCTGCTGCTCAACTCCACGTCGCCCACGTTCGGGCACGGTCTGGCCAATTCGAGCGGCACGCTGGGCAAGTATCTGATGGACCATCACTTCCAGACGGGCGCCGGCGGAAAGCTGGATGGACTCGCCGACCGGTACTACCAGGGAAACCGGCCCAACGGCATCTACGTGCCCCGCTTCCGCAACCTCGGCGACGCCGCGTCGGCTCGTGGGGACTATTTGCGCGGCTTCGGCTACCAGGGCGGCGCGGGCCGCGAGGGGTGGGGCCGCGGAGGCTCCGCACCCGGCTTCGGCGTGCAGCTCAAGCGACGGCTGCACGAGCCGGGCGGCTGGAACGTCAATCTGGGCGGATTCGCCGAGACGCTGCCTCGCGAGGAAAACGTCATCACCCTCTCGCCGCAGACCGACGAATTCGGCATTCCCATTCCGCGCATCGACTGCTCGTGGGGGCCCAACGAGCTCGCGATGCGCGAGGACATGAAGACCTCCGCCGGCGAGATGCTGGAAGCGGCCGGCTGCCGGGACATTCGCCTGTACGACAACAACAAGGACGGCGGGCTGGGCGCGGAGCCCGGCCTCGCCATTCACGAGATGGGGACGGCGCGCATGGGGCGCGATCCGAAGACGTCGGTGCTCAACGGCTGGAACCAGGCGCACGACGTGCCCAACCTGTTCGTCACCGACGGCTCGTGCATGACGAGCGCGTCGTGCGTCAATCCTTCCATCACCTACATGGCGCTCACGGCGCGCGCGTGCGACTACGCCGTGCGCCAGATGACCGCGAGGAAGATCTGAATGGATCGCCGATCATTTCTGCGCGCGACGGGAGCAGCCGGTCTCGCCGCCGCGTGGTCCCCCCTGGCCTGTGCCCCCGCCGTCTCCCTCGGCGGAGGTCCGGCGACCGCGCCCTCGCGCGCGCCGTTTCCCCTCAGCGCCGTCGGGCTGCAGCTGTATACCGTCCGAGCGCTGATGCAGCAGGACGCCGAGCGCACCCTGGCGCAGGTCGCCGCGGCGGGCTACGGCATCGTGGAGACGGCCGGACTGTACGGACGCACGCCGGCGGCATTCCGCGCGATGCTCGACCGCCATGCTCTCCGCACCGCGTCCGGTCACTATGGGCTCGACCTGCTGGAGAAGACGCCGGACATGGTGTTCGATACGGCGCGTGCGCTGGGCCAGGAGTACGTCATCGTGCCGTCGCTGCCGGGCGCGCTCCACGCCTCCCGTGCCGCCTACGATGCCCTGGCCGACCGGTTCAACCGGCTGGGCGAGCGCTGCCGGGCGGCGGGGCTCCGCTTTGCCTACCACAACCACAGCTTCGAGTTCGAGAACTTCGGTGGTGGCGCCCCCGCGTACGACACGCTGCTCGAGCGGACCGACCCCGCGCTCGTCGCCTTCGAGCTCGACGTGTACTGGGTCTACAAGGCCGAGCAGGATCCCATCCGCTACCTCGAGCGGTATCCCGGCCGGTTCGCCCTGTGTCATGTGAAGGACGGCACCGCGCCACCCGAGCGCACCATGGTGGACGTGGGCAAGGGGGCGATCGACTTCGCGGGATTCTTCGCTCGGTCGCAGGCCGGCGGCCTGCGGTACGCCATCGTGGAGCACGACCAGCCGACCGATGCGTTGGCCAGCATCCGCACCAGTCACGACACGCTCGCCCGCCTGCTGCGTGACGGATGAGCGGTGATCCAACGTCCGCTGTCACCCTGATGGGCCGGTGCTCATCACGCTAGCCGCACGTCCGCCCCGTTTCAGATCCGATCCCCCGAAGCCCACCCTTAGGAGGGAAGTCAAAATGCGATGGTTCCTCACCAGTTGCCTGCTCTCGTTGACGCTCCATCAGCCGGCCGACGCGCAGACGGCGCAGGGGCGCATCACCGGCGTCGTGACCGGAGGTGCCTCCGGCCAGCCGCTCGAAGGCGCGCAGATCACCATTCCCGGCACCCGGTTGCGCGCGGTCTCGCGTGCTGACGGCCGTTATGCCATCGCCGGCATCGCCGCCGGCACGCATCGCGTTCGGGCCTCGATGCTCGGATACGCGCCGCAGGTGACCGAGCGTGTGGTCGTGGTGGACGGCGGCGCCACGACGGCTGACTTCCGCCTGACGCAGCGGGCCCAGGCGCTCGACCAGGTCGTCGTCACCGGGTACGGTTCCAGCAGCCGTCGCGAGGTCACGGGGGCCATCTCCTCCGTCAACGGCGACGACATCACGCTGAAGGCGGCGCCCACTTCGGCGCTGTCCAATGCGCTGCAGGGCAAGGCCGCCGGAGTTCAGGTCACGACGAACAGCGGCGTGCCGGGCGCGGGGGCGAGCGTCCGCATTCGCGGCACCAACTCGATCACGGCCAACAGCGAGCCGCTCTACGTGATCGACGGCATTCCCGCGGCGCAGGGCACACGATCGGCCGATCCCACGTTCAATCCGCTCAATTCCATCGACGCGAGCGAGATCGCCTCCATCGACATTCTCAAGGATGCGTCGGCCACGGCCATCTACGGCGCGCGCGGCGCAAACGGCGTGATCATCGTCACCACCAAGCACGGGCCGCGCACCGGCAACCAGACGTCGGTGGAGACGAGCTACGGCCAGCAGACGATCAGCAAGCGACTCGGCGCGCTGAACGGCCCGGAGTACATGCAGTTGCGCAACGAGGCGTACACGAACGCCGGCCGCGCCGCCCCGTACACCGCCGCGCAGATCGCGAGCGCCGAGTCGTACGACTACCCGTCCATGATGATCCAGAGCGCGCCGCAGCAGAGCCACGCCGTGAGCTTCACGGGCGGGGACGAGCGCACCCGGTACCTCCTCTCCGGCAACGGCCTCTCGCAGAAGGGCATCGTCGTCAACTCCGACTTCCTCCGCTACGGCGCGCGCGTGAATCTCGATCGCGAGATGTCGCAGCGCTTCCATCTCGGCACCAGCCTGAGCATGACGCGGACGCAGCAGGGACTCAACCGCACGGAGAACGGCGGCATCGGCGCGGGGGCCAATGGCGTGCTGGCGGCGATCAACTTCGATCCCACGCTCGCGCCGCGGAACGCCGCGGGTCTCTGGAATCTCAAGGCGACACTCGGCGAGCAGCTCGACAATCCGCTGGCGAACGCCCTGGAGATCCAGAATCCACGCCGCGTCTCGCGCTTCCTCGGCTCGATGTTCGGGGAGTTCTCCCCCGCCGAGAAGCTCCGCATCCGCTCCACCGTGGGCGCCAACTTCGGCGCCGAGCGCACGCCGGAATTCCGGCCGAGCACCAGTCCCGCCGGCGCGCAGTTCCAGGGATTCGCCAGCGTCTATTCCAATCAGGGCGTCGAGCTGACGAACGAGAACACGGTGGACTATCGCCGCTCGCTGTTCGGCAGCGAGCTGGGCCTGCTCGGCGGCGCCTCCATCCAGAAGTCGAGCTTCGAGGACCAGTACTCGGAAGCGCAGGGCTTTCCCAACGATGCGTTCGCGTTCAACAATCTCGGCGCGGGCAAGACACGCTCCGGCATCGGGACGAACGCGGTGGACTGGATGATCCTCTCTTCCTTCGGCCGCGCCTCCTACAACGTGCGGGAGAAGTACCTGTTCACCGTCACGGGACGCGCCGACGGGAGCTCGCGATTCGCGATCAACAACAAGTGGGCGTTCTTTCCGTCGGCCGCCTTCGCGTGGCGCGCGATCGACGAATCGTTCATGAAAGGGCGCACGGCATTCAGCGATCTCAAGTTCCGGCTGAGCTACGGCATCACGGGCAATCAGGCGATCAACGAATACCAGTCCCTGTCGCGCCTCTCCACCGTCTTCGTCCCGGTGGGCCGCAACAACGAAGTGGTGGCGCTGGCGCCGTCGGGGGGCGCCGCGAATCCAAATCTCAAGTGGGAGACGCAGTCGCAGGTCAACGGCGGAATCGATGCCGGGTTCTTCAACGACCGCGTGCTCGTCGCCATGGACGCGTATCAATCGACCACGCGCGACCTGCTGCTCGACGTGCCGCTGCCCCGCAGCTCGGGCTTCTCCTCGCAGCTGCAGAACGTGGGCTCGGTGCGGAACCGCGGCGCGGAACTGTCCGTCACGACGGTCAACGCCGGCTCCGAGCGCTTCTCGTGGCGCACCACCTTCAACGTGTCGGCGAACCGGAACGAGGTGCTGGATCTGGGGGGCCGCTCGTTCATCGATCCAGGCAACAGCCGCTACGGCTTCTTCATCGGCAACATGAGCAGCCACATCGTGCGGGTCGGCGAGCCGCTCGGCTCGTTCTACGGCTTTCAGGTGAACGGAATCTTCCAGGCCGGCGACAAGTGCGCGGTGACCGCGCCGCGCGCCGGCATCGACTGCGTGCCGGGTGAGTACAACGTGCTCGACGCCAGCGGCGATGGAAAGATCGATCAATCCGACCGTGTGATTCTCGGCACGGCGCAACCGAAGTTCTACGGCGGTATCTCCAACAGCTTCAGCATGGGTCCACTGTCGCTCGATGCGTTCGTGAACTTCTCGCAGGGCAACAAGGCGGCGAACATCGGCCGCACCTGGACCGAGCTGGCGACCGGGTTCCTCAATGAGAGCGATCGCGTGCGCGACCGGTGGACGTCGTCGAACACGGGCTCGATGATCCCGCGCGCCAACAATGGCCGGCCGCGCTGGCTCTACAGCCCGATGGTGGAGGACGCATCGTTCGTCCGGTTGCAGAACGTCACCTTCGGCTACCTGCTGCCGAAGGTCGGCTTCGCGCCCGTGTCGTCGGCGCGCCTGTACGTGACCGGGCAGAACCTGTTCGTCCTCACGCGCTACACCGGCTTCGATCCCGAGGTCAACGGGATCGGCGGCGATCCTCGCCTGCCGGGCGTGGACGTGGGCGCCTACCCGCGTGCGCGCACCTGGAACACCGGCCTCGCCGTCACCTTCTGATGCCCCTGGAGACCTCTCAACAGATGCTGAAGAGACTACCGCTCGCCGCTCTCGCGCTGTCGTTGGCGCTGGCAGGGTGCCGGGAAATGCTCACGGAAACACCGAAGAACTTTCTCACGACGGACAGCTACTACCGCACGGCGGCCGACATCGAGGCCGCCACGCTCGCCGCGTATCAGCCGCTCACGCGCGATGACGTGTGGCGCCGCTGGATGCTCTGGGACACCGAGATGGGCTCCGACATGGTCCGCATCAATCCGGACGAGCCGAATTTCGGCACCTATCATCCGGGCCTGTTCCTCTGGACGCCGATGGACGGCAGCGTCGTGAATCCGTGGAATGGTCTGTATTCGTCCATCTATCGGTCCAATCTCGTGCTCGAGACGGCGCCCAAGGTGACGTTCATCGACACCCGGTACCAGAAGCAGCTCGTGGCCGAGGCGAAGTTCGTGCGCGCCTACTCGTACCTGCTGCTGACGAAGAGCTATGACGACGTGCCGCTGCTGCTCACGGTGGAGGACCACGCGACGACGGCGACGAAATCGCGCACGCCTGTGGAGCAGATCCATCAGCAGCTCATCAAGGATCTCACGGAGGCGGAAGCCGATCTGCCCGAGGCACCCACACAGCTCGGCCGAGCGAACAAGGCCGCCGCGCAGATCGTGCTCGCCGACCTGTACCAATGGCGCGCGAGCTTCATGCAGAAGAGCGAGTGGGCGCAGGCGTCGAGCTGGTCCAAGAAGGTGGTGGATAATTCTCGCTGGGGCCTGACCGACGACTACCTCGTGCAGTACCTGCCGGTCAACAAGGGCAACAAGGAAGTCATCTGGATGCAGGTCGGATCCGGCGTCGACAGCCGTTCGAGCACCGACCCCAATTGCAACTGGCTGCCGCGCGAGCTCGGCTTCAATCAGGCCGGCGGGTGCGAGGTGGTGGGCCAACCCACGGTCTGGCAATACCAGAGCTACCTGTGTACCTCGCCGGACCCGTTGACGTTCGATGCGAAGGGTCGCATCGCCGACACGACGAGGATCAAGAACTGCGATTACCGCAAGCAGGTCACGTACCGCCTGGGCGGCTGCAGCACGAGCGCGAGCATCGGCTGCATCGTGTTCAAGTGGCCGAACCTGCACAAGTTCCGGCCGACGAACCGCGGCGTGGGAGGGCCGAGCGATGTGGACTTCCCGCTCTATCGCTACGCCGAGGCGATGCTCATCTACGCCGAAGCGCAGAACGAGCTGGGCAACGCCGCCGTCGCGGTGGGGATGATCAACCAGCTCCGCGCGCGTGCCCGCAAGGGCGATGGCAAGTCCCTCGCCGAGCCGCACGCGTACGGCACGGTTGCCGGGGAGGGTCTGGACAGGCTCGCGGTGCGCGAAGCCGTCTATCAGGAGCGCAACTGGGAGCTGTCGCACGAGGGCAAGCGCTGGTTCGATCAGGTTCGCCGCAACTCCCTGGAGCCCGGTTTCTGGAAGACGAGCATGGCGCAGCACGACCCCGAGACCGTCACGCGCGGCGACCTTCGGGAGTTCCGCATGCGGTTCCCCATTCCCGGTCCGGAGATCCTGCTCAATCCCAATCTCAAGCAGAATCCCGGATATTGATGATCGCTCGTCAGCGGCGCCGGCCCCCGTTCGGGCGGCCGGCGCCCTGGCCCCCATTGCCTTTCAATCGTCCCACCTGCACCCTGACGTCATGATGCCTGGACTCGCCGAGATCGTTCGTCTGCCGTCGCGCTCCGCCCGCCTGCTGCTGGCCGCATGCGTGCCGTGCGTCGCGGCTGGCTGTGCCACGCTCGCGTCGGTGCCTGCCGCATCACCCCGAGTCGTCATGGTGGCCGGGGACGCCAATCAGCTCAGCAGCGCCGAGCGCGCAGCGGGGTGGTCGCTCCTGTTCGACGGACAGACCCTCTCCGGCTGGCGCGGACTCGGCGTCGCCGGCGTGCCCACTGGCCACTGGCGGACGGAGAACGGTTCCATCGTGAAGATCGCGAGCGGGAAGGTCGCCGTGCAGGCGGACGGACAGCCGAGCGCCGGCGGTGACCTGATGTCCGAGGGAACGTACCGCGACTTCGAACTCGCCTGGGAGTGGAAGATGAGTTCCGGGGGCAATAGCGGCGTGAAGTACAACGTCTCGGAGGCACTGTCCACGGCGATGGCGCCACCGCACGCGGCCAAGGGGTTCGAATACCAGATGCTCGACGACGACCGCCACGCCGACGGCAAGCTGCCGACGCATCGCACCGGCGCCTTGTACGACCTCATCGCGCCGCCGGAGGACAAGCCGGTGAAGGCGGTGGGGGAGTGGAATCACTCCGTCATTCGTCTCGTCGGGGATCATGGCGAGCACTGGCTCAACGGCCGCAAGGTCGTGGACTACGAGCTCGGGTCCGCGGCCGCCCTGGCCGCACTCGCCAAAAGCAAGTATGCGCCGATCCCCTGGTTCGCCGTGCGGCGCGCGGGCCACATCGTGCTGCAGGACCATGGCGACGAGGTGCACTTTCGCAGCATCAAGATCCGCGAGCTGCGCCGCCCGTGACGACGACGCGCCGCGAGTTCATGCGTAGCACCGTGGCTGCTGCGGCCACCGGCATGGGAGGTGTCGGCTCGCTCGTCGCCTGTGCGACGGCCACACAGGGCGCGCCGGCTCCCGCCGTCGTCACCGTCGCCACCGTCGCGCCGGCCGAGCACGGCGCCTTCAAGCACTCCGTGTGCCGCTGGTGTTATCGCGACATCCCGCTCGACACACTCACCGCTGCGGCAAAGCGGATCGGCATCCAGTCGGTGGAGCTGCTCGAGCCGGAGGAGTTCGCCGTCGTCACGGCGCACGGGCTCACCTGCGCGATGGTCAACGCCCCGGGCGAGCCGCGGACGCGGCTCACCAGGGGCTTTAATCGGCTGGAGAACCATGCGTGGCTGATTCCGCTCTACACCGACCGGATCGCCGCGGTCGCGCGCGCCGGATTTCCCAGTCTCATCTGCTTCTCGGGCAATCGGGATGGCGTGGGCGATGTAGAGGGCATGGAGAACTGCGCGGCGGGCCTTCGCGTCCTCACGCCGATCGCCGAGCGCCTGGGTGTGACGCTGTGCATGGAGCTGCTCAACTCCAGGGTGAACCATCGCGACTACCAGTGTGATCACACGGCGTGGGGCGCCCGGCTGGTGGAGATGGTGGGCTCGCCGCGGTTCCGCCTCCTCTACGACATCTATCATATGCAGATCATGGAAGGCGACGTGATCCGCACCATCACCGATCAGCACCGGGTCATCGCCCACTACCACACCGCCGGCGTGCCGGGTCGTCATGAGATCGACGACGGCCAGGAACTGAACTACCCCGCCATCATGCGGGCCATTCGCGCCACGGGCTTCACCGGATTCGTCGCCCAGGAGTTCGTGCCCCTGCGCGTACCGCTCGAGTCGCTCGCCGACGCCGTGCGCCGCTGCACGGTTTGATCAGATCGACCCTCGCCATTGTTGCCACCACGTCACCTTCGCACTCCCGCGCTCTCATGTCCCAGCCTCCAGAGAAGCACCCCACGTCCCCCGCCGCCGGCGTCACGCGTCGCGAGTTCGTCGTCGAGTCGGCCAAGCTCGCCATGGGCGCGGCGGTGGCGCCGATGATCGTGCCGCGCCATGTGCTGGGGCGCGGATTCCAGGCCCCCAGCGACACGCTCAACATCGCCTGCATCGGCGTGGGCGGCATGGGAATGAGCAACCTCAACGCGCTCACCACGCAGAACATCGTGGCGATGTGCGACGTGGACTTCGGGTACGTGGAGCGCTCGCTCGCCGGACGCCTGCGGCCTCGCGCCCCCGCGACGCCGCCGGCGTCGCTCTCCGCCGATCAGGCGCGAAGCTGGCTGGAGGAGCGCGCCCGCGAGGACGTGATGCTCCGTGAGCAGGCTGGCCGCCTGGAACAGGCCTTCGGCAAGGCGACGAGGTACGCCGACTATCGGGAGCTGTTCGACCGTCGCAAGGACTTCGATGCGGTCGTCATCGCGACGCCCGACCACATGCACGCGCACATCGCCAACCGCGCGATGCAGGCGGGCAAGCACGTGTACGTCCAGAAGCCGCTCACGTACTCCATTCACGAGGCGCGCACGCTCGCGCGGACGGCGCGTGAGACCAGGGTGGTGACCCAGATGGGCAATCAGGGGCACTCCATGGATGGCACGCGACGCATCAACGAGCTGATCGCCGCGGGCGTCATCGGACCGGTGCGGTCGGTGCACGTCTGGACCGACCGCCCGCAGCGCTTCTGGGCGCAGGGGATCCCGCGCCCCGCGCAGGAGGCGAGCGCGCCCGGTGCACCCGCGCGCACAGCGCCCCCGGCGGGCGCCGCCGATCCCTCGGTTCCGCCGCGGTGGAGCATGCGCACCGTGGAACTCGCCATCCTCAAGGCGATGTCGGAGAATCCACAGAGCCCGCCGGCGAGCCTCAACTGGGATCTCTTCCTCGGCGCCGCGCCCGCCGTGCCCTATCATCCGGCGTACCATCCGTTCAGTTGGCGCGGCTGGGTGGATTTCGGCGTGAGCGCCATCGGCGACATGGGGGCACACCTCATCGACCAGCCGTACTGGGCGCTTGGCCTCACGCTCCCGACGAGCGTGAGCGCCACGTCCACGCCGTGGGGCGGTTCGGCGACCAATCCCGCCTCGTATCCGCTGGCGAGCACGGTGGAGTACGAGTTTCCCGCTCGCGGCGCCCAGCCGCCGGTGAAGCTCTTCTGGTACGACGGTGGCCTCATGCCGCCGCGCCCGCCCTTCCTCCCTGACGATGTGGTGCTCCCGCGCGGCGATGGCGGCGGCGGCGTGTTCATCGGCGAGCGCGGCATCATCACCTACAGCACGTACGGACACAATCCCAAGGTGTATCCCGCGGCGCTCGAGTCGGTGGCGGCCGACGTGCCCATCACCTTCCCGCGCGTGACACTCTCGCACGAGCTGAACTGGGTGGAGGCGTGCAAGGGACGTGCGACGGCGAGCTCGCCGATCGAGTACGCGGCGTCGCTCACGGAGGTGATGCTGCTGGGGATCGTCGCGCTCCGCGCGGGACAGGGACGCAAGATCCTCTACGACGGCGCCAACATGCGTGTGACCAACGCGCCCGAGGCCAACGCCTGGCTCACCCGCGAGTACCGCTCGGGATGGAGCCTGTGACGGGCCGGGCGCAGCGGGAGCCGTACGACGTCTGCATCGTCGGCTCGGGCGCCGGCGGCGGCATGGCCGCCTACGCGCTCACGCGCGCCGGCGCGCGCGTGGTGATGCTCGAGGCGGGCGGACCCTGGTACGCGTCGAAGAACTCGCAGATGATCGTGCCGTCGTTCGGCACGCCATATCGCGGACGCGCGACCAAGACCCGCCAATTCGGCGAGTTCGACGCGTGCGACGGCGGATGGGAGATCGAGGGCGAGCCGTACACGCGCGCGCCCGGCACGCGCTTCGACTGGTGGCGGGGCCGCATGCTCGGCGGCCGCACCAATCACTGGGGCCGCATCTCGCTCCGCTTCGGACCGCACGACTTTCGCGGCAAGTCGCGCGATGGCCTGGGCGACGACTGGCCCATCGCCTACGACGACGTGGCGCCGTACTACGACCGCATCGACGACCTCATCGGCGTGTTCGGCAGCCGCGAAGGAATGGTCAACAATCCCGATGGAAAATTCCAGCCGCCGCCAACCCCGCGCTGTTACGAGCTGCTGGTCAAGCAGGCGTGCGACCGGCTCAAGGTCACCTGCATCCCGTCGCGCCTGTCGGTGATCACGCGGCCCAAGCCCGGGCGCCAGGCCTGCCACTATTGCGGGCAATGCAATCGCGGGTGTCAGGTGAAAGCCAACTTCTCCAGTCCCGACGTACTGATCGCGCCGGCGCTCGCCACGGGACGCCTCACACTGCTCACCAACGCCATGGTGCGCGAGGTGACGGTGAACAAGGACGGCCTCGCGACCGGCGTGGCGTACGTGGACAAGGCGACGGGCGAGGACCGCGAGGTGCGCGCGCGCGTCGTCGTGCTGGCGGCGAGCGCGCTCGAGTCGAGCCGGCTGCTCCTCAACTCCCGGTCGGCGCGATTTCCGCAGGGCCTCGCCAACTCCAGCGGCACGGTGGGCAAGTACATCACCGACACCACGGGCACCGACGTCTCCGGCTTCATTCCGGCGATGGTGGATCACGTGCCGCACAACGAGGACGGCGTCGGCGGCATGCACGTGTACATGCCCTGGTGGCTGGACAACAGGAAGCTCGACTTCGCGCGCGGCTATCACATCGAGGTCTCGGGCGGTCTGCATCCTCCGGCCTATGGCTTCATGGGCAACGTGCAGCGCTTCCCCGGCGCCGGCGGGTACGGTGCCAAGCTCAAGGCGGATTATCGCAAGTACTACGGCGCCACGATCAATCTGTCCGGGCGAGGGGAGATGATCCCCAACGACAAGTCCTACTGCGAGATCGATCCCACGGTGGTGGATCGCTTCGGCATTCCCGTGCTGCGCTTCCACTGGGAGTGGAGCGACCAGGAGCGCAACCAGGTGAAGCACATGCAGGAGACCTTCCGTGCGCTCATCGCCGAGATGGGCGGGCAGACGTTTTCGCCGATGCCGACGCGGGCGCAGGAGTACGGCATCGCCGCGGGCGGCCGCATCATTCACGAGCTCGGCGGTGCGCGCATGGGCGCCGACGCGAGCACGTCCGTGCTCAACGCGAACTGCCAGGCGCACGACTGTCGCAACCTGTTCGTCGCCGACGGCGCGCCATTCGTCTCGCAGGCGGACAAGAATCCCACGTGGACGATTCTCGCGCTCGCCTGGCGCACCGCCGACCGCATCACCGACCTTCGCAAACAGGGAGCCCTATGAGCGAGGACCGCAGAGATCCCGGCGCGCCGCCGGCGATGGAGCCCGACGGCATGGACGGTGCGCCGAGCGTCGCGGAGGACGCGACCCCCGCGGTCGTGAGCCGGCGCGCCGCATTGCGCGTGCTCGGCAGCGCGTCCCTTGCCGGTGCCTTCGCGCCGGGCATGGCGTGGGCGCAGCAGGCGGGCGCGGCGCAGCAGCCGCAGCAGCCGCGGCAGACGCACGAGGCGCCCAATCAGCCCGCGCAGGGTGCCACGGCCCCGCCGGCGACTCGCCCACTCGCGCGCTTCTTCACGCGCGCGGAGCTTCGCACGGCGTCGGTGCTCGCCGACGACATCATTCCCGGCGACGCGCGCTCGCCTGGCGCGACGGCGGCGGGCGTGCCGGCGTTCATCGATTTCCATCTCTCCGTGCCGGAGACGACCATCGACACGCGCACGGCGGTGCGCGGCGGGCTCCGATGGCTCGACATCGAGACGCGGCGCCGCTTCGGCACGCCGTACGCGTCGGCGGCGACGGCACAACGGCATCTGATTCTCGATGACATCGCGTGGCCGGGCAAGGCGCGACCGGAGATGTCGCAGGGCGCCGCGTTCTTTGCCCGCTTCCGTGACCTCGTGGCCGCCGGCTTCTTCTCCAGCGCCATCGGGTGGAAGGATCTTCGCTACGAGGGCAATGTGTTCAATCCCGGCTGGAACGGCTGTCCCGATGCGGCGCTGAAGAAGCTCGGCGTGACCTACGCCGTCATGGATACGCGGGTGCCGCCGCAATGAGCCGCCGCCTCGGCATCGGCTTCGTGGGCAGCGGGTTCAACACGCGCTTCCACATCCAGGCATTTCCGGGCATTCGCGACGCCGACGTCCTCGGCGTGTGGAGCCCGGGCCGCGCCCGCGCCGAAAGCGCCGCGGCCCTCGCCCGCGATCTCGACGTGGGCGAGTGCAAGGCGTACCCGTCCATCACCGCGATGGTCGCGGACCCGGCCATCGACGCCATCTGGCTCTCGGGACCGAATCAGGCGCGGGTGGAGAATGTGGAGGAGATCGTCCACGCCATCGAGAGCGGCAAGGGGACGCTCATCGGACTGGCCTGCGAGAAGCCGCTCGCGCGCAACGTGGCCGAGGCGACGCAGGTACGCGACCTCGTGAAACGGGTGGGCTTGAAGACGGGCTACCTGGAGAATCAACTGTTCGCGCCCCACGTGGAAACGGGAAAACAGCTGCTCTGGCGACGCGGCGCCGCCGCGACGGGCCGGCCGTACCTGGCGCGCGCCGCCGAAGAGCACGCGGGGCCGCACGCGCCCTGGTTCTGGCAGGGAGCGCTGCAGGGCGGCGGCGTGCTGAACGACATGATGTGCCACTCGGCGCTTCTCGTGCGCTATCTGCTCACCAGGCCGGGCGAGCCGCTCTCCTCCGTGCGGCCCACGAAGGTGACGGGCCACATCGCCAGCCTCAAGTGGTCGCGCCCGGAGTACGTGCAGCGCCTCAAGGACACCATGGGACCGGACGTCGACTACTCGCGCCGTCCATCCGAGGACTTCGCCAGCGTGATGATCGAGTTCACCACCGCGGAGGGCTTCAAGGTGCTCGGCGAGGCGACGACGTCATGGAGCTTCGTCGGGCCGGGCCTGCGCCTCTCGGCCGAGCTCCTCGGTCCCGAGTATTCCATGCAGTGGAACTCGCTGGACTCCGGTCTCAAGCTGTTCTTCTCCCGTGAGGTCGCCGGCCATGCCGGCGAGGACCTGGTGGAGAAGCAGAATGCCGAGACGGGGATGATGCCCGTGGTGCCAGCCGAGGCGGTGGCCTACGGCTACGAAGGCGAGGACCGGCACTTCGTGCGCGCCTTCCTCGGCAAGGAGGAGCCCCTCGTCACCTTCGACGATGGGCTCGAGGTCGTACAGATGCTGATGTCGGCGTACCAGAGCGCGGAGCAGGGGCGCACGCTGGATCTTCCGGTGCCCGGCATCGAGTCGTTCGTCCCCGCCGTCGCGCGCGGCGAGTGGCGCCCATGAGCGAGTCGGAGCGCTGCCCCCGCTGGATGCCCTCTTCCCCCGGTGCCGCATGTGCGCCGGAACACTCACCCTTGATGACGACAAACCCATGACACGTCCGTTCAACGTGGCAGCGATGCTGGTGGTGGCGGCGCTCCTCGGCGCGTGCAGCAGCGGACAACAGGGAGGTTCCATGGAGAGCGCCTCGGCGCCGAAGGACGTCACGCCCAGTGGAGCGTGGCGCTCGCTGATCGACCCCGCGCTCACGGCCTGGCGCGGATACAAGCAGGATGGCATGCCTGGCGGCTGGCGCGTGGAGAATGGCGTCCTGATGAAGGACGGTCCGACCCCGGACATCATGACGCGAGAGCAGTTCGGCGACTTCGAGCTGGCCTTCGACTGGAAGCTCGCGCCGGGCGGCAACGCTGGCGTGTTCTACCGCGCGACGGAACGCTACGACCGCATCTACTGGAGCGGTCCGGAGTACCAGCTGCTCGACGACGCGCGACACGCCGACGGACGACGCCGCGTGACCGCCGCGGGCGCCGCTTACGGTCTCTACCCCGCGCCGGAAGGCGCGGTGAAGGCGGCCGGGGAGTGGAACGCGACGCGGATTCTCGTGCGCGGCAATCACGTGGAGCATTGGCTCAACGGACAGCAGACGGCGAACTACGACCTGGGCAGCGCCGACTGGCTCGCCAAGGTGGCGGCGAGCAAGTTCGTGGAGTACCCGGAGTATGGCCGCGCGGCGCGCGGTCACATCAGCCTCCAGGGCGACCACACCGGCGCGCTCGCCCTTCGGGATCTCCGCATCCGGGTGCTCCAGTGACCGGCGTGGCGCCGGTGGCGGGCGGCGCGGTGCGCACGCGCCTCTCCACGATGATGTTTCTCCAGTACTTCATCTACGGCTCGTGGCTGGTCACGCTTGGCACGTTCCTCGGCAGCGCGCTCGGCTTCACGGGCAAGCAGATCGGCCTCGTGTACGGCACGCCGTCCATCGCGGCCATCCTGTCGCCCTTCCTGGTCGGGATGATCGCCGACCGGTTCTTCGCGACGGAGCGGGTGCTGGCCACGCTGCATCTCGTGGGCGCGGCACTGCTGTTCTTCGCCACGCAGCAGCAAACCTTCGGGAGCTTCACCTGGGCATTCCTGGCGTACACGTTGTGCTTCATGCCCACGCTCGCGCTCACCAATTCCCTCGCGTTCGACCACATCGCCGACCCGTCGC
The DNA here is from genome assembly GCA_046598315.1 of Gemmatimonadaceae bacterium. Classification (GTDB taxonomy): domain Bacteria; phylum Gemmatimonadota; class Gemmatimonadetes; order Gemmatimonadales; family Gemmatimonadaceae; genus AG11. The sequence goes on from JBKJIY010000118.1 coordinate 26,335, forward strand.
GCGACTTTCCCCGCATCCGGGTGCTGGGCACCATCGGCTTCATCGCGGCGGGCCTGCTCATCGGCCGGCTGGGCGCCGACGCCACGGCGCTTCCCCTCCAGATCGGCGCGGTCGCGTCCGTCGTGATGGCGGCGTACTGCATCACGCTGCCACACACCCCGCCGCACGCGGCGGGACGGCGCTTCTCGGCGCGCGACGTGTTCGGCCTGGATGCGCTGGCATTGCTCAAGGACCGCTCCTTCGCCGTGTTCGTGCTCGGCTCCTTTCTGCTGTGCATTCCGCTGCAGTTCTACTACGCCTTCACCAATCCGTTCCTGAACGAGCTGGGCGTGAGCGGCGCCGCGGCAAAGATGACGCTCGGCCAGATGTCCGAGATCGGCTTCATGCTGTTGATGCCGTGGTTCCTCCTGCGGCTCGGCGTGAAGCGGATGCTCGCGATCGGCATGATCGCGTGGGCCGCCCGGTATTTCCTGTTCGCCGCGGGCGATGCCGGCTCGCGCATGTGGATGCTGTACCTCGGCATTCTCCTGCACGGCATCTGCTATGATTTCTTCTTCGTCACGGGACAGATCTACGTGGATCAGCAGGCGGACGTGCGCATCCGCGCCGCCGCGCAGGGATTCATCGCGCTGGTCACCCTGGGCGCCGGCAGCCTGATCGGCTCCTGGCTCGCGGGTGTCGTGGTCGACGCGAACAGTGTCGCGGGGGCGGCGGGTGCCGTCACGCACGACTGGGCGAGCATCTGGACGGTGCCGGCCATCGGCGCGCTCGTGGTCCTGTTCATCTTTCTCGTGCTGTTCAAGCCGCGCGCGACCCCGGTCGCTTCCGCGGCCCACGCCGCGCCATGAGCGTGTCGCGCGCTGCATTCACGGGTGAGGCCACGCGCCTCACCCTGCACGAGGACCGATTCTTCGACGCCGATCCCGCGACGCGCCGTGCCGCGCGGACGTTGTACGAGGAGATCCGGACGCTTCCTCTCGTCTGCCCGCACGGACACGTGGACCCGCGCCTGCTCGCCGAGAATGCGCCGTTTCCCGAGCCGACCGCGCTGCTGATCATTCCCGACCACTACATCTTCCGGATGTTGTACTCGCGCGGCGTGCCACTGGAGTCGCTCGGCGTGCCCACGCAGGACGGAACGCCGGTGGAAGGCGATCCTCGCCGCATCTGGCAACTCTTCGCCGAGCACTACTATCTCTTTCGCGGCACGCCCACCGGCGCCTGGCTCGATCACGAGCTGGCGGAGGTGTTCCAGGTGGAGTGGGAGCTGGATGGCGGTACGGCGCAGCGCATCTACGACGACATCGCCGCCAAGCTCCAGACGCCGGACTTCCTGCCGCGTGCGCTGTACGAGCGGTTCAACATCGAGGTGCTCGTCACGACCGACAAGGCCACCGACTCGCTCGCGCACCATCGCGCGATTCGCGACTCCGGATGGGGCGGGCGCGT
>JBKJIY010000040.1:0-8700 GCA_046598315.1 Gemmatimonadaceae bacterium
GTGGTCCGGATGCGCGACGACGTGGTCGGGCTCGACGCGGCCATTCTCATGCACCCGCGGACGTGGGAGGCGAGCGGCCACGTGGCCGGTTTCACGGATCCGCTCGTGGACTGCAAGGTTTGCAAGGGCCGGTTCCGCGCCGACAAGCTCGAGGACGCGCGCTGCCCGCAGAAGCCGAGCAAGCGGCCCGGCGAGGCGGAGCAGTGCCAGCTCACCGAGCCGCGCCTGTTCAACCTCATGTTCAAGACCTTCATGGGGCCGCTGGAGGAGAGCGCGAGCACCGTGTACCTGCGCCCGGAGACGGCCCAGGGAATCTTCGTGAACTTTCTCAACGTGCAGCAGAGCACCCGGCAGAAGGTCCCCTTCGGCATCGCCCAGATCGGCAAGGCGTTCCGCAACGAGATCACGCCGGGCAACTTCATCTTCCGCACGCGCGAGTTCGAGCAGATGGAGATGCAGTTCTTCGTGGAGCCGGGCACGGACATGGAATGGTTCGAGTTCTGGAAGGCGGAGCGAATGGCGTGGCACCAGCGGCTCGGCCTGTCTCCCGAACGCCTCAACTACCACCAGCACGAGGGCAGCGAACTCGCGCACTACGCTCGCGCCGCCTTCGACATCGAGTTCGACTTCGGCGGGACGCTCGGCTTTCAGGAGATCGAGGGAATCCACAACCGCGGCGATTTCGACCTGAGCCGCCATCAGGACTACTCGAGCAAGAAGCTCGAGTACTTCGACCAGCCCAGGAACAAGCGATTTTTGCCGTACGTGATCGAGACCTCGGTGGGCGCCGACCGCGCCACGCTCGCCGCGCTCGTCAATGCGTATCGCGAGGAGACGGTGGAGGGGGAGGAGGAGGGACGCACGGTGCTCAAGCTTCATCCGTCGCTCGCGCCCATCAAGGCCGCCGTCTTTGCGCTCACCAGGAAGGACGGCATGCCGGACATGGCGCACCGGATCGCCGCCGACCTGCGGCCGCACTGTGCCGTGGACTACGACGAAACGGGCAGCATCGGCAAGCGGTACCGCCGGCAGGACGAAGTCGGCACGCCGTTCTGCATCACGGTGGACCCCGACTCGGTGACCGACGGCACGGTGACGGTGCGCGACCGCGATACGCTGCTGCAGGAGCGCGTCTCGGCGGACGCGCTGCGCGGCTATCTCGCCGAGCGGCTCCCCGCATGAGCCGCCCGCTGTCGCTCGAGCGGCTGCGCGGCGAGGGAGAGGCGTTCATGCAGGAGCTGTCGCGCGAGTACCATCAGGCGCACAGCGGGTTGAAGATGGAGGCCGAGCTCGCGAAGGTGTACGAGACGCATCGCGCCATTCTCGGCCGCGACGCGTACGAGCTCGTGCGCGACGCCTTCATCGGCAGCGCCGAGGGAAGCGAGGAGCGGCGCTCGGCGCGGATGCTGCTCGACTGGCAGGCCGAGACGCAGAGCAGCCGCGAGCTGGCGACGCTGGATGAGCGCGAGATCTCCTGGGAAGGGGAGGCGGTGGTCCAGCTCGCCGACGGCCGGCAGTTGCAATATCAGCGAACGGCGATCGAGATGGCCAACAGCACCGACCGGCACGAGCGCGCCATGATGGAGACCGCGCGCGCGAAAGTGGTGGCCGAGGGACTCGCGCCCATCCGGCGGGAGCGCTTCCAGCGCGAGCGGGACATCACCGAACGGCTGGAGCTGGCCGAGGGGTACAACGCCACGTGGGAACTGCTCAACGGGGTGTCGCTCGCCGGGCTGCGTGACGAGTGCGCGCAGTTCCTCCGCGACACGCAGGCGATGTGGGACGAGATGGCGCCAGCGTTCACCAGGCGGGTGCTGGGAATGAATCTGCGGGAGGCGTCGCGTGCCGATGCGCTGGCGCTCTTCCGGGCCCGGGAGTTCGACCAGTTCTTTCCCGCGTCGGAGATGGAGGGCGCGATCCGCCGGCAGGTGCGCGAGATGGGAATCGATCCCGACGCGTCGGGTCGTGTGCGGTTCGACACCGGCGACCGGGAGGGAAAGCGCTCGCGCGCCTTCTGCGCGCCCGTGCGCGTGCCGGACGAGGTGTATCTGGTGCTGAGGCCCCATGGCGGCCAGACGGACTGGAACACCTTTCTGCACGAGCTGGGGCATGCACTGCACTTCGCCTACATGCGCCCCGATCATCCAATGGAATACCGCTGGCTGGGCGACAACTCGGTGACGGAAGCGTACGCGATGCTCTTCGATCACCTGATGCAGGACGCGCGGTGGCTGCACCGCTACACGGGGCTCGACAAGAACACGAGCCCGGCCTTCCTGCGCAGCGCCGGGTTCGAGGAGCTGCACTTTCTGCGGCGCTACTGCGCCAAGCTGATCTACGAAATGCAGCTCTACGGGGGCGACATCTCGTGGGATGCTCTCCCCGATCTGTACGTGGAGCTCCTCACCGGCGCGACGAACTTCCAGTATGCGCGTGCCGATGCGTTCGTGGACGTGGACACGCGCTACTACTCGGCGCGCTACCTGCGCGCCTGGCAACTGCAGGCACTGCTCACGGAGACACTCGTGGAGCGGTACGATGCCGACTGGTGGCGCAATCCGCGCTGCGGGCCGTTCGTCATGCAGTCGCTGTTCGGTGAGGCCCAGCGGGAGCTGGCGCAGGAGCAGGCGGTGCGCGTGGCCGGGAAGGCGTTGAGCTTCGACCCTCTGGTACGGAGCATCGAGCGGATGCTGGGATAGCGGAGGGCCGGTGAGCGGACTTCCATGTAGTGAACGGTATTGCGGTGCACGGGTGACGTCACCCGCGCACCTTGTTCCTTGATCGCGGAGGCATTCATGGGTCGCAAGATCGGTGGTGGCGTGCTGGTGCTCATCGCGGCGGTCATGCTGCTTGGCTTCATGCGGTCAAGCGCCTCGCTGCTCTCGCCCACGGGGCTGTTCGCCGTGCTGCTCACGGTCGGGCTGCCGGCGTACGCGGGAGTCGCGCTGCTGCGCGGCGCGCTGGGCGGCACGCCAAAGCGAAGAATGGAAGCACTGCGGCAGCAGACGATCGACGCCGAGATCCTCAAGCTCGCCATGGCGCATCAGGGCCGCCTCACCGAGGTGGAAGTGGCCAGCGCGCTCGCGCTGCCGGCCGGCGAGGCCAAGCTCTCGCTGAACAAACTCGTGGAGCGAGAGGTCGCCGATCTGGAGATCTCCGAGGAGGGTGTGTTGGTGTACACCTTCCACGACGCGCGCCACTTCGAGGGCAAGGGGGACGCGAAGGGGCTGCTCGATGCCTGACGCTGGCGCACCAACAGCGGCGCCGCCCTCGCTCGAGGCGCGGCTGCCATGTCCCGTGTGCCTGGGCGTGCAGATGGAGAAGGCGCGCATCGGCGCCGCTGGCGCGGGGTTGATGCTCGACCACTGCGCGCGGTGCGGGGGTGTGTGGTTCGAGAAGGGCGAGGCGCAGCAACTTGCCGGCTTCGCGCCGGCGGACCTCTGGAAGCACATTCCGCCCCGCCAATCGGCGCCCACGCCCCCCTGTCATGGGTGCCATGCTCCGCTGGCACGTGATGCGGAACGGTGCCCGGCGTGCGGCACTCGGAACGAGTTGAAGTGCCCGGTGTGCGACAAGACGATGGAGCGTCGCCAGCATGGCGGACTCACCCTCGACGTCTGCGCGGGCTGCCATGGGGTGTGGTTCGATCACGCCGAGCTCCGCAGCGTCTGGTCGATCGCGCTCGACGAGTTGAACCGGAAGCGGCCGGGCCGCGGCGTGCAGGCGCTCGCCGTGGGCGGGGACGTCGTGCTGGAATCGCTGTTCTGGGCGCCGGGGCTCACCCTGCATGCGGGCGCCTCGGTGGTGCACGGGCTCGGGTCCGCCGCGGGCGCGCTCGGGCATGTGTCGGCCGGCGGCGCGGCGTCGGCCGCGATGGGCGCCGCCGAGGCCGTCGGGGGCGCGGCGGAGGGTGTGTTCGGGACGATCATGGGGATCATCGAGTCGCTCTTCGATTGATGAGCGCGGCGCGCAGGGATTCGCCCGTTGCGGAGCCCGACTGGCCCGCCGCGCACGCGGAGACGCTCGCGCACCTCCAAGCCATGCTCCGCATCAACACCGTCAACCCGCCGGGCAACGAGCTCCCCGTCGCGCGCTACCTCGACCGCGCCCTCAACGCCGCCGGCATCGAGACCCACCTGTTCGAGCCGACACCCGGCCGCGGAGCACTCGTCGCGCGCATCAGAGGCGACGGCAGCCGGCAGCCCGTGCTCATCATGGCGCACATGGACGTGGTCGCCGTGGAAGCGGAGCACTGGTCCGTGGATCCCTTCGGCGGGGTGATCAGGGATGGCTACCTCTACGGACGCGGCGCGATCGACGACAAGGGAATGCTCGCCGCCAATCTGCAGACGATGCTCCTCCTCCAGCGGACGATCATCGACCGAGGGGGCGCGCTCTCGCGCGACGTGATCTTCGTCGCCAACTCCGACGAGGAGCAGAGCGGCGCCTGGGGCATGGGGTGGCTCATCGCCAACCACCCCGAGCTGATCCGCGCGGAGTTCGCGCTCAACGAGGGCGGACGTACCCGCATCGTCGGCGGACGGCGGCTGTACGTGGCGGTGCAGAACACGGAGAAGGTGCCGCACACCGTCACCCTCACCGCGCGCGGGCCGGGAGGGCACGCCGCCGTTCCGCTTGCCGGCAACGCGATCCTCCGCCTCGGCCGCGCCCTCGCGAAGCTCTCGGTCCACCAGGAACCGGTGCAGGTGCTGCCGACGACGCGCGCCTTCTTTGCGCAGCTGGGCGCCGTGTGGCCGGACCGATCGGAACGGCTCGCGATGCTGGACGTCGCCTCCGCCGACGCGCGACGCATCCAGCGCGGCGCGCGCGCGCTCGAGCGAATCCCGGTGTTCGACGCCGTGCTGCGCAACGGCATGTCGGCCACCATCATTGAGGGGGGGATCCGTGGCAACGTCATTCCCACCGAGGCGCTGGCAACGCTCAATATCCGCACCCTGCCGGGCCAGTCGATCGACGCCGTGGTCGCGCGGATCGAGCGCGTGATCGGCGACGCCATGGTGGAGGTGACCGTCACGAACCGCGGCGAGGACTCGCCCGCGTCGGACTTTCACTCACCGATGTTCGCGGCGATCCGCGAGAGCGCGCAGGCGCTCGATCCGTCGCTGGCCGTGGTGCCGTATCTCAGCACCGGCGCCACGGACAGCGCGCAGCTGCGGGCGTGGGGCATGCAGGCGTTCGGGCTGCTTCCCTTTCCCATGGACCAGGACGACGAGGATCGCATGCACGGCAATGACGAACGCATCCCGCTCGCCAGCCTCGAGTTCGGCACACGGATGATCTACGGCGCCATCGCACGAGTCGCCCGGTGATGCCGCGCAGGATCGCCGTCGTCACGGGCGCGTCGCGGGGGATCGGCCGCGCGATCGGCGTGCGCCTGGCGCGCGACGGCTACGAGATCGTGGCGGTGGGGCGAACCGGCGCCGATCTCGACTCGCTCTGCGGAGAGATCGCACAGAATGGCGGCCGCTGCCGCGCACTCCCGCTCGATGTCACCGACGCGGAGGCGGTGGCGCGCGCGCTGCACGACGTCGACGCCAGCGTGCTGGTGAACAATGCGGGCGTCGGCATCATGAAGTCCATGATGGCGTTGGCGCCCGACGAATGGCGGCGCATGATCGACGTGAACGTGAATGCGCTGTATCACGTGACGCGCGCACTGCTCCCCGCCATGCTGGCACGCGGTACCGGCCACGTCTGCACCATCGGATCGATCGCCAGTCGCAGCGCGTTCATCGGTGGCGCCGGCTACTCGGGGACGAAGGCGTTCGTGACGGCGTGGGCGGAGTCGCTCATGCTGGAGGTGCGCGACCGGGGGGTAAAGGTGTCGGTCGTGATGCCGGGGGGCGTCGCCACCGAGTTCGGCGGCAAGACGCCCACCGCGGCCGACGCGTGGAAGCTGCAAGCGAACGACGTGGCCGAGGCGGTGGCGTATGTGGTGGCCACACCGCCCGGCGTCCTGGTGCACCGGGTCGAGGTACGCACGCTATCCTCGCCTCCGCACAAGGGTTAGCTGGCCTGAGCGTCTGGCCGACTGGCCGTCCGCATCACATATTGGGCGCGTGACCCGCACTACGCCCATCACAAACGAGCGATTGCGCACCGGACCGGACGGCACGGATTCGGGGCTGCGCGAGCTGATCGCGATTCGCGAGATCGTGCACGCGTTTCTCACGGCCGACCGGCCGGAGGAGGTGTTTCAGTTCGCGCTGGACCGGGTGAGCCCGCTCGTCGGCGCCAACTTCGCGTGTGTGTATCTCGTGGATGGCGCGTCGGAGTTGATGCGTCTGGCTGCCGTCCACAACTGGCCCGAGCGCTTCACGCCATTCCTCGGTGAGATGCGCGTGCGACTGGGATTCGGGCCGAGCGGCGAGGCGGCGGCGGAGCGCCGCGTGATCGAGGTGCACGACGTCTTTGCCGACCCGTCGCTGGAGGACTGGGCGGAAGTCGCGCACGAGCTGGGCTTCCGCGCCATCGTCGCGCTTCCATTGCAGACCGGCGACGGCGTGCTCGGCGCGGTGGCGTTCTACTTCGAGGGCGCGGGCGCGATCAGCCCGGAGACACGCAGCCTGCTGCGCATGGTGGCCGACCAGATGGCGGCGACGGCGCAGAAGGCGCGGCTCATCGAGGACCTGCGCCGCGCCAATGCCGCGCTCGTCGAGACCAACGCGGAGCTCGAGCGGCAGTACCTGGCGCTCCTGGACGCCCGGCGCGTGAAGGACGAGTTCCTGGCGAACATCTCGCACGAACTGCGTACGCCACTCACCGCCGTGATGGGCTACCTCGCGCTCATGGACGAAGGGCTCGCCGGCCCGGTGACGGAGGAGCAGCGCCGCACGCTGGCGCAGGTGAAGGTGAGCAGCCAGCAGCTGCTCGAGCTGATCGGCGACCTGCTGGAGCTCACCTCGCTGAAGCGCGGGGGCCTCGAGATCACTCCCGCCGCGTTCGACGTCCGGGATCCACTGCACGACGCGGTGACCGCAACGCGCGGGCGCCCCGACGCGGTCGCCCTCCGGGTGACCGAGCCCGACGGGCCGACGATCATGGTGAGCGACCGCCGGAAGATCAGCAAGATGCTCGTCGCGCTGCTCTCCAATGCCTACAAGTTCACCGCGTCGGGGGAGGTGCGCCTCTCGGTAGAGGCGCGCAACGGCCACGTCGTGTATCGCGTGGAGGATACGGGAATCGGGATCCCCGAGCCGATGCGCCAGGCCGTATTCGACGAGTTCCGCCAGGTGGACGGGTCGAGCACGCGCCGGTATGGCGGGTCGGGACTGGGCCTCTCGCTCGCACGGCGGCTGGCGCATCTGCTCGGGGGCGACATCTCGGTGGATTCCTCGCTCGGCCAGGGTTCCACGTTCCAGGTGGAGCTGCCGCTGGACCATCGGGCCGCCACGCGGGAGTAGCACTCCCGGCCGAGGGGCGCTCCCGGTTAAGCTTCAGCATCGCCGCCCGAGGCTCCGCATGCGAGAGCAGCCGGTGGTCGTCTCCAGGCCCACGCGTCCCGACTCGGCACCGTCATGAATCAGCCTCCGCGCACGATGCAGGAGTATCGCTCCACGCTCTCGCCCCTCGACGTCCTCGCCGCGGCGAAGGGCTTCTTTTCGCGCCGCAACAGTCTCTACGCCACCTTTCTCGATCGCGAGGGGCCCACATTCGTCAGCTTTCGTGGCCAGGGAGGCGAGGAGCTGGTGATCGCGGCAGCGACGAAGGACGGCGCCACGCTCGTGACGGGGTCCACCTACCTGTTCGACATGCAGATCGCCCGCTTCTTCACCACGCTGCCGCCGTACGAGCCGAACGACGCGCTGCTGGCGCCGGCCGCCGAGACGCCGGCGCCGGGGCTGCTGACATGACGTCGCCGTTCGTGGGCCAGCTCCGTGCGCGAGGCGAGACCCTGCAGCTCGCCGCCGCGGGAGCGACGTCGATCATCGTGCGCGTGGAGATGCCGGAAGTGTGGGATACGGTCCGCGTCGCCGTGTCACCCGATGAGCCGGTGATCGGGCTCAAGGTGCGCGCGCTCGAGGCGCTCTACCCGGTCGGCGAATTCCACGAGGACTTCGTGCTCAAGCTGCGCGGCTGGGACGTGCTCGACGAGAATGCCTCCATCGCCGAGGCGGGTGCCGTGGACGGGTCCATCTTCCTCCTCACGCACCGCCGCCGGCGACCGGTCCGCTGAGCGCGCCTCCGTCGGCACCCGTCCTCGCGCGCGGCGGCGTCCCCCTGGATTCCGCCGCGCTTCGCGATGCGCTGGGCCGGCTGCGGAACGAGGTGCGTCGTCGGATCGTGGGGCAGGAGACGGCGCTCGACGAGATCCTCATGGCGCTCGCCGCCGGTGGCCACACGCTGCTCGTCGGCGTGCCGGGGCTGGCCAAGACACTGATGATCCGGTCCATCGCCGAGGCGCTCTCGCTCGATTTTCGGCGCATCCAGTTCACGCCGGATCTCGTGCCGAGCGACATCACCGGCAGCGAGATCCTGGAGGAGGATTCGGCGACGGGGGCGCGCAGCTTCCGATTCGTGCGCGGCCCGATCTTCGCCAACATCGTGCTGGCGGACGAGATCAACCGCGCGCCAGCCAAGGTGCAGGCGGCGCTGCTCGAGGCGATGCAGGAACACACGGTCAGCTACGCCGGTGTCACGCACCGCTTGCCGGAACCCTTTTTCGTTTTGGCGACGCAG
>JBKJIY010000047.1:0-16495 GCA_046598315.1 Gemmatimonadaceae bacterium
CTCTCGCCCACCGAGCGGCTCGAGATCGAGAGCCACGTGACGCACACCTACAAATTCCTGAACGCGATCCCGTGGAGCCGCGCCCTGCGCAACGTTCCGGAGATCGCCTACGGGCACCACGAGAAGCTGGACGGCAAGGGTTACCCGCGCGCGCTGCCGGCCACCTCGATCAAGGTGCAGACGCGGATGATGACCATCGCCGACATCTACGACGCGCTGACGGCCACCGACCGGCCGTACAAGCGCGCCGTGCCGGCCGAGCGCGCGCTGGACATCCTGCACGTCGAGGCGCGCGAAGGCATGCTGGATGCGGCTCTGCTGGAGGTGTTCACGACCGCCGAGGTGTACCGCTGCGACGGGTCGGGCGCCGGCTGACCTGCCGCACGAACACGCCGCGGATCGCGTCGCTTCAGCCCTGACGCGGAACGCCGATAATCCGAGGACAGCACTTGCGCACACGTCCTCCGTCCGGCCCTGTCCATGATCGAGCTCGCCGTCGTCGAAGACAACGCGGACAACCGTCTGCTGCTGTCCATCCTGCTCGGTGACCAGTACGCCATCGCCGAGTTCGAGACCGGATACGAGGCGCTCGAGGCGTTCGCCCGTGACGTCCCGCAGCTCGTGCTCCTGGACATCGCGCTCCCCGGCATCGACGGCGTGGAAGTGGTGCGGCGAATGCGGAGCGATCCCGCGCTGCAGCAGGTTCCCGTGGTGGCGCTCACCGCACATGCGATGTACGGAGACCGCGCGCGATACCTCGCCGCGGGATTCGACGAGTACGTCTCCAAGCCGATCGAGGACCAGGACGCGCTGCTCGCACTCGTCGAGCGGCTGCTCACGACGAACGTCGCGCGTCGCGGGTAGGGCCGGTCATGGACGCGATCTCGCGCCGGTGGCGCGCGCTAGTTTCACGGCTGCCGCTCCATGCCTCCATCCGCCTGGCGCCGCGCCTCCGCGGCGCGCTCCTCCGCTTCCTCGATGCGCTCGGCGCGCACGTGGCGAGCGCCGAGCTGCAACTGGCCCGTGCCCGGGCCGCCGACTGCGAGCGGCAGCGTGAACTGCTGGTGGAGACGATCCCGCAGCTTGCCTGGACGGCGCAGCCCGACGGTTGGATCGACTACTTCAACCGGCACTGGTTCGACTACACCGGCCTCACCCTCGCGCAGGCCCAGGGCTCGGGGTGGGAGCTCGTCCTCCATCCCGACGATCTCGATCTGGCACTCGCGCGCTGGTCGTGCGCCATCGCGACGGGCAGCCCGTTCGAGGCGGAGTATCGCATCCGGCGCGCCGCGGACAACGGCTACCGTTGGCACCTCGGACGCGCGTGTGCCGCGCGCGATGCCAGCGGCGCGATCGTGAAGTGGGTCGGCACCCATACCGACATCGACGGCCAGAAACAGGCCGTCGAGGCGACCCGTCGCCGCGCGAGCGCCGAGGCGCGCCACGACAGCGCCAGGCGGTTTCGCGAGATCGTCGAGACGGTGCGCATCGCCGCGCTCGAGCTCGACATTACCGGCTGCGTCACCTTCGTCAACGACGCCATGCTGGCGCTCACCGGCTACAGCCGCGAAGAGCTCATCGGGGCCGACTGGTTCGCCACCTGTGTGGTGCGGGGCGTCGAGGAGCGCGGCCTTTTCGACGCCGGAATGATCGCCGGCGGGCTCCCCGCCCACGTGGAGAGCGAGATTCTCACCAAGTCTCGCGTGGTGCGCGCGGTGCAGTGGGACAACGCCACGCATTACGACGAACGCGGACGCGTGTGCGGCGCGGCGAGCTTCGGCACCGACGTCACCGACCGGCGGGAGGAAGAGGCCGCGCTGACGCTCCTGCTGGAGGTGACGCGCGCGGTGGGCGAAGCGCCGCGGCTGGACGACGCTCTGGCCCTCACGCTCGAGCGCATGTGCGCGACGACGGGCTGGAGTTACGGCGAGGTCTGGCTGCCGATGCGGGACGGGACGACGCTGGAGCGGCATAGCGTGCACGTCGGGCGCGGCGGCCTCGAGCCGCTGTCGGCCTCGGACGAGCATCTCACGCTCCAGCCAGGTGAAGGACTGGCCGGACGCGCGTGGTCGGAGCAGCGGAGCGTGTGGACGCCCGACCTCGATCTCGAAGCGGCGCTGCCGCGCCGCGAGTGCGCGACCGCCGCGGGCGTGCACGCGGGCGCGGCGATTCCGGTGCTCGACGGCGACACCGTGGTCGCGGTGCTCGCCTTCTATCTGGATCATCCGCGTCCGAGCGACGAGCGTCGCCTGTCGCTCATCGCCGTCGTCGCGCATCAGCTCGGCGCACTCGTCGCGCGCCGCCGCGCCGAGCACGAGATTGTCCTCGCGCGCGATGCGGCGGAGGCGGCGAGCCGGGCCAAGAGCGACTTCCTCGCGCGGATGAGCCACGAGCTGCGCACTCCGCTGAACTCGATCATCGGATTCGCCGACCTGCTCCTGCGCAGCCCGGCGATCGCCGGCCGCGCGCAGGACGCCAAGCTGCTGGAGCGCGTGCGCGTGAACGGGCGGCATCTTCTCGGGCTGATCAACGATGTCCTCGACCTCGCGAAGGTGGAGTCGGGCCATCTGCAGATCGAGCGGTCGCTGGTGCGCATCGACGAGATGGTGCGCGAGGTGGCGGCCGGCCTGGCGTTCCGCACCCTCGGCGGCAACGTGACGCTGCGCTGCGTCGTGCCGGATACCGTCGCGCCCTGCTACACCGACGAGACGCGACTGCGCCAGGTCCTGCTCAACCTCGTGGGCAATGCCCTCAAGTTCACCGAGCGCGGCGAAGTCGTGCTCACCGTGGAGACCGATCCCTGGACGAGCCAGCCGAATCGGGTGCTCGTGCAGGACACCGGCATCGGCATCCCGCGCGACCGTCATCATGCGGTGTTCGAGGCATTCGAGCAGGCGGACGTCACCGTGACGCGCCGTTTCGGCGGCACCGGACTCGGCCTCCCCATCACGCGCGCGCTCTGCGAGGCGCTCGGCTATCAGCTCACGCTCGACAGCACCGAAGGGGAGGGCTCCACCTTCGTCATCGGGTTCGGCGAGCTGCAGTCGTCGCGCGCCGCCTGATCCGCTCCGTCGCTCCGGTCGCCTCTAGGCGGAGTCGGTGCCGTAGCCACCACCGCCTGGCGTCTCGATGCGCACGACATCCCCGGCCTTCAGCGCGACGCGGCACTTGGCGGGCAGCGGCTCGTCGTTGAGCAGATTCCGGCCCGGCATTCCGTCCGCGCCACCGCGCAGTCCGGCCGGGGCGTGCCGGCGCCGCTCCGTGAGAAGGGTGACGGTGCACGGCGCCGTGGCGCGGTACGCGCGCACCACGCCATCGCCGCCACGCGACGTTCCGGCGCCGCCCGAGCCGCGACGCAGGGCGTAGTGGTCCACGCGCAGCGGCGTGCTCCGCTCGAGCGACTCCACCGGCGTGTTGAGCGTATTGCTCATCCCCACGTGCACCGCCGAGGGGCCATCTCCACTGGCACTCGCGCCCTGTCCGCCGCCGAGCGTCTCGTAGAACGTCCAGCCGGCACCACCAAAGGTCACGTTGTTCATCGTCCCCTGCCCCTGCGCCGCCACCTCCACCCCGGCATCGCCGAGGGCGGCGAAGATGGTGTCGGCGATGCGCTGCGACATCTCCACGTTGCCGGCGGCGACGGCGGCGGGCCATGCCGCGTTCACGGCGCTCCGCTCCGGCAGGACGAGCGTCACCGTGCGCGCAATGCCGTCGTTCGTCGGCACGTCGTCGTCCAGCAGCGTGCGAATCGCGAAGACGGCCGCCGCTTGTGTGACCGCGGACGGACAGTTCACGTTCCCCGCCACCTGCGGCGCGCTGCCGGTGAAGTCGAGGACGAGGCCGCCATCCCGCACGGTCAATGCGATCACCACGGGGATGTCGTCGTCGGTGACACCGTCGCCCTCGAGGCGATCGGTCGCCCGGCCGGTGCGCCCCTCGAGCGGCGCCAGCCGCGCCCGGACGCGCCGCTCGGCGTAATCCAGCAGGGCATCGCAGGCGGCGTCGAGCTTGTCCGCACCGAGGCGCGCGCCGAGTGCCAGCCAGCTGTCGGCGCCGATGGCGCAGGCGGCGAGCTGCGCGCCGAGGTCGCCGCGCCGTTCGGCGGGGGTCCGCACGTTGGCCAGCACGAATGCGAGCAGCTCCTCGTCCAGCACGCCCTCGCGCACGAGGCGGATCGGGGGAATGATCAGCCCTTCCTGCACCAGTTCGGTGGCGCCCTGCGGCATGCTGCCGGGGCTCATGCCACCCACGTCGGCGTGGTGCGCCCGCACGGCGGTGTAGCCGGCGATCACGCCATCCCGAGCCACCACATGCACGAGCGTGAGATCGGGCAGATGCGACCCGCCGTGGTACGGATCGTTGAGGAGGAACACATCGCCCGCCCGCGGATGGCGCCGGCGCACGGCGGCGATGGCATCCGGCATGGCGCCGAGATGCACGGGAATGTGCGCCGCCTGGGCGATCATGCGTCCGTCGCGATCGAACACCGCCGCCGACGCGTCGCGACGCTCGCGAATGTTCGGGGACAGCGCGCTGCGCACGAGCACAGCCCCCATCTCCTCGGCAATCATCGCCACCGCGTGCGCCAGCACCGACAGCTCCAGCGGATCGATTCCCGCGATCAGCGTCATGGCGGATTTCCCGACACGAGCAGCCAACCGCCGGTCTGGTGCGGCGAGCCGGTCCATCCCGGCGCGATGCGGAGGGTGGCCGAGGGCAGCACGATGACGGCGGGACCCGGCACCGCGCGCTCGCCGTGCGCGTTCTCGTCCATCGTGCGCGATGCATCCGACGGCGTGCCGGCGTGCCGCTCGAACCGCACGGCATGCGCCGGCCCGCTGGCGGCATAGCGCAAGCCGATGATTTCCACCGGCGTGCCCAGCGTGAACCCGTTGCGGTGCGCATGGAGGGCACCAAATCTGGCCGCGATCGCCGTGCCGTCGTCGTTATGGTGCACTGGCACGTCCAGCTCGTGCCCCTGCCCTTCGTAGCGCACGCGCGCCGTCCAGCGTTCGTCCCAGCTCGCGGGGGCATTCACGCCCGCGCGCGCCCGCTCGCGCTGCGCCGCCACACCGGCGACGTCGAGCCCGGCCGCGCGCGCCAGCACGCTCACCATCTTCTCGCGCCGCTCCGCGGTGATGGCCAGGCCCAGCGCGCTGAGCACGCCGGCATGCGGCGGCACGAAGATGCGCGACATGCCCAGCTGCTCCGCGAGGCCGCAGCAGTGCAGCGGTCCGCCACCGCCGAAGGGCACGAGCACGCATCCGCGCGGGTCGACGCCGCGCTCCACGCTGACGCGGCGCAATGCGCGGGCCACCGATGCGTCGGCAATGTCGAGCATGGCGCGGGCGACACGTTCCGGCGTGGCGTCGAGACGCGCCGCGAGCGAAGCCACGGCGCGATGTGCCGCGTCCGGGTGAAGTTGCACGCCGCCACTCAGCGCCTCGGCGGTGATGTGGCCGAGCACCACGTGCGCATCCGTCACCGTGGCCTGCGTCCCTCCGCGGCCGAACGCTGCCGGTCCGGGCACCGCCCCGGCGCTCCGCGGCCCAACGCGAAGCGCACCGCCGTCGTCGATCCATCCGATGCTGCCCCCGCCAGCCGACACGGTTTCCACGAGCACGCGCGGCAGCGCAATCGGAACGCCGGCGACGCGCCCGCCCGGCTCCACCAGCGGCTCGCCGTCGAGGATCAGGCCGACGTCGGCGCTGGTGCCGCCGATGTCCACGGTGAGGGCGTTGGAGAAGCCTGCGGCGCGCACGACGGCGGCCGCGCCGACGATGCCGCCCGCCGGCCCGGACAGCGCGAGCGACGCGGCGCTCAGCGCCGCCTCCGCGACCGTGCGCATCCCGCCTCCCGAGGTCATCACGCCGGGCGCCGGCACGCCGAGCGCGGCGGAGCGCTGCGTGAGCCGGTGCAGGTACGTGGCCACCCCGGGCCGCAGATAGCCTTCGGCGACGGTGGTGGTGGTTCGCTCGTACTCGCGGATCTCGGGAAACACGTCGCTCGACAGCACCACCTCCACCGCCGGCAACGCCGCACGCAGCGCATCGGCGATCCGTCGCTCGTGGCGGTCGTCCGCATAGGCGTGGAGCAGCGCAATGGCAACGACGCCTGGCGCGAGCGCTCGCACGCGCCCGACGACGTCGGCGATGGCCTCGTCCGTGAGCCCGAGGCGTATGCCTTGCGGTTCGATGCGCTCGCGCGCGCCGACCGTGTCACCCGCCGCGACGAGTGGCGGCGGATGATGCCGCGCCAGGTCATACAGCGATGCCCGGTCCTGCCGCGCCAGCTGCAGGACATCGGTGAAGCCCTCGGTGGCGACGAGCACGACGCGGGCGCCAGCGCGCTCGAGGAGCATGTTGGTGGCGACGGTGGTGCCGTGCACGAATCGCCCGATCTCGGCACCCTCCAGCAGTGCCAGCACGGCACTCACGCCCTCGCTCTGATCGGCCGGCGTGCTGGGCACCTTGTGCGCCGTCACCCGTCCTTGGGCATCGACGGCCACGAGATCGGTGAAGGTGCCGCCCACGTCCACACCCGCCGACAACGTCATGCGTCGCGCGGTGAAGGAGCCCGCGCGGAGCGCGGCAGCACGAGCGCTACGGCAAGCGCAACGTGCACGGGGAGGAACAGCGCCACTACCTCGCTCCCGCCGCCGCCCGGCACGATCACCAGGAGGAGCGCCAACGCGGCCATCGCCGCGACGGCGATGGAGAGCCCGCGTGCGGCCGGAAGCCATCGGCGGCGCAGGAGCGCCGGCGGAATCACCACGGCAAGCAGCAGCGAGAGTGGCGACAGCAGGAGCACCGACTCGTTCGCGGACCAGAAGACGTGCCGTGTCGCAAGCCAGGCGAGCAGCAGAATCACGCCGAGCACACCGCACAACACCGACCAGCCGGCGCCGAGCAGCGCCAGGGCCCACGCCGCCATGGGCCGCGTCAACATCATGATGCGCAGCACGACGACGAGCGCGGCAAGCACGATCCCGCACAAGAGGTAGCGCCACGCGCGACGAGGCACCGACGCCGCCTCCGTCACCACCTGCGCTCCCGCCGGCGGCGCGATGACGCGTTCGTCGGCCACGAGCGGCACGCGCCGGCCATCTGCGTGGGTGACACTGACGCGGCGCAGTGCATCACGCAGCCGCATGGGGATGAAGAACGACTCCCATGCCGTGAGCGGCACGTCCGCGGGGCGGCCCAGCGCGATGTCGATCCCGGTCTGCACGGTGCGGTCGCCATCCGTGAGGCGCACGCTCTCGCCGCGGTAGGTGAGATCCGTGGGCGACGACTCGTACGTGCGCTTGATCTCGCCGCCCAGGGCATGGTCGAGTGCGTCACGGAGGCGCGTGGAGCAGTTGTCTCGATAATAGTCGTAGCGGTAGAACTTGTTCTCGTCCCGCGCGTTCCAGCGCACGAAGGCCAGCAGGCGGGCGGACTGCTCGGGCGACAGATCGAGGCGCTGGAGCGTCATCGGTCGGCCGAGGCGACGCGTGCTCTCGACGAGCCAGCGCGCGTCCATCGGGCCCATCGAGTAGCGCGTGTCGCCCGAGAGGAAGCGGCCGAGGAAGCCGGGATCCTCGAAGTTGAACAGCCCCCAGTGGTAGGCCGTATCGGTGCCGGCGCGCTGGTCGTGGAACCAGATCGCATTGTGGCCGAAGCGCTCGAACACCGGCTCGCCCTGCCCGAAGGTGATGAGCGTGACCGTGAGGTCCGCGGGCGACGCGGACTGGAGCGGGCGCGGCGGCTGCGCCACCGCGCCGGCCGACGACAGCAGGACCAGCACCGAGGCAACGAGCGCACGCAACCTCACAGCCGGATCTCTCGTCCTTCTTCCGCCGACTGATAGATCGCCTCGACGATCCGGTGCAGCGTCACCTGGTCGGCCGGCGCCTCGTACTCGGATTCGTCTCCAACCACCGCGATGAAATGCGCGAGCTCGGCGCGATACGACTGGATGAACGCGCTCTCGCGGGCGGATGCGCCGCGCGGCGAGACATCGGTCGGACGGCCGTGGAGCTCCTTCACCACCCGCAGCGGCGCGAGGCGCGTGCTGCCGCGGGTGGAGAGCGTCTCGAACCACCAGCGCTCCTCGGCGCCAACATAGCACGCTGACACATCGAACGAGAACGCCGCCCCGGCGGCGCACTGCAGCTGCACGACCATGGCCTCCTCCACCGCGTTCTTTTCACTGCCACGATCCATGTGCGCCACGACACGCTCCGGCTCCGGGAAGTCGCCCAGCCAGAGCGCGAGATCGAGCAGTGGCACACCGTAATCGAAGAAGGCGCCGCCTCCCGACTCGACGCGACGCTGCCGCCATCCCGGCTCGGCGCTCCTGTGGTAGTACGCGCCGGCGCGGATGCCGGTGAGCTTGCCCAGCTCTCCACCCCGGAGGAAGCCCGCCAGCGCCTGCACGTCGCTGCGGAAGCGGTGGTTGTTGGCCACCAGCACCTTGCGGCTCGCGCGAGCCGCCGCCGCGATGATGCGGGTCACGCCCG
The DNA here is from genome assembly GCA_046598315.1 of Gemmatimonadaceae bacterium. GTDB lineage: Bacteria > Gemmatimonadota > Gemmatimonadetes > Gemmatimonadales > Gemmatimonadaceae > AG11. Next base: position 8,504 of record JBKJIY010000047.1, read on the forward strand.
TGGCGGTGAGGGCGAGCGGGCGCTCGCACAGCACGTCCATGCCCGCCGCGATGGCGCTCAGGACGTGCGGCTCGTGCAGGTGATTCGGCGTGGCGACGACGATGGCGTCAAGGCCGTTCCCCAGGAGCAGATCCTCGATGTCCGTATAGACATCGGGGATGTCGAAGCGGTCGGCGAGTGCGCGTGCCTTGGGCCGGTCGTTGTCACAGATCGCGACGAGCCGCGCGCCGCGCATCTTGGACAGCACCGGCAGATGCGCGAGCTGCGCGATCGCACCCGCCCCGACCACGCCGATGCGCACTGGTTCCGTCATCTTTCGCTTCTCCGGGTGGGCCGAAGTGATTCACGCGTCCGCCGCGCTCGCGCGCGCTCGGTAACACTACCCAGGCACCCCGCCCGGCGCGATCAGCCGATGGGGCCGACCGTCGTGCCGGGATAATAGGTTCGCAGAATCGTGCGGAAGTCCTGGCCGGCGCGGGCCCGGCCGATCGCTCCCGCCTGGCACATGCCGATGCCGTGACCGTTGCCGCCGCCGCGCAGCACGAGCGACTCCACGCCATCTCCCCCCGCCGCCGCGACGACGGAAAAATAGGTGCTGTGCAGTATCTCGCCACTCGGGAGCCGCAGTGCCGCCCGCATCTCGTTTCCCCGCAGCGCCAGCTGCCCGGCATCGGTCTCCACGGTGAGCACGCCGACGCGCCCCGCCGGCGTGACCGCGGTCACCGTCACGGCGCGAACGCGCGTGACCGATCCGCCGGCACCGCGACCCGGAAGTGTGCGGACGTAGCGCGAGATGGTCTGGCGAAGCTCCTCGCCGGTGTAGCTACGGGTCCAGCGATAGCGCGGGGCGCCGTCGCAGTAGAACCGCGCGCTCCCGGGAATCTGGTCGCTCACCCGCTTGAGGTAGGCCTCGCCACCGGTGCGCCACACATCCTGCGGCTCCGCCGTGAATCCGCCGCACGTGGCGTGATATGGTGCGTTGACCGCGCGCCCCTCATACAACAGCACGAGTCCCGCCGTCGTCTCCACGGCGCGGTTTCCCACGGCGCTCTCGGCGCTCTGACCGCCGTACACCTGGTCGGTGACCGTGGCCAGCATGTCGAACGGCCGCGCCGCGCCTGCCAGGTGCGTCAGCGCGTAGCTCCTCGCCGTCACGGCCTGCGCCTCCACGGCGGCGACGTCCTGCTCGGCGCGCGTACCGATCTCGAGCGGCACCACGCCCTTGAGGTAGTCGTCCATGCCTACCCGGTTCACCACGAGGAGCCCGCTGTCGGTGGCCGAGATCACGAGCTCGCCGCGCCACCGCTTGCCATCGAAGGCGATGGTGCCGTCGGGGTCGCTCGACCGAGCGACGATGGGCGTGTCCCGGAGCGCAACCGGGCGCGAATCGTCGCGCCGCGCGCTCACCCGTCGCCCGTCGCGCTCCAGCATCCACTGCTCGCGCGGCTCCGTCAGCGCGAGCAGCGTGCGTGCGTCCGACGCATAGAGACGCCATCCTGCGTCGCTCGACAGACGGACGACGGGCAGGCGCGAGGCGAGCGCCACGCGCACGGTGCGCGTCGACGCGCCACCAGCCGCCACCTTTGGTGTGGACGGCAGTGGCACCGAAGCGCCCGAAGGCCGGCGCGAGGCAGTGGCGGCCGAGCAGGCGACCGCCACAAAGGCGATGGCGGCGCCGGCTCGCGCCCTAACGACGCGCCGCACCGAGGGCCGCATCGAGTCGCTCGAGGGTGATGGCGATCTCGGCGTCGCCATGCGCCGCGGACATGAACCCCGCCTCGAAGGCCGACGGCGCGAGGTATACGCCGCGGTCGAGCGCCGCATGGAAGAAGCGACGAAAGAGCGCCACGTCGGCGGACTGTGCGTCGAGGTAGTTCCGCACGGGCGCCTCGCGAAAGAAGAAGCCGAACATCGTGCCGGCGCAGTCCGCGGTGAAGGGCGTGGCGTGGCGGGCGGCGATCTCCCGCATCCCCTCGACCAGGGCACGCGTGCAGCGCGAGATGGACTCGTGCACGTCCGTCGTCAGCGCCGTGAGGGTGGCGAGGCCCGCGGCCATCGCGAGCGGATTGCCCGACAGCGTACCGGCCTGATAGACCGCGCCCGATGGCGCGATCTCTCGCATGAGCGGGGCGCTGCCGCCGTACGCGGCCACCGGCAGTCCGCCCCCGATCACCTTGCCGAGCGTCGTGAGGTCGGCCACGACGCCGAACCGCTCGGCCGCCCCACCAGGTGCCACACGAAAGCCCGTCATCACCTCGTCAAAGATGAGGAGCGCACCATGTGCATCGGCAAGGCGGCGCAGCGCAGGCAGGAAGAGCGGATCGGGCGGGATGAAACCGGCGTTCCCCACCACTGGCTCCACGATGATCGCCGCGACCCGCCCGGCATGGGCGCGCAGCAGCGCCTCCGTGGCGTCGATGTCGTTGAACGGCGCGGTGAGGGTAAGCGCGGCGAGCACGGCCGGCACGCCGGGCGAGTTCGCGAGGCCGAGCGTGGCGACGCCTGATCCGGCCTTTACCAGAAAGCTGTCGGCATGGCCATGGTAACAGCCGTCGAACTTGAGCAGCATGTCGCGCTGCGTCGCGGCGCGCGCCAGACGCACGGCGCTCATCGTCGCCTCCGTGCCACTGGACACGAAGCGCAACATCTCGAGATGCGGCATGCGCGCTCGTACCAGCTCGCCGAGCTGCACCTCCAGCTCGGTGGGGATGCCGAAGCTCGTCCCCTGCTCCATCGTCGCGCGAAGCGCGTCGAGCACCACGGGCGGCGCATGGCCCAGGACGAGGGGGCCCCAGGAGAGGACGTAATCCAGATACTCGTTGCCGTCCACATCCCAGATGCGCGCGCCATCGCCGCGGGCGACGACGAAGGGCTCTCCTCCCACGCCGTTGAACGAGCGGACAGGAGAGCTCACGCCACCGGGAAAGATCGCCCTCGCCCGCGCCATGAGGTCACGCGAGCGGGTGGTGTGGCGCGTCATCGGCGGGTCAACGCCCGAAGCTCCCGATCGTGGTGCTCATCACGGGCAGCGCGCGCGTGCGGGGGACGGCCCGGCGCTCGCCGGAGTCGACGACGCGCAGGAGCGTGGCACGGAAGTCGACGTCGTCCTCGATCCCCTCGATCACCGCGTCCACGATCGTGCCCGGCGCGAGCGCCTCGGCGCCCTGCACGTATGCGATGCCGTCGACGTCGTCGGCCTGCCACACCGTACGGCACTGGGCCTCGCCGTCCTCGATGCGGTCCACCATCGTGCGCGCCGTGCGTCCCAGGAATCGCTCGTAGCGCTCGGCCGTGATCTGGCGCTGCAGCTCCATGAGCCGTTCGAGACGCTCGCGCTTCAGCGATTCCGGCACGTCGTCCACCATGTCGGCGGCGCGCGTGCCCTCCTGCGGCGAATACGTGAACGCGCCGACCCGCTCGAACTGGATCTCTTCCAGGAACTCCAGCAACTGCTGGAAATCGTCGTCCGTCTCGCCGGGAAACCCGACGATGCAGGTGGTGCGGATCGCCAGGTCGGACACCGCGTCTCGGAGCCGCGCCACGCGGTCGCGGATGGTCCGCTGCCGCTCCGGCCGGCGCATACGCGCGAGCACCGCGTCCGATGCATGCTGCATCGGCATGTCGAGATAGGGCAGGATGCGCGGCTCGCGCGCCATGACCTCGAGCAGCCGCGGCGTGATGCCGGAACTGTAGAGATAGAGCATGCGCAGCCAGGGTATGCCGGTGCTGCGCACGAGTTCCTCCAGCAATTCCGGCAGGGTGAAGCCGTCGCGCCGGTCGCGGCCGTAGTGCGCCAGATCCTGCGCCACCAGATTCACCTCGCGCGCGCCCTGTGCCTCGAGGAGCTGCGCCTCGCGCACCACGTCCTCCAGCGCGAACGAACGATGCTTGCCGCGCATGAGTGGAATGGCGCAGAAGGCGCAGCCATGATCGCATCCCTCGCTCACCTTGAGATAGCGGATGTGCGGCACGTCGCCGGTGAAGAGACGGACGCCGGGGTGCACCGCGGGCTGGTCGTCGATGAGGCCGAGGGCCTCGAGCTCGGGCAGGAGCCGGTCCATCTCCGAGGCGCCGAGGAACAGATCCACCTCGGGAAGCGCCTCGGCGAGCTCGCCCTTGTGGCGTTCCACCATGCAGCCAACGGCCACGACCGCTCGGCACGCGCCGGACTCCTTGAGGTCGCCTGCCTGGATGATGGCGTCGACCGACTCCTTCTTCGCCGCATCGATGAAGCCGCAGGTATTGATGATGATGATCTCGGCCTCGTGCAGCTCGTCGGTATGCTCGGCGCCGCGGTCAGCGAGTTGCGCCAGGTACCGCTCGGTGTCGACGGTGTTCTTGTCGCAGCCGAGGGTGATGAAGCCGACTTTCATGCGGGGCAAACGCTGGGAGCGGGCGGGAGCGACATTCGTAAAGTTAACGGGTGCGGGGAGTTGCACCAATCGAGTGGGCCGCGCCCGCGGAGCACGAGGGCCCGCGGCGCGCCGGCGCTTGCGTCAATACACTTTGTAGTATAAAGTTCTTTCCATGACTTGTCACGGTCCACACCTTCGATTGATCAACTGCTCGTTCCAGCAACGGCGGCGCGGGCCCGGCCGGCGGCCATGACCGCGCGGCTCGCCCGGTGCATCCTCGGTCTCGCGCTGATCGCCGGCGTGGCCGGCGACCTGGTGTTGCGGCCGGCCCGCACCGGCGTGGGCGTGCCCATCTGGTTCGCCATCGCCGCGCTCGTGTTCGTGGCCATGGTCGGCCGCGCGGGGCGAAAGCTCTCCGCCGAGTCCGCCGGCTGGCTCGCGGCGGCGGTGCTCTTCTCCGTGGCAGTGGCCTGGCGCGAGTCGGAAACGCTGGCGACGCTGAATTTCCTGGCGGCGGCGGCTGCGCTCGGGATGGCGTCCCTCGCGCTTGCCGATCCGCAGGGCGGTCTGCTCGCTCCCCGCCTGCGAGACTTCGTGAGGACCATGGCGCGGGCTATTGCGCGGCTCGTCGCCGGGGTCATGCCGCTGCTCCCGCCAATCGTGCGATCCGTCGTGGCGCCGCCGACCGTGCGCGCGCTGGGCGCTGGAGCGCTCGCTCGATCGGCGCTCATCGCCGTCGCCGTACTGCTGGTGTTCGGATCGCTCCTGCGCGACGCCGATCCCATCTTCGCCAGCGTCGTCGCGCTTCCGGCGATCGACATGAGCGACGTGCTGCCCCACGTCGTCTTCGGCACACTCTGCACCTGGCTCGTGGGCGGATGGGCGGTTGGCGCGCTGTCCGTCCACGCCCCGATTTCCCGTACTACAACGCCGCCCCCCTGGGGACTCGGAGGCCTCGACCTCGTCGCGTCACTCGGCATGCTCAACCTGCTGTTCGGGGGCTTCGTGCTGGCGCAGCTCGGGTGGTTCTTTGGCGGGGAGCGCTTTCTCCTGGCACGTACCGGGCTCACGGCGGCCGCCTACGCGCGGCAGGGCTTCTTCCAGATGCTCTGCGTGGTGATGCTCGTGGTGCCGGTGCTGCTCGCCACGCGCGCCGCGCTGCGGCCGTCTCGCGAGCTGACGCGACGACATACGCTGCTCTCGCTCCCGCTCCTCGCGCTGCTCGGCATCATGATCGTCTCCGCCATGTTGCGAATGCGGCTCTACACCGAATATTTCGGACTCACCACCCAGCGCTTCTATCCGCTCGTGTTCATGGCGTGGCTGAGCGTGCTGCTCGCGCTCATCGCGACGACCATCCTGCGCGATCGGGGCCGTCGCTTCGTGGCCGGCGCGATGCTCTCGGCGCTGGCCACGCTCACCCTGCTCGACATCGCCGCACCCGACGCGATCGTGGCGCGTGTGAATCTCGCGCGCTCGGCGGAGCCGGCGCACGCCGGCCGCTCGTCGCTGGACCTGGAGCATCTCTCGCGGCTGAGCGGCGACGCGGTGGACCTTTCGGTGCGAGCGGTGCTCGCCACGCCACCAGGAGCAGAAAGCGAGGCGCACCCCGCGGAGCCGAATCTCTCCCGCTGCATCGGCGCACGCGTGCTGCTCGCCCGCTGGGGACCGGGTTCGCCAGCAGCATCGCGCCGGGAGCAACTCGCGTCATGGCGGCAGTGGAACGCCGGCGAGGCGCACGCGATGGAGATCGTGGGTCGGCATGCCGCCGCACTCCGCGCCGTCACGCGATCCAGCGGAATGTGCGCTCGCCGTCGATCGTGATCACTGCCTGGGCGCTCCCGCGTCTCTACGGCGCGACCGCGATCCCCCTCAGTTGCACGTTGCCGCCGATCTGCCCGATCAGCGTCGCCTGACCTGTGCCGAGGTCGATCCGGAACAGGGACGAGGTCGTGGTGCCCGAGCCCGTGAGCGTCGCGAATGCGTCCGCGCCGGCAATGTCGAAGCCGACGAAGTCGCTCGTGTTCACGCCCAGCGATCCCACGGAGGTGAGCTGGCCGTCGTTTGGATTCGCCAGCCGGACGAGCACGTCACGGTTCGCGTCGATGGCGAACAGCGACGTCGTGAGTGCGCCTGCCACGCTATTCGTGTAGGCCGTTCCAACGATGTTCGGATTGAGTCCGAAGGCGACGTCGCCCACCGCGTAGGCGAGGGTGCCATCCACGACGCCCAGCGCGCCCGTGGTGGGGACGATGCGCAGATTCTGTTCGACGTCGGTATGGATGCGGATGCGATCGGGCACCGGATTGAAGTCGAATCCGATGTTGCCGCCGACGAGTGCCGGCGTGAACGATGGGCCGACCGCAGTGGCTACGGCCGTCGTCGTGTCGATGGTGTAGATGCGGCTGCTATTGCCCAACGCGTACAGCCTGCCGTCCACCGGACGGAAGTCGATGCCGACGATCTGCTCGCCGGCGCTGACGCCAGTGATCGTGATGCGACGCGACACGATGTCCGGGCGGGCGCTGGCGAAGGCGACGAGCTGATTGGCGTCGGTGACGCCGAAGACGGAGCGGCCAGCAGCGCCGGGTACGCCCGGTGCACCCGGGGCGCCGGGAGCGCCCGCAGGACCCGCCGGGCCCTGTGCCCCGGTGTCGCCCTTGGCGCCCGCGGGGCCGGTGAGACCGTCGGCTCCTTCGCACGCGGCGGTCGCTGCGAGTATCGCGACCGCAAGAAGGTGCTGCAAACGTGACGAGGCAACGCGCAGTGACATGTGACGTTCCGGGATATGAACATCCGCAGGCCCGGCCATTACCGAGCTGAAGATGTCGCGACGACGACGCTACGTCCGTCGCGCCATGCCGGATTCATGCCGTCGCGATCTCATTGTCAGCGATAGTTACCGAACTGAAGCTGGACGCCGAAGTCCTTGCTCTTGAGGAGAGCAATGACCTCCTGCAGGTCGTCGCGGGACGGTCCGCTCACGCGCACCTGCTCACCCTGGATGGATGCCTGGATCTTCTTCAGCTTGGCATCCTTGATGGCCGCCGCGACCTTCTTGGCCGTCTCGCCGTCCAGCTCCATCTTGAGCTTCACATCGCGCCGGACCGTGTCGCCAGCGGCCTGGCGAATCTCGCCCACGTCGAGATTCCTCACGGGCACGCCGCGCTTGATCAGCTTGGTCTGCACCACGTCGAACAGCGCGGTCATCTGAAAGTCGCTGTCGGCGACGAGGAGGATCAACGACTCGGCGCGCTTGAACTCGATCGACGCCTGCGACCCCTTGAAGTCGTAGCGCTGCGCGATCTCCTTCTGCGCCTGGTTGATGGCGTTGTCGACTTCCTGGAGATCGACGCCGGTGGTGACGTCGAAGGATGCGGTGGGGGGCATGGCGGGCGGCCTGCGGTTGATGGTTGAGCCGTGAACGAGCCCCAGCGCTACCCGAGATACGATTCCAGCGCGCGCGCCCGCGATACGTGTCGCAACCTCGACAACGCCTTCTCCTTGATCTGCCGCACGCGCTCACGGGTGATGCCGAGGAGCGACCCGATCTGCTCCAGCGTCATCGGCTCCTCCCCGTCGAGCCCGAAATAGAGGCGGAGAATCTTGGACTCGCGCACCTCAAGGAGCGCGAGTC
>JBKJIY010000066.1:0-14572 GCA_046598315.1 Gemmatimonadaceae bacterium
CTCCCGCATCGCCGACGCGCAATTGCAGTATCAGCTGCAGGGCGACCTCGGCAAGACGCGTGGCGGCATCGTCGGCCGTCTCATTTCCGTGTTCTGGCCATGATGCGCTCCGCCTCGGAATATCTCGGGCAGCGCCGAGAGCGCGAGTCGCTGCTGGCGCGCCAGCGCGTCAACGCCTCGGCGGTCGGGCTCATCGTTGCCCTGCTGGCGCTGCTCGCCCTCGGCGCGCCGGCCCACGCCCAGGACACCCGCATCCGTGACCTCACCGTGGAGGACCGGGCGGTGCCCGTGCGGCTGATGGGCTATGGCATCGTGGTCGGTCTGGACAACTCGGGCGACCGCGTATCTGGCGGCCGCAATGGTGGCGGCATGACCGTGAGCTCCGTGGTGAACCTGTTGCGGCGGTTCGACGTGGACGTCCCCGCCGAGGTGATGCGCACCCGCAACGTGGCCGCCGTGCTCGTGACGGCGGAGGTCTCGCCATATCTGCGGGCCGGCGGAAAGTTCGAGGTCAGCGTTTCGTCGGTGGGTGACGCACGCTCGCTGCGCGGCGGCGTCCTCTGGATGACGCCGCTCCTCGCCGACGTAGGAGGCAAGCCAGTGGCCTCGGCGCAGGGTGCGATGCTGATCAGCCAGGGTGAGACGCCCGGCGTCTACCGGGCCGCGTACACCGCCGAGAACTCGGCGCGCATTCCACAGGGCGGGCTGCTCGAGGCCGACATGCCGCGCCCGCAATTCGCCAGCACCTCCCGCCTCGTCCTGCGCGAGCCGGACGTGGGCACGGCAGCCCGCATCGCCGTCGCGATCAACAAGGTGATGGGCGACAGCGTGGCCAGAGTGGAGGATCCAGGCGCCGTGGCGCTCGCGTTCAAGAGCGACGAGAAGCGCGACCGCGCCACCCTCCTCTCGCAGATCCGTGACATTCTCGTCCGGCCCGATCGTCCCTCGCGCCTGATCATCGATTCGCGCGACGGCAGTATCGTGGCCGGCGGCGACATCATCGTCGGCGACGCGGTGGTGAGCCATGGCGGCATCACGCTCACGGTCGGCTTCGCCGGCACGGCGCCACCCGCCGCCGCGCCGCGCGATACGGCCACGCCAGCACCTGTCGCCGCCGCGGCGACGGCCGGCGCACCCGCCGTGGCCGAGGCGTCCGGCGCGACGCCGAACGCCGCGCCGAGTGTCGCGCCGAGTGTCGGGCCGACAATCAAGCCCGTCGTCAGCGTCGCCTCCAGCACGCCCGTGACCAGGATCGCGGCGGCATTGCACGCCATGCAGGCGCCGCCCGCCGAGATCGCGGCCATCTTCGAAGCACTTCGCGCCGTGGGCGCCATCTCGGCGGAGATCGTCGTCCGATGACCTCCCTCTCGGGACCGACGCCGCACGCGGTGGGGCGCGCCGCGCGACCCGCCCCGGATGCGACCGTTGAGCAGAAGCTGCGGGGCACCGCGCAGCAGCTCCAGGGCGTGTTCGTGGAACAGCTCTTCAAGGCGATGCGCGCGACGGTCCCCGAGGACGGAGTGTTCTCGGGCGGTCAGGGCGAGGAGGTCTTCCGCGGCATGATGGACCAGCACCTGGCCGAGCTCGTGCCGAACCAGTGGCACGGCCAGCATTCCCTTGGCGAATCGCTCTATCGCCAGCTTGCTCGCCACGTTCCCGCGGAACCGGCATCGCCCGCGCCGTCCGCTCCGGAGAACCCCTGATGTCCCTCACCTACGGCGCCGTCCAGGCGCTCAGCCCCGCGCTCGCTCCTTCGGTGGAGGCGCTTGCCGACGCCATGGGCTCGGAGAAGCGGCTGATCGACGAGCTCATCTCGATCATGCGTCGCCAGCGCAGCGCCGTCGCGGTGGACGATCTGCAGGGCGTGGACGACAGCGTATTCGCCACGCATCGCGTGCTCGTCACGCTGAACGAGGCGCGGCGCCGGCGGCGCGCGCTCAACCGCATGCTCGGCGAGCGCGAGGACATCTCCGTGGACGCGCTGGACGACGTGCTCGGACCGCGCATGACCGATGGACTGCGCGACGTGCGCGATGGGCTGCAGCTCTCGGCGCGAGCGCTCTCGCAGGAAGTCGCCATCAACCGCCAGGTGCTGCGCCAGGCGCTGGCGACGGGAGAGGCGTATGTGCGCACGCTGACCGGCGGACCGGCCGTGGTGACCTACGCCGCTCCCGCCGCTGGCGGTGATGCCGCCGGACGTGGCGGCTCCCTGCTCAACCGGCGCGCCTGACCATGAGCTCCATCGGAAGCATCCTCAGCATCGCGCGCACGGCGATGCAGGCCCACCAGATCGCCATCCAGACCGCGTCGCAGAACATCGCCAACGCGGACGTGGAGGGGTACTCCGCGCAACGCGTGGCGTTCGGCGCCAACGATCCCCAGTCGTTCACCTACGGGACCATCGGCACCGGCGTGGTGGTGCAGGGGATCACGAGGGCGCGCGACGTTCTCCTGGACGATCAGTTTCGCCGGGCGTCCTCGAGCGCGTCGGCGTCGGATACCGCGCGGGATCTCACCGGCCGGATCGAGGCGGTGCTCGGCGAGCCGTCGGCGACTGGGCTGAGCAACGCGATGGACATGTTCTGGAACTCGTGGAGCGATCTGTCGGCGGACCCGGCGAGCCTCAGCGCGCGCGGCGTGGTGCAGCAGCGGGGGAGCGAGCTCGCGGGCACCTTCAACCGCTTCGCCGGCCGTCTCGACGAAGTCAGCAGCGCGGCGCGGAACCGCCTCACCGCCGACGTCGGGCAGATCAACGAGCTCGCCCGGCAGCTTGGTGAGCTCAATCCGGCCATCGTCGCCGACGAGTCGGGCCGCGGGACGGCCAACGACCTGCGCGACACACGCGACCGCCTGCTCGACCGCCTCGCCCGGCTCGGCGAGACGCAGGTCATCGAGCGACTCAATGGAAGCGTCGGCGTCTATTTCGCGGGCCGCCTGCTCGTGGACGGCGCCGATGCCAAGCGACTCACCGTGGTCGGCGCGACCTCGCTGTCGATCCGGTTCGAGGGGGAGTCGAGCGATGTGAGTGGGGTGGGCGGGACGATCGGCGCGGCACTCGACGCGATCAACACATCGATCCCGGCGGTGCTCGCCAGCCTCGATTCGCTCGCCGGCACCATCGTGCGCGAGGTGAACGCGATTCACGCCTCGGGCAGGGTGTACACCACCGCCAGTCCGTCCGGCACGAGCGCGGGCAACTTCTTTGCGCAGACGGGCGACGAGACGTCCGGCGATTCCGGACAGACTGCCCGCGGGATGACGCTCTCGTCCACGCTCGCCGCGCTCGACCAGGTCGCCTCCTCCGCGGGGACGGCCACTGGTCCCGGCAACAACGCCGTGGCCGCAGGCATTGCCGGGCTCCGCAACAGCAGCCTAGACTTCTTCAATGCGAGCGGTACCTCGATCCTCGCCACCACGTCGCTGGGCACCTTCTACCGCGATACCGTGGCGCGCGTCGGACTCGCCTCGGGACAAGCCGCCAGTGCGGCAACGGTGCACGAGACCCTGGCCTCGCAGGCCGACGTGCGCCGCCAATCGGTGAGTGGTGTTGCCACGGATGAGGAGCTCGTGGGATTGATCAAGCATCAACAGGCGTACTCCGCGGCCGCCCGGCTCGTGAAGGTCGTGGACGAGATGACGCAGACGCTGGTCGACCTCGGCCGCTAGCGCATGCTGATCCTCAGCCGGAAGCCCGGCGATGCCATCATCATCGACGGCGGCATCCGTGTCGTCGTGCTCGCGTGTGACCGGAAGGGCGTGCGCCTCGGCATCGAGGCGCCGCCCAATGTCACCATCCTGCGCAGCGAGATCGTGGCCGCCATCGCCGACGAGAATCGGCGTGCCGGCGCGACGCCAGAGTCCGCCGAATGGCTCGCCGGACTCGCGTCAGACGTGCCAGAGGCGCAGGGACCTCCCGCCGCAGCGGACGGGACGACACCCTGACGCGGCGGGGCAAACCGCTGCTCCGCTACCGGTCCGCTCGCTCGCGCGTTCGCAACGCCAGCAGCGTGGGCAGCCGGAGGGTGCTCTCGCCGCCCCGCGTCGTCAGCTCCCCGCCGCATCGTCCCGCCATCGCGGTCGCGTAGCCCATCGGCACGCCATCCGTGCGGGCACGCAGGGTGACCGCCTGCTCGTCGGACGAGAGCGACAGGGATGCCGCATCGAGCTTCCGCGCGTCCGCCGACTGCTTCGCCGCCTGGAGGAAGAGGAGCAGCAGGCGGATGAGCGACCAACGGGGGACACGAACCGGCTGGAGCGGCTGCCGCTGGTCCAGGTTCACGCGGAGCGACCGGAGCAGCGGGTGATGCACCTGCAGCGCGAGCACATCATCGAGGATCGGATCGAGCTGGAGTGGCTCGGGGCCGGCATCCTCCGACAGCAGAAGTCGGAAGAGGCCGTTCACCTTCTGCAGGCGCGCCAGCTCGTCCGGCAACACCCGCTCCGGAGTGAACTCGTCGTCCCCCATCGCCGCCAGCTCCGCGAACGCGCCCAGCGCCGTGATGCGGTTGTTGAGCGCGTGCAGCAGTCCGCGGGTCAATGCTTCAGACAGCGTGACCCATTCGTTGAGCGTCGCGAGCTCCGCGTGAGACGGCTCATCCATCGGCGCGGCCTCGTTGGGACGAAAAGTCCCTCATCCAGTACGGCGGGTCGAGGGACGATACTCGGACATGTAACCCTTTACTCTCCACGGCTGAGCCTTGGGGCGAGGTGAGTGCGTGTTCATCGTCATCGGGCTGGTCGTCGTCATCGGCAGCATACTATTCGGATACACGATGCACCACGGCAAGATTGCCGTGCTGCTGCAGTGGTCCGAATTCATCATCATAGGAGGCGCCGGTGCCGGCGCCTTCCTGATGGCCAATCCCATGTCCGTCGTCATCGGCAGCTTCAAGAGCATGCTCGGGCTGCTCAAGCCCAATCCCTACTCGGAGAAGGCGTACTCGGAGCTCCTGCAGGTACTGTACGAGATTTTCCAGAAGGCGCGCAAGGACGGGCTCGTCGGCCTCGAGGCACATATCGAGGAGCCGGAGAAGAGCGAGGTCTTCAAGAAGTACCCCCTGTTCATGGGCAACCATCACGCCGTGTCCTTTCTGTCGGACACGCTGAAGGTGCTGCTCACGGGTGCCGTGGAGGACCATCATCTCAGCGAGATCCTCGAGCTCGATCTCGACAAGCAGCACGAGGAGGCCATGGCGGTGCCGGCGGCGATCAACAACATCAGCGATGCGATGCCCGGTTTCGGCATCGTGGCCGCCGTGCTCGGCGTCGTGGTGACCATGGGCTCCATTGGCGGCTCCGCCAAGGAAATCGGCGAGAAGGTGGCCGCGGCGCTCGTCGGGACGTTCCTCGGCATTCTGCTCGCGTACGGCATCATCGGCCCCATCGCCAAGGCCATCGAGGCGCGCATCAAGGCGGAGCACGACTACATGTGCTGCATCCGCACCGCCCTGCTCTCGTTCGCGCGCGGCGATTCGCCGATGACCTGCGTGGAGTTCGCGCGCCGCAACATCGAACCCATCGAGCGGCCCTCGTTCGCCGAGCTCGAAGCGCTGACGCGCAGAAAGGCGGCGTAACGTGGCCAAGCCAGGCACCAAGATCATCATCATCAAGAAAAAGAAGAAAGGCCACGCGGCCCACCACGGTGGATCGTGGAAGGTGGCCTACGCCGATTTCGTGACGGCGATGATGGCATTCTTCATGGTGATGTGGATCCTTGGCATGAGCGAAGAGGTCAAGCAGGACATCCAGGGGTACTTCTCCAATCCGGTCGGCTACAAGAAGGGCTATTCCTCCGGTGCGAGCCCCCTCTCGGTGGGCAGCTCGCCGGGCTCGGTGAAGCAGATGCCGCTTCGCCTCGTGACACGCAGCCAGCAGCAGGAGCAGTTCGAGAAAGTCGGCGCCAACATCAAGGCCCGCCTGCGCGAAGGCGGGCTCAGTTCCATCGCGTCCAAGATCGAGGTCATCACCACCACGACGGGACTGCGCATCGAGCTCGCCGAAGACGAGAAGGGCGACACGTTCTTTCCGGTCTCGTCGGCGAGCATGACCTCCGTGATGCGCCAGACGCTCGTGTTCGTGGCGCAGGAGCTGAAGCCGCTCGGGAATGGCATGATCATCGAGGGTCACACGGACGCCAAGCCCTACGCCGGCAGCTACTCCAACTGGGAGCTCTCCGCCGACCGGGCCAACGCCGCTCGCCGCGTGCTCGAGCAGTACGGCATCGCGTCAGGCCGCGTGCGGGAAGTGCGCGGGCTCGCCGACCGCGATCCCCGCATCGACGCCGACGTGCTCGATCCACGGAACCGGCGCATCACGATCTTTCTGCCGTTTCTGGAGACGCCGAACGACGGCCGCGCCGAGCCTGGCGCTGGGGTGCCGCGTCCCGTGGGGTCGTGACGGGCAGACGCGGGCACGCACGGTCGAGGACGCCGCTGCGTGCTGGAGCGTCCGCCGTTACGCCGCGTTCGCCGTCTGGAGCTGCTCCCTCGCCCAGCTCACCGCCTGCACGTACAGGGTGACGACGGCGTCGGCTCCCACGCCCACCGTGCCGGCGAGCGAGCTCGCCACATCGAAGTCGCCCTTCTCATACGCCTCGGCCAGCAGCAGCGCTGGCGCCTGCGCGCCCGTGCGGGTGAGCAGCGCGCTCCGCACCTCTGGAGCCACCGCCACGCGAGACAGTACCATGGCCATCGGCGCGCGCATCAGTGCGTCCATCATGGAGAACAGCCCCGTCATGAACATCGCGTTGGACGCCGCCTTGTTGCCGGCCGCCTGCGCCATCAGCTCGCACAGCCGGGCGCGCGCGAGGGCGACGAACGCCAGCTCGGACGTGGCGCCGCCGCGCGCGGCGAACGAACCGGCAAGGATCACGGCGAGCCAGCGGTGCAGCGCCACCCGCCCGATCAGGCGGATGGCGTGCGGAATGGACTCCACGCCGCTGCGTCCCGACGCGGCGGAGTTCACGATGCGGAGCAGCTTGTAGCACAGGCCCGGATCGCCGCGGAACGCGAGGTCGAGCTGGTCGTCGGTGGCGTTCGCATCGCGCAGGAGATTCAGCAGCCGCAGGATCGCCATCTGCCCCGCTTCGATGTCCTCCTTGGTCATCATCTCGGGACGCGCGTAGAAATAGCCCTGAAAGAGCTCGAATCCCATGGCCTTGCAGCGCGCGTGCACCGCCTCCGTCTCCACCCGTTCCGCCAGGAGCCGCACCTTGAACGGTCGGACCTGGTCGAGCACGCGCTGCACGTCCGCGTCGGGACGGTCCAGCACGTCCACCTTCACGATCGACGCGAGCTCCAGCAGTGGATGGAAGCTCCGGTCATACACGAAGTCGTCGAGCGCCAGCGTGTAGCCGGCGTCCACCATCCGGCGGCAGACGGCAACGGTCACGTCGTCCGCCTGTACGGTCTCCAACAACTCGATCACCACCGCGTCGCGGTCGAACAGCTCGTAGGTGCCGTTGACCAGCTGGCTTCGCGTGAAGTTCACGTAGGCGGGAACGCCTCCCGTGAGCTCCTTGATGCCGATGCCGAGAAAGGCATTGGTGATCACCCGCGCGCTCATCGTGTTGGAATCCACTCCGCCCGCGGCGGTCGCGGTGCCGTCACCGCGGAAGAGCAGCTCATATCCGGCAATGCGCGAGGTCGTGTCGAAGACCGGCTGCCGCGCCACGAAGACCGTCATGCGGACCTCGTCACGGCGTGGCTCGCCAGCGTCAACGCTACCTTGGCGGTGAGGGCGGCCGGCGTGAACGGCTTGTCGAGGAGCGCCGTCCCGGCGATCAGCACTCCCTGCTTGGCCAGCACGTTGTCAGTGTATCCCGACGTGAAGAGGACGGGCATGCCCGGATGGCTGTCCCCCAGTCGTTCAGCGAGCTCGCGGCCGTTCATGCCAGGCATGATCACGTCCGTGACGAGCAGATCGATCGGTCCAATGTGAGTCTCGGCAAGTGTAATCGCCTGGTTGCCGTCGGCGGCAGCCAGCACGCGATAGCCCGCACGCTCGAGTGCCTCTCGAGCGATGGCCCGTACGGCGTCATCATCTTCAGCAAGGAGTATCGTCCCCTCCCCCCGCTCGCTCGCGTGGCTGGGGCGGGACGACTCATCCTCCACCTCCGCCGCGGGGGCGGCCACGGCGGCGGGAAAATACAGCCGAAAGGTGCTTCCCACACCCTCCACGCTCTCCACCGTGATGCCTCCGCCGCTCTGCTGGACGATGCCGTACACCGTAGCCAGTCCCAGTCCGGTACCCTGGCCGCGCGCCTTGGTGGTGAAGAAGGGCTCGAACACCCGTTCCCGAATGTCCTCCGGCACGCCGGTGCCGGTGTCCGACACGCTGAGCGTGGCGTACCGCCCAGCCGGCAGCGTGCAGCCCGCCGTCGACAGCGGCAGGGCGAGCAGGACCTCGCCCGTGGCCAGCGACAACCGCCCCCCCCGCGGCATCGCGTCGCGGGCGTTCACCGCGAGGTTGATGATCACCTGCTCCAGCTGCGTCGGGTCGGCCCGCACGTTCGGCGTCTCGGTGGGAAGCGACAGCTCGAGCACGATGTTCTCGCTGATCAACCGGCGCAGGATCTTTTCCGTCTCCTCCACCGCCTCACTCAGCGAGAACACGTGCGGCTTCAGCACCTGGCGCCGGCTGAAGGCGAGCAGTTGATGCGTGAGCTCCGCCGCGCGATCTGCGGCGCGGCGGATCTCCGCCACATCTCCGCTCGCGGCGCTGCCCGCGGGGATGCCGTCGAGCGCCAGGTCGCAGTACCCGAGAATGGCCGTGAGCAGATTGTTGAAGTCGTGCGCGATCCCGCCGGCGAGGCTTCCCACCGCCTCCATCTTCTGCGATTGGCGGAGCTGTTCCTGCGATGCGCGCAGCTCGGCCTCCATGCGCCGGCGATTGGTGACATCGTTCACCACGACGAGCCGGGCGTGGCGATCCGCGTACACCAGCGAGTCGGAGTTGATCTCCACGTCCAGGATCTCGCCCGACTTCGCGGTGTGCCGCCATCCCTCGCTCTCCACCATGCCCTCGCGCCGGGTCACCACGATGCGCCGCAGGCGCTCGGCCTCCTCTGGCGGTCGTACGTCCATGATGGTGAGCTCCAGGAACTCCTCCCGCGAGTATCCGTACTGCGCGATCGCTGCCTGGTTCACCGCGAGAAACCGCAGCGTCTCCACGTCGTACACCCACATCGGGAGTGGCAGAGTGTCGAACAGGCTGCGATATCGGCGCTCGCTCGCCCCAAGCTCGTTGCTGCGGTGCTGAAGCGCGTCCGCCATCCGGTTGAACGTCGTGGCCAGCGTGCCGATCTCCCCGTCGGTACGCACGCCGGTGCGGCGCGACAGGTCGCCCGCCGCGAACGCGTCGGCGTCGTGCGTGAGTGCTCGCACCGGCCCGGCGATTCCCCGAGCGAGGAACCAGGCCAGCACGAGGCTCAGCGCGAGCGAGCCGAGACCGAGCCACAGTGCGTTTCGCTCCTGCGCGCGCACATGCTGCAGTGCCACCGCGCTCGGGATGCCGACGTACACCGACCACGGTACCCTCGACGCCGAGGCAAAGCCGGAGAGGCGCTCGACGCTGTCCACGCCGACGGTCTCCCGCACACCCTCGCGCTGCCCCTGCCGCTGCATCGCCATCATGAGGTTGCCGCCGCTCCCGAGCCATCGTTCCGCGCCGAGCGTGTTGACGAGCACCGTCCCGCTGGAATCGAGCAGCGCGACGGCAGCGCCGCGCGGGAGATCGGCTGGGATGAGCAGCTCGCGGAGCTGGTCGAGGAGTGTGGAGGCGGTCACGACGCCGACCGCTCGCCCCTCGGGGTCCACGACGGCGCGGCCGATCGCGATGGCGTACTGCCCGGTGGCGCGGCCGATCATCGGCTCGCCGATGCCGAGCCCCCGTGAGGCCATCGCCTCGCGGAAATACTTGCGATCGCGCGCGGAGAGCGAGCGGCCGGTGGACCCGCCTGGCATGGACAGCCCGACGACCCGGCCGGTGGAGTCGGCGACGGAGAGCTGGAGGAAGCGCGCGCCGAGCTGCTCGCTCACCGCGGCGAGCACCGCATCGTTGTGCGCCGCCGCCGAGACGTCGGTGCGCACTCCCTGCGTCAGCGCGGCGAGCAGCGCATCCACGGTATTCACATGATCGTCCACCCGCGTCGCGATGCGCCGCGCGAGCTGCAGCGCGCTCTGCTCGGCATTGGCCCGCTCCAGTCGACTGGCCGCTCGCGTATGATAGGTGGAGTAGAGCAGTGGGGTGAGCGCCGCTGCCGCCACGAGAATCAGCAGCCGAACTTGAATGCTCAGTCCACGCCGGATCGCCGTCTGTTCCTGCTTCTGGCGTGGAGCGGGAAACGTCGGGTGCATGAGGGACGCGAGGGGTGGGTGTCCGCCGGGAAAAACGTCACCCCTATCGGACTGGCGTGGCAGTGCTCATGCTATGACGCGTTGCCTCGAACGCGCGCAACGCGTGCGCGCGCGCCTAATGTTTTCACGACTGCCTCGGTCATGCTCGCTCTCTCCGCCTTTCTGCTTCTCGTCAGCCAGGTGCCGGCAACCGTCGCCGATACGGGCATCGTCGGCGCCGCCGCTCCGGCGCACATCGTGCCGTCACTCGTCGCGGGGATCGGCGGCGACACGGTGCGCCGGAGGCCGAAGGCCATCGAGGTCAGCGACTGGTACGAACGCCGGCTGCGCATCCACAAGGTGGGGGCCGCGACCATGCTCCCCCTCTTCGGACTGCAGGCGATCGCGGGCAACCAGATCTTCCAGCAGGGCAAGGACGCCCCGGCATGGGCGCGCGCCGGGCACCGCGTGGGCGCCACTGGGCTGGCCGTGGCCTTCACGTCGAACACGGTGACGGGGCTCTGGAACCTCTGGGAATCGCGCCGGGCGCCCGGTGCCGCACGTCGAAACCTGCATGCGCTCTTCATGCTCGCCTCCGACGCCGGCTTCACGTACGCCGGCGCTCGGCTCTCCGACCAGGCAGAGAACAGCGCGGACAAGCGCCGCGAGCACCGAAATCTCGCCTATGCGTCCATGGCAAGTGCGCTCGTGGGCACGGGCGTCATGCTCGTCGGCAGGGACGACTGACCCGGTGTCCGCGCACATTGTCCTCGCTGCGCCCGCGCTCGTCACGACCCTGGCCGGCCTCGCCGAGCCATGGAACAAGCTGTACGCCGACTCCAAGCTCGTCTCGGCAAGCGTCCTGTTCCTGCATCTGGTGCCGCTCGTCATCTCCGGCGGCACCGCGTGGACCGCCGATCGCGCCACCATTCGGGCCGCTCGCGGTGCGCCGGTCGACCGGGCGCGACAGCTCGGCGATCTGTCGAGTGCGCACCGGCTGGTCGTGGGAGGCCTCGCACTATCCCTCGTGAGTGGGGTACTCCTGTTCGCGTCCGATGTCGAAACCTTTCTGCCCTCTCCATTCTTCTGGGTCAAGCTCGCGTTGGTGACCCTGTTGCTGGGCAACGGGTTCTTCATGAAGCGGACGGAAGGTGCGCTGCACGCCGGCGGGGATGAGACAGCCCTGTGGAGCCGGTTGCGCCGCCTCGCGCTTCTCAGTGCGGCGCTCTGGCTGGCGACGATACTGGCTGGCGTCGTCCTCACGAACTTTGCATAGCGCGGACGCAGGACGTCGGCGCCGAGGTGAACGGTGAAGAGTCGCTCGACATACGATTGTGCCGGCTGCACCCTCCACGACCGGCGAGACTTCCTGCGTGACGCGCTGCGCGTGAGCGCTGCGGCGTTGGCGGCCATCGGCATGGCGCCCGCCGGGGTGGCCGCCATGCCGCTCCGCCTGGTGCACGCGCTCGCCGCCACCGGGCAGCAGCGCACGTATCCCGTGCCGGGCGCGGACGGCGTGCAGATCGACCGGGACAACGAGGTGATTCTCGCGCGTGCCGGCAAGTCGGTGTACGCCTTCGCGCTCGCCTGTCCGCACCAGAACACCGCCCTGCGCTGGGACGGGAGCGAAAACCGCTTTCAATGCCCCAAGCACAAGTCCCGCTATCGTCACGACGGCACCTTCATCGAGGGGCGCGCCACACGCGGCATGGATCGCTACGTGGTGAAGCTGGTGAACAATGCCGTGGTCGTCGATCTCGACAAGCTCCTGCAGGAAGACACGGACCGGGCGGCGTGGCTGCAGGCCGTCGTCACCCTTGCGTAGCGTTCCGCGCCGCCGTGCCATCTCCCCTCAACCCCTGACGCACATGTCCTGCGAGGATTGTCTGAGCCGGCGTGACTTTCTCACCCGCAGCTCGCTCGCGATTGCCGGCGTGGCCGCGCTCGCGTCCGGCTGTGGCGATGGCACCATCGGCGCCTCGGCGATCACCGCGGCGGATCGATCCATCTCGGTGAAAGTGGCGTCGCTCCCCGGTCTCGCCACGGTCGGGCAGCTCGTCCTCATTCCCCCCGCCGACTCCTTCATCGTCGCCAAGCGCACGGGCCCCGCCACCTTCCTCGCGTTCTCCACCATCTGCACGCACGAGGGAACGAACACCAGCGTGCAGGGCCAAGTCCTCGTCTGTCCCAACCACCTGGCGCGCTACGACTCCGATGGCCGGGTCACGCAGCAGCCACAGGCAGCAGGACGCGCGACCGACCTGCCGCGGCACGCCACGTCGTATGACGGGGCGTCGGATACGCTCACCATCGCCGCGCGTCGATCGTAGATTACTGCCCAGCGTGCCCACCTTCTCCGATTTCTCGCCTCCCTGCCCGCTCGCCCCCGCGCTCGCCCGGAGCATCCGCGATGCGAAGGAGCAGCTCACGGGTCACTGGCTCGAGCGCATCAGCGCGCGGGTCAGCCTCGACCCCAATCTCGTCTTCCCCACGGACGACCTGCTCGACCACGTGCCGATCCTCATCGAGGGAATCGCCGCGTATCTCGAGCATCCCTCCCAGGAAGTCGCTGCGGATGCACCGGTGATCGGCAAGGCGATGGAGCTGGGGGCGCTCCGATACTCCCAGGGCTTCGACGAGTACCAGATCCTCAAGGAGTTCGAGCTGCTGGGGGGCATCATCTTCGCCCACCTCATCTCCGCGGTTCGCACGATGGACGAGCCCTGCGGCAAGGATGAGCTGCTCGCCTGCGGGCACCGGCTGTTTCGTGCCGTCGCGATCATCCAGGAGGCGAGCGTCGCGCATTTCCTGCAGCAGGTACGTGCCAAGCTGGCGGAGCGGGAGCAGCGGCTGCGCGGGTTCAATCGGGCCCTGACACACGAGCTGAAGAATCAGATCGGCGCGGTGCTTGGCGCCGGTGAGCTGCTCGAGATGGAAGGGCTGCCCATCTCGGAGCACGGGCGCCTCATCGGCGTCGTGCGTCGCAATGCGGCCGCGATGCGCGACGTGCTCGACAACCTGATCGAGCTCTCGCAGGCGGACAGCGACGCGCGGCGGCAGCGACGCGTGTTGCTCCCGCAAGCCGTTGCCGAGGCGGCCCGCCAGCTCCGCGATCTGGCGCGCGCCTCGGGCGTGGACGTGCGGATCACCGAGCTGCCAGCCATCGAGGTGCCCGCCGCGGCGGTGGAGCTGGCGATGACGAACTACCTGTCGAACGCCATCAAGTACGCCGATCCGGCGCAGGCGACGCGGTGGACGGAAGTGCGTGCCCACGCGGTGGAATCGGGGCCGAGCGGTCGGCGCGAGGTGGTCGTCGAGGTGTGGGACAACGGCCTCGGCGTTCCGCCGGAGGTGCGCCGACAGCTCTTCGCCCGCGGCTTTCGCGCGCACGCCGAGACCGTCACGCGCGTGGAGGGCACCGGGCTGGGGCTGAGCATCGTGAAGGACGTGATCGAGGCGATCGCCGGTCGGGTGTGGGCAACCTTTCCGCCGGACGGCGGCACCTGTTTCGCGTTTTCGCTCCCGGCGCGCCGCGGCGACGAGGTGCGGGCGGAAGTCGTCGGGCGGTAACTTTCCCGGATGTTGATCGGCATCGCCGGCATGGTCGGCTCGGGAAAGTCCACACTCACGCGCGCGCTCGCTCTGCGGTTCGGCCTCCAGCACATGCTGGAGAGCGTGGACGATGAGAACCCCTGGCTGGAGCGGTTCTACGCCGGCGGGGAGCAGGCGATGCGCGACAATGCCCTCAACCTCCAGCTGCACTTTCTCGCCACGCGCTTCGAGAGCATGCGGCGCATTCGCGGCGCCGGTGGCAGCTGGGTGCTCGACCGCACCTGGTACGAGGACGCCGAGATCTTCGCGCGCGGCCACTTCGATCACGGCGTGCTGACGCCGCTCGAGTGGGAGCTATACCGGCGGCTGTACGTGGAGCTGCTGCATTCGCCTGCGGCGCGCCCGCCGCGGCTGCTCGTGTACCTCCACGCGCCGCTGGAGACCATCGTGGAGCGTATCCGGCGGCGCGGGCGAGACAAGGAGAAGGACACGCCGGAGAGCTACTGGGCGGCGCTGCACGCGCGCTACGCGCGCTGGATCGCGCAGTTTCGAGCCTGTCCGGTGCTCAGCCTCGACGTGCGCGACTATGACCTCGTCGCCGATCCGCTGGCGATCGAGCAGATCACCGCGCTCGTGCGACAGCGCGTGGAGCCGGTGCTGCCGCAGACAGAGCTGTTCGTGGAGCG
>JBKJIY010000012.1:0-8674 GCA_046598315.1 Gemmatimonadaceae bacterium
GCCGGAGACGAACTCGTCACCCACCCACCGCCCGAGCCAGAGCGTGGTGAAGGAGAAGAGCGCCGCCGTCGCGCTGACGATCGCGATGGATCCGAAGACGAGTCGCAGGGGGACGGGCTGCGACGTTCGAGTGCGAACGAGCAGGAGCATGGCCGCCGCAGTGGCAAGTGCTTCCAGCGTGAACCCGACCATCAACCGGGCGATCCGAGCCGGCCCCGCCTGGGTCCATGCCAGTGGATCGCCGCCATAGGCGGTGACCGCAAGGAGGACCCAGCCCAGCATCGCATACAGGCACGACCAGACGACGAACGAGCGCGCGAGCGACCACCGGGATTGCAGCGCCACGGCATGAAGCAGGAAAGCGGGAAAGAAGAGCCGGAAGGCGGTCGCCTCGAATTGCCAGAGCAACCGGACGAGGCTCAGCACTGCTCCCTCGCCAGGAACGCCACTGGAGAAGGCAATTGGCGCTACCAGCAGCAGGGCGCCGCCGAGCAGCAGCGCGAGCGCGCTCTGTCCGCGCCACGCCACCAGCGCCATCCCCACGCACCAGCTCAGGCAGGCGAGCACGAGCACGTAGATCGTGTACGAGGTGTAGCCGACGGTCCCGGTCTCCACGCGAATTCGGGCCACGTGACCGCGGCCGTTCCGCTCGAGCTGAAGCGTGAGCGTGTCGCCGACGTGCATGCTGGCGCGGCGCTGCGCGAGTGACGCCGAGTCCGCGGTCACTCCGTCCATGGACACCAGGACGTCGCCAGGAAGGATTCCGGCGGCACGCGCGCGACGCGCCAGCCGCGTGATCACCGGGTGGCCGTGGCGCGAGTGACCATACGCGCGCGACTCCTCATCCTCGAACCGTGGGGTGGTGGTCGCAGACCACCCCATGCTGCCGTCCGCTCCGACCAACGGAACGGAGAATGGGAGGTTCAACGGCACGAGCATGCCAAGCGCCAGGAACAGGGCGCGGAGCAGTTTGTTTCCCGTTCCGGCGGAAGTGGAAAAAGCTGCCTCGGTCTTGGAGGAGAGCCAGGCGGGTGGGGACGTCATGAAATTCTGGGTCTTCGGGAAACCGTGTGAGTGAGTGTGAAGGATTCAGACCGCGGGAGCGATGAAAGTGTACAGGTCCGTCGGGGAGCGCGCTCGGCTGGAACGAGTAAGGTCGCCGGCCGTCAGGGCACGGTCGTGGCCGCCACCACTCGCCACACCGTGTTTCCGACGTCGTCCGCCACGAGCAACGCGCCCCGTCCGTCGATCGCGACGCCGACCGGCCGTCCCATGGCCTCTCCCTGGTCAGTGAGGAATCCGGTCAGCACGTCGAGGGGAGCACCGCTGGGACGTCCGGCGGCGAAGGGGACGTAGATCACCCTGTAGCCGCTCCGCGGCCTCCGATTCCACGAGCCATGCTGCCCCACGAACATCCCGCTTCGCAGATGGGCTGGCAGCGCCGTGCCCGACGACGCCGCGAGGCCGAGCGACGCCGTGTGCGCACCGAGCGCGTAATCGGGAGCGATCGCCGTGGCGACGAGCTCCGGGCGCGGCGGCCGCACGCGCGCGTCCACGTGCCCGCCGTAGTAGCTGTAGGGCCATCCATAGAAACCGCCATCCTTCACCGCCGTCATGTAGTCGGGCACGAGGTCGCTCCCCAGCTCGTCACGCTCGTTGACCGCGACCCAGAGCGCTCCGGTCTGGGGCTGCCACGCCAAGCCATTCGGATTGCGCAGTCCGCTGGCGAAGAGGCGATGAGTCCCCTTCACTGGATCGACCTCCCAGATCGCGGCGCGATCCTGCTCCTGCTCCATGCCGTTCTCCGCGACATTGCTGTTGGAGCCGACGGTCACGTACATGCGGGTTCCGTCCAGCGAGAGGAGCAGGTTCTTCGTCCAGTGATGGTTGAGCGGACCCGCCGGCAGAGTCACCACGGTGATGGCCGCTGCTTGAATGACGGTGTCACCCGTGACGTACGGGAAACGCACGACGGCGTCGCTGTTCGCCACGTAGAGGGTGCCATTCGCGACGCCCATGCCGAATGGCGAATTCAGCCCGCGCAGGAACACCCACCGCCGGTCGGCCACGCCATCCCCGTCGGTATCGCGCAGGAGCGAGATGCGATTGGCGCTGGGAACCGCGGCGCCCGCCTTCTTCTGGAAGCGCTTGAAGAACCACCCCTTGATTCCCCTGTTGTCGTCGGGCTTGGGCGGAGCGTTCGTCTCGGCGACCAGCACATCCCCGTTCGGCAGCACGTGTAGCCAGCGAGGATGATCGAGCGCGGCAGCGAACGCGTTCACCTTCGTACCTGGCGCGGCGACGGGTGTGGCTCCGGCAGGCCACCCGATGGCCTTCGCGACATGCACCGTGGGTATGAGGCTGCTGCGGGGCCCGGGCAGCACGGGCGTCGCTCCGATCCCGGCGCTCAACGGCAATCGCGCCGAGCCCCCGCACCCGGAGACGCCGGTCATTCCCGCGGCGAGTGCGATGGCCAGGCGGTGACGCGTGCGCATGTCGGTTCCTATGAGGCGGATGGGGAGGACAGTCGTCGCCGGACGCGCTCCGTCGGCGTGTCCAGCCATCCACCGTCGAATCCGGCGGCACGAAGCCCTTCCGCAAGGTACGTGCAGGATTTCATCAGACTCCAGATGAGCTCGGAGCGATGATTCTCGATCATCAGCACGACGGGACCCTCATCGATGGCGTAGTAACCCTCCGAGATCCATCTGGGTGCCGTCGCGTCCTGTGCGGCGAAGGTATCGTTGTAGGTGCACCGGTAGCCGAGCTCCCCGGTGATCTCCGCGTGCGTCCGCTCCAGCTCGACGAGCGCTGGGATCACGATCTCCGGCGCGAACGGCAGCGACGCGGCGACCGCCCATGGCGAGAGCGTGCCGTCGTCCGGTCCATACGGCACGCCGCGCGCGTGGTAGGCCCAGAAGCGGCGCGGGATGTCATGCACCGTGCGCCGAGCCGGCCCGGGACCGTCGCTCGCGGTAATGCCCCAGGCATTCGCGCCGTATCCGGCGAAGCCGCGCGGATTGCGTATGGCGTACTCCCGCTGGATGTACGTGGCGCGGCGGCTGTTCTCGAAGTAATCGCTGCTCCTGGAGCGCATGAATGCGTCCTGGATGCCGCGGAAGTCGATCCAGACGTGGCTGAGCTGGTGAATGAACAACGGGCCGGCGAAGAGATGATCCATCCCGTACAGGCGCTTCCAGCGATAGGTCTCGGTGAACGCCTCGTACCCCTTTGGATCGATGGGAAAGGTGGGGGAGCCGAGCGCGAGCACATACAGGAAGAGCGCTTCGTTGTAGCCGCGCCATCCGTACGACATGAAACCGCGTTCGGGCGTCCAGCCCATGCGCACCGTCTCCCCGCCGCCACACGCCCACGCCCAGTCCGCTCGGCGGTACAACGCATCGCCGAGCGAGCGGATCTCGCGCTCTTCTGGTGTGTCGCGATCGAAGTACGCCACGGCCACGAGCATTCCCGCGAAGAGAATCGCCGAGTCGATGGTGGACAGCTCGCTCCGGGGAGCGCGGCGACCACTGTCCATGTGCAGGAAGTGGTAGTAGAAGCCGCGGTATCCGGTGGCATCCCGCGCTTCGCTCTGCTCGCTCCGCCAGTAGAATCGGAGAATCGTCAGCGTGCGCGCGATCGCATGCTCGCGGGCCACGTACCCACGCTCGGCGCCCACCGCATAGCAGGCGAGCGCGTGGCCTGATCCGGCAGTCGTCGCCATCGCGCCGGCCTTGGTGCTGTCCGGCACGAGTCCCGTCGAGGGATGCATGCCTCGATCGAAGTAGCGGAACGTCAGACGCGAGATGCGGTCGAGCAGCTCGTCCGTCGATTCATTCTGCGCCGCGGTCGTCGTCACGGCGCCGGGTCAGGGATAGAGCAGATACGGGAGACGGCTCTGCCGGAACGCCGCCGCTTCCCGGTCCCATTCCTCCAGCAGGGCATCGAGCCGTCCGCCTTCGATCGCGAGCCGCACCTTGTCAGAGCCGGTGAGGCGGTCGATCGTTCGCGTCCACGCGAAGTCGCGCGGATGCCGCCGTCGGATCTCGTCGATGAGCAGGAGCGACGTGCGGACGGGCCGGTAGGCCAGGCGGTCGGTGACGACGAAGCGGATCGCGGGGATCGTGAGGTTCCTGTGCTTGGCCGCCGCCGGCGACACCGTCATGGTGATGGCCTCGAAGCGGATTCCCGGCAGGCGCCGCTCGTTCATCACGCGAGCCACCTGAGCAGCGTTCAGCCACGGCGCCCCGACCTGCTCGAACGGACGATCCGTGCCGCGTCCCTCGCTCAGCGTGGTCCCCTCGAAGTAGACCGACCCCGGATAACTCGTCACCGCCGCGAGTGAGCGCAGGTTGGGTGACGGGTTCACCCAGGGCAGACCGGTCTCGTCGAACCAGCTGGCGCGCGACCAGTTGGCCACGCGGGCCACGATCAGATCGGCGCCGATCCCATGCTTCTGGTTGAACAGCGTTGCGAGCTCGCCGACCGTCATGCCGTGGCGCGCCGGAATGGGATACATGCCGACGAACGACGTGAACTTCGGGTCGAGTAGCGCGCCCTCCACGATCTCGCCACCGATCGGATTTGGCCGGTCGAGCACGACAAAGGGAATCTTCTTCCTCGCTGCCGCCTGCATCGCCAGGGCCATCGTGGAGACATATGTCCACGTGCGCCCACCCACTTCCTGAAGGTCGTAGACCAGCACATCCACGTTCGCGAGCATCGCCGGCGTGGGGCCGCGATCCTCGGCCAGGTACAGGGAATGGATGGGGATCCCCGTGGCCGCATCCGTCTCGTCAGCGACCCGCTCGCCGTCCATCGCCGTGCCGCGGATGCCGTGCTCAGGAGCGAGAAGGGCGACCAGCTTCAGGTGCGGGTGCCGCGCGATGAGGTCGATGTCCGGCGTTCGGGACCGATCGATCCCCGTGTGGTTGGTGATGAGGCCGACCCGCTTTCCACGGAGCGCTTGCGGCACGTCGTCGAGGAAGGTCTCGATGCCGGGGCGCACCATCGGCGTGGCGATCGTATTCGGCAGACGAGCAACGCTCGGCGCGCCGGCCGGTGCAACTGGCACGGAGGAGGGCGTGACCGCGCATGCGGTGAGCAGCAGCAGGGAGGCGGCGATGGATGTCATCGTATCGCTGTCTGGGGGCGGCGTCCGAACGCGTGAGGTTGAGATTCCATCCTCGCCAAGCTACCATGGCTCCCGCACCGCCGCGCGATGTCGCGAGCGCCTCGACAGTGGCACCATCGTAACAGGGAGTGACGTGCGATCACACATGATGCAGGCGGCAGGGCGGCAGACGTCGTTCAACCGGTGGGCCGCCGCGCTGGCCAGGCGATCGGGATGGTGCGTGACTGCGCTCGCCATCGCGATGATCGGCCTGTGGGGCGGCGCGCTCGCCGCGCAGGGTGTGCCGACGAGCATGCAGGCGCCCATCCCGATGGGCACGACGAAGGGCGAAAAGTCCACGCGCCTCGTGCTCCGCAACGCCACCGTGATCAGCGGGCGCGGCACGCCGGGCACCAACCGGGCGATGCCCGCCGAGGGACCCGTGGACATCGTGATCGAAGGCAACCGGATCGTGGACATCCTGCTCGCCGATCCGGTGAACGTCGCCAGCGCCGGCGGCGAGTCGTTCCGCCCCACCGGCGACCGAGTGATCGACGTCAAGGGCATGTACGTGATGCCGGGCCTGGTGGAGATGCACGCGCATCTGCCCGGCAACCGCGGGGAGCTCGGCGCGCGGGGACACGAGTATGCCTTCCGCCTCTATCTGGGTCACGGAGTGACCGCCGTGCGCGACGCCGGCACGGGCGCCGGGATGCCGTTCCTGGCCGAGCAGCGCCGCCTGGGCGCGACGAATCAGGGCGTCGTGCCACGCCTCATCCTCTGCCAGCGGTGGCCGCTGCCGCTGCGATCGTGGAAAGATGGGAACACGCCGGACAAGGCACGGGCAATGGTGCGCATGTTCAAGGAGATCGGCGCGGACTGCATCAAGATCAGCAAGAGCCCGGGCCAGTATCCCGACGTGCTCGAGGCGGCCGTGGACGAGGGGAAGAAGCTCGGACTGCACACGATGGTGGATCTCAAGGTATCCGAGACCGATGCGCGCGTGGCCTCCAACGCCGGCGTGCGGAGCATCGAGCACTTCTACGGATTCCCGGAGGCGGGACTCACCGGGACGCAGAGCTTTCCTCCCGACTACAACTACTGGGACGAGAAGTATCGCTTCCGCTGGGCCGGCAAGCTGTGGAAGGAGGGCGACCAGCATCCGGAGAAGATCGAGGAGTTGCTCGACCTGCTCGTGAAGAACGGCACCAACTGGAACCCGACGCTCGCGCCGTACGAGGACAACCGCGATCTCTTTCGCGGCCGCACCCTGCCCTTCCGCGAGACGCTGTTTCATCCCAGCCAGGTGGACAAGCTTCCCGACTCCACGCAGCACGGGAGCTACCATCAGGATTGGAAGCTGTCGGATGAGCTGAACTGGAAGGAGTTCTACCAGATCTGGTTCAAGTACGTGAAGCTGTTCCATGACAAGGGCGGGCTGCTCACCGCCGGCAGCGACGTGGGCGACGCCGGCGGCATCTTCATGATTCGCGAGCTCGAGCTGCTCCAGGAGGCGGGGCTCCATCCGCTGGACGTGATCAAGGCGGCCACCACGAATGCCTACCAGACGCTCGGCTGGAAGGACCATTGCGGCGTGCGCGTGGGCTGCATCGCCGACCTGGCCGTGGTGAACGGCAATCCGCTGGACAACTTCAAGGTGATGTACGGGCGCGGATACGGGTACTACGGCATCCTGCCCAGAGCGGAGCGCGAGGCGAAGGGCGGCGTGAAGTGGACGATCAAGGACGGCGTGGTGTACGATGCGCAGGCGCTGCTGCGCGAGGCGGAGTGGTACGTGCAGCAGGAGCGGGTGCGATTGGGACAGGCGCCGCGCTAGGCGCGTCCGGAGCGCGCTAGGGCTTGAGAGCGGCGATGCCGGCCGTCGCCACCTGCGCGTCCTGTGCGGCTGTCGCTCCGCTCACTCCGACTGCGCCCACCACCTGGCCGTCCACCACGATGGGCACGCCGCCCTCGATTGGAAGAGCATCGGTCGCCAGCAGCTGGGCCCGCCCGCTGGCGGTGGCCGAATCGAGGCCCCTGGTGGGGCGCTGATAACGCGCGTCAGTGCGAGCCTTGCCGACAGCGAAGTCCACGTTGGAGGGGCGTGCACCGTCGGCCTTCTGAAAGAGCACCAGGCCGCCGGCCGGAACCACGATCGCGATGGCCACTGACCAGTTGTTCCTCTTCGCCTCGGCGTCGGCGGCAGCCATGATGTTGCGTGCGCCGTCGAGGGTGAGGCTTTTCGTCACGCGGAGCTGCGCCCAGGCGGGCATCGCGGTGACGAGGAGCAGCAGAGCGACGAGCAGATCACGACGGCGCACGGGTTCTCCGGAGAATGGGATGCCTGGTATGTCTACCATGTCAGCGACAGGCCGTCAATGACATGGTGGGAGTACGACACGCCGTGGGCAGCGATCACCTCGATCGCGAGCACGATGGGGTGCGCGGCCGACACGTTACGGCGCTGGGTGCGGCGCGCCGAACGCGATGCCGGGCCGCGGCCAGGACTCACCACGGACGAGGCGCAGCGCCTCAAGCTCCTCGAGCGAAAGAATCGTGAGCTGCGTCGCGCGAATGAGATCCTCCGCAAGGCCACGGTAGACTCGATGGGTCAACGCAACACCATCGTTGATGGCTATCACGGAGGTGTGGCATGGCGAAGATCGGTCGTCCCGGGTTGCCGTCAGCGAAGCGTCAGCAGGTGTGGGAGATGTGGACGGCGGGAGCTCCGATCAGTGTGATCGCCCATGCGGTGGGTTCGCCGGCTCGACCGGGTCGCCGCCAGACTGACTGCTCGTCCTCGAACGACGCTGGGCTTCGACAGCCCGGCGGTTCGATTGGAGGAACTGTTGCGTTGACCCATCGAGTCCACCCAGCCTGGACGATGTCGAGTAAACAACGCTGGAATGGGTTGCGTGGTTCAACACCTGTCGGCTGATGGAGCCGCTCGGCTATGTTCCCCCAGCGGATTATGAGGATCGGTTTGATCTGCTCGCAGCAGCACCTGCGTCTGCTGGAGCACTCAACTAAACGAGTCTCCGGAAATGTCGGGGCGGTTCATCGTGAGCATTTCGATGCGAAGGGGGTCGCGATGAAAACGAGCGTGATGGAAGTCCGCGACATGCTGTCGGAATTGAGCGTGGACGAGGTGGAACGGCGGATTGGCGAGGTGCCGGGTGTCGAAAGCGTGACGGTGAATTACGCTGCGGGAAACGCCACGGTGCGCTACGACGAAACCCGGCTCGAGATTGCCGATATCAGGTCGGCCGTGCGCCAACGCGGGCATGAGTCCGCGTCGCCCGCCGCCACGACGGCGGGCGACGGTCACAAAGGCCACACCGTACCGGGCGCACCTGCCACCACACTACCGAAACCTCCCCCGGCCGCACCCGCGCCCACGTCTGCTGCGCCGGGGGAGGTTTCGGAGGTGTGGTGGCAGGTGCGCCCGGTGCGGTGTGGCCTTTGTGACCGTCGCCCGCCGACGCGGCGGCGGGCGCCGCGGACTCATGCCCGCGTTGGCGCACGGCCGACCTGATATCGGCAATCTCGAGCCGGGTTTCG
>JBKJIY010000023.1:0-10675 GCA_046598315.1 Gemmatimonadaceae bacterium
TGCTGCATCTCGCGCACCGACGCGCGTCGCACGGGGCCGCGCTCGGCGCCGTCGCGCGCGGGCCACGCGTCGAGCATGAACGCCACCCATTTGCCGAGGTCGCTCACCGACGTGAGCATGCCGCCCATCGCGCCGAACGAGCCGTCGGGAAGCTGCGGCTCCTCCACCCACTGGCCGTCCTGCCGGCGGTAGCCGTGCGCGAGCCGATTGGCCGGGACGCGCGTGGCTTCCAGCGTGGTGGACGTCATGCCCAGGGGCAGCAGCACCTGCTCGCGCACGTACCGCGCGTACGGCATACCCGACACGTTGGCGACGATGCGGCCGAGGATGGCGAAGCCGAAGTTGGAATACTCGTACGACGTGCCGGGCGCGGTGGAGAAGGGGATGCCCTGCCGCATCATGCGCGACATCGCCTCGTCGGTCGCCGCGAGCTGCTGGTCGCCCCACGGATTGTCTTCCGGGAATCCAGCCGAGTGCGAGAGCAGATGCCGGAGTGTGATCTTCGGTGCGTCGGCGCTGGGATACGCCAGCAACTTCAACTCCGGCACGTACCGCTCCGCGGCGTCGTCCAGCGACAGCTTGCCCTCGTCGCGCAGCTTGAGGATGGACAGAGCGGTGAAGCTCTTCGTCATCGACGCGATGCGGAACACGGTATTCGTGTCCACCGGCGCGCGTGCCGCGACATCGCGCAGGCCGGCGGTGCCGATGTGGACGACCCTGCCGTCCACGATCACGCCGTAGGCGATGCCGGGCACCTGTGAGCGCTCGGCGAACGCGGACATCAGCCGGTCGATCTCCGGCAGCGCGGCGGTGAGCTTCGCGAGCCGGCTGGAATCGCGGAAGGCGGGGGCGGTGGCGTGGCTACTGAGGCGCTCGCGTCGCGGCGTCTGCGCGCCCGACCACGCTGGAAGGAGCGCGAGCACGCCGGCGAGCGTGATGAGCGACTGGCGTGAGTGCATGAGACCGTGTGTGAAGCGTGAACCGGCAACAGCGCGTCGCCAAACATGGCACGCCGTCGCCGCCGGTGCGCGTGGGGCAGCTAGCCGGCGTTCGACGCCAGCCAGGGGTCGCGCGCCTTCCAGTCGTCGTCGGGCGCGAAGAGAAAGACCATTCCGCCGTTGGCGAGCTTGGGCAGCAGCCATTCGGCGCGGTCCTGCTCCATCGCCGGGCAGCCTTCGCTGCGCCCTGCCTTTCCAGCCGCCACATACGGCGCCCCGTGTGCCACCACACCGCGCGCCATCGCGTTGTCGTTGAAGCCGCGCGACACGCCCATCAGGCGCAACCCCACCGAGCGATAGGCCTGCCCAGCCGACTTGCCGCGGAAGTCGTACGTCGCCTTGGCCACGTACAGTCCGAGCGAGGTGGCATTGCTGCCGAACGCATTGGAGAATCGCGTGGGGATGCCGTCGCGCGTCGGTGCCGAGCCGCGGCCGTGCGCCACGGTGAAGGGTCCGTCCACGATCTCCAGGGAGCGCATGTCGAACACGTAGCCGCGGGGGGTGGCGCTGGGCAGGCCGTAGTCGACGAAATACAGGAAGGGCTTGGTGACCTCGTCCGGATGCGCCGACTTGAAGGCGAAATAGCTGCGGAACGCGGACTCCAGCGCCTCGGGGCGGCTGAGGGGACGAACGCCCCCAGCCAGCGCCTGCAGCGCCGAGCGGGTGACCTCGGCCACATCGCCCGCCGAGCGTACCGATGCCGCCGAGGCCGACTTGACGGACGTGGCCGTCACGAAAGACACCGCGGCGTCGAGCACGGGGCCCGACTCCGTCTGGTTGGGCACCAGGTGGGCGCCGGCGAACATGAGCGCTGTCACGCCCAGGAGCGCGGTCGGCAGGTATGTGACGTGACGCATCAACGGTCGCTCCTCTGTCGCTGGCGCGGGGAGCGCCTGAGGCGATGCCGGACGGGCAGAGGCTGACTACGCGCTCATGCGGCGGCGGGCATCCATCGGTGGGATAAACAAACGTAACACTTTTGGAAACTTGGTAAAGTGTTGTACGGAATCACTTTACGGCAGCGCTCGCCTCCGTTTGGGCCGCACCTGCACCCATCGTGACAAGGACGACGTGGTCCCTCCCGTCGTCACTGAGGGGGATCTCGTTGAAAGGGCAGTGGCTCCCGTCGAGCTCCACGAGCGCCACGCCGGTGGATGCGGACGTCGGATTGGAGATGGTGATGGCGTACGAGGTCCCGCCAAACCGATAGTCGATCGACACTTCGCCCCAACCGGCCGGGATGCAGGGCTCGATGCGCAAGGTGTTGCCACGCTTGTGGAATCCCAGCAGCCCTTCGAGGGCCACGCGGTAGCTCCAGCTTGCCGAGCCAGTGTACCAGGTCCAGCCGCCGCGTCCGACATGCCCTGGCGCCGTGTACACGTCGGCGGCCACGACATATGGCTCCACCTTGTAGACGTCGGCGTCGTCCGCGGTGCGCGCGTGCGTGAGCGGATTCAGCAGATCCAGGAGATGGAAGGCGCGATCGCCGTCGCCCAACCGCGCGGTGGCGAGCACAGTCCAGAGCGCGGCGTGGGTATACTGCGCCCCGTTCTCGCGCACGCCGGGCAGGTAGCCCTTGATGTAACCGGGATCGCGCTCGGTCTTGTCGAACGGCGGGGTGAGGAGGAGAATCAGCCGCTCCTCGTCGCGCACGAGCCGCTCGTCGACCGAGCGCATCGCCGTGCGCGCGCGCGCGGGGTCGCCCGCCCCCGAGAGCAGGGCCCAGCTCTGGGCGATGGAATCGATCTGCGCCTCCTCGGACGACGCGCTGCCGAGCGGCGAGCCGTCGTCGAAGTACGCGCGGCGGTACCAGGCGCCATCCCACCCTTCGCGCTCCACCGCACTCACGTAGAGATCGGCGCGCGTGCGGCACCAGTGGGTCGTCTCCGAATCGCCACGCAGCTCCGCGTGCACGGCGAAACGGCGCAGCGTGGCCACGAGGAACCAGGCGAGCCATACGCTCTCCCCCCTGCCGTCCACGCCAACCCGGCTCATGCCGTCGTTCCAGTCGCCGATTCCGATGAGCGGCAGCCCGTGCACGCCGGTGGTGCACGCGCGCCGGAGCGCCAGCGCGCAGTGGGCGTAGAGCGAGCCGGTGCGCTCGCTCCGCGTGGGCGCGTCGTAGATCTCGTGCTGGTGCGGCTCCAGCTGGCGCATCTCCAGATACGCCGCCGATTCGTCCCACACGCCGGTATCACCGGTCACGCGCACGTAATGATCGGCGGTGAAGGGGAGCCACACGAGATCGTCGGAGAAGCGCGTGCGCACGCCGCGGCCGCTGGGCTCGTGCCACCAGTGCTGGACGTCGCCCTCCACGAACTGATGGCTCGCCGAGCGCAGCAGATGCGCCCGCGTGATGTGCGGATCGGTGTAGACGAACGCCATGCCGTCCTGCAGCTGGTCCCGGAACCCGAAGGCGCCGCTCGACTGGTACATCGCCGATCGCGCCCACATGCGGCACGCCAGCGCCTGATACAGTGTCCACCGGTTCACCAGTGCGTCGAACTCGGGTGAAGGGGTGCGCACGCGGATCGTGGACAGCCGGTGCTCCCAGGTAGCCACGGCATGCCGGGTCGCCTCGGCGGCGAGCGACGGCGGGCCGCAGCGCGCGATGACCGCGCGCGCCTCTTCGTCGCTCGACGCGGCGCCGAGGAGCACGACGAGCTCCCGCGACTCACCCGGCTGCAGATCGATCGCGCAGCGCAGCGCCGCGCAGGGATCGTCGCCCGCACCCACGGCGCGGTTGTCCAGCTCGGCGACGGCGAGACCCGCGGGGTGCGCGAGGTCGCCATTGCGCCCGATGAAGGCCGCGCGCGAGGCCGTGCAGCTCGTCACCGGCTCGCTGATCCAGGAGAACGCCGTGTGCGACGCGAAGTCCGTCATGTAGAGATTCTGCGCGAACAGCGCCCCCGTCGCCTCGTCACGCCGGGTGTGCAGCTGGTGGCGCGTGTGCTGCCGGTCGGTGCCGAGCACCCATTCCACGAAGCTCGTGACGACGATGGTGCGTGGCGTGGGGCCGGTGTTGGTGAGACGCAGCCGCGAGATCTTCACGGGGTCCGCCACTGGCACCGCCATCTCGAGCGCGCTCGTGATGTCGTGGCGCGCGTGCGCGAACGTCGTGAGTCCCGGCGCGTGCACCACGCGATACGGCGACGCCTCGTCAGTGTCCATCGCCGGCGCCGGCCCGGGCGTCGGCGTCCAGGTCACGCCCGACGCGGCGTCCTGCAGGTACAGGACCTCGCCCAGCGGATCGCTCACGGGATCGTTGAACCAGGGGGTGAGCCGGTAGAAGTAGCTGTTCTCCGCCCAGGCGAAGCCGCCGCCGCGCTCGGTCACGCAGAACCCGGCGTTCGGATTGGCGATCACATTGGCCCACGGTGCCGGCGGCACGTGTGCGCCGTCCACCTGGATCGCGTAGTCGCACGAGTCCGTCAGCGCGCCATAGCCGTTGCCGCCGCCCGGCGGCGGCACGGGGACCGCACTGGGGCGACGGACACTGCGCACCGCCGACCGGGTCGTGAACCCGGCGACGCCGCCGGTGGCCTCGACGATGTCCCCCAGACCCACACCGTCGCAGACGATGTGGATGGCGGCGGTGGCGCGCAGCAGTGCCACGTCCTCGTCGGCGAGCACGTCCACCCGGCGAACGAACACGCCGCCGGGGCACTCCAGGATGCCACCTTCGCTCGACGCGATGACCATCGTGATGATATGGTCCTGCAGATCCTGGATGTAGGACGGCGCCTTGGCGTTGAGGATGACGAGGTCGCAGCGCAGGCCCTTCATGCGCCAGTACTTGTGCGCCGCGAGCAGTTGCCGCACGCTCGGCAGGCCGACGGCATCGCGGATGGTGGCGAGCACGATGGGCCAGTCGCCGGAGATGCCGTGCGCCCACAGGGCAGCCTGCCCGCGCTGGTTGGCCAGGCGCTCGGACCGGGGCGCTCGCAGCGACTCGCGCGGATAGATGAGCGCTCCGGCCAGATCCTGGTAGAGCGCCGCGTTGATGGGAGAGATGTCGAGGTCGCGCAGCTCCATCTGCGCTTCGGTGCTCATGAGTGACAGCGCGCGGCGCGACGCCTCCACGTCGCGGTAGCGGTCCACCGCCTGCAAGGCCGATTCGCGGGAGTCGGCAACGATCGTCGTGAACGCGATCGTCGCCGAGCGGCCCGGCTCGAGGCGCACCCGGGTGCGCAACGAGGCGATGGGATCCAGCACCGCGCCGGCCGTGCCGGACAGGTCGCCACCGTCGTCCAGCGCCGCGGGGGCCCGCGTCGTGCGGCCACGCCCCAGGAACCGCGCGCGATCGGTCTCGCAGCTGATCTCCCCCACCCGCTCGGGTCCCGTCGCCAGCACGTGCGCGCACCACGGACGCCTCTCGTTCGCCGAGCGAGGGCGCCGGTTCGCGAGCACGGCGCCGAGCTCGGGCAGCCACTCCGTCTCCACGAACAGGTTCTGGAAGGCGGGATGCGCCCGATCGGCGCCCGCGTCGGTGAGGACGATCTCGCCGTAGCTCGTGATCTCGATCTCGCGCGGCACACGGGCGCGGTTGCACACGGTCACGCGACGGATCTCGGCGCGCTCGCGCGGCACCACGACGATCTCCGTCCGCGTCTCGATCGCGCCGTCCACGCGTGTGAACACCACGCGGTCCAGGGCGAAGGAAGCACGGTACGAGACGGCCGGTGCGCGCACCGGCTGGTGCGCGGCGGACCACAGATCGCCGGTGTCCAGGTCGCGAAGGTAGATCCAGTAGCCCGTCTCGTCCTTGGTGGCGTCGGCGCGCCAGCGGTACACGTCCATCGGACCAGTGCGCGAGTATCCGCCGCCGGCGTTCGTGACCAGCGCGTAGTACGCCTGTCCGCCGAGCATCGCCACATGCGGCTCGGCGGTATCGGGATCGCCGAACTCCCGCACCACGGCGCGCGCGCGCGCCGGCCGCACGAATTTGTCAGTGGGCTCGTCGGTCTGGGCGGGCAGGGTGGTGTAGCGGCGCGGCACCCGCTCGTCGAGCAGCAGCGACGACGCGCGCACGGCGGGATCGCGCATGAACCGGCGCTGCCAGATCCCCTGCGCATTCTCCAGATGGAGCGCGTTGTCGAGCGCCACGAGACTCATGCCGACGTGGTGCGCCATGTAGGTGCGCACGATGGACAGCGTGGAGTCAGGATCGGGCCGAGTGTAATCGACGGCGTCGTAGAAGCCGTATGCCCCCATGGCGCCGAGCCTCTCCAGCGCGGCGAGATTCTCCATCGCGAGGTGCGGATCCACCACGAGCGCGAGCGCGCTGGCGTACGGGGCAATCACGACGTCGGCGGCGAGACCGCGCTTGAGGGCGAGATCGGGCACGCCGAAGCCGCGGTACTGATAGGTCTCGTGGCGGTCGCGAAGGTTGTACGCCGACTCGGAGCTCCCCCAGGGCACGCCGCGCGCCGCGGCGTACACGATCTGCCGGCGCACCGCCGCCTGATGGGTCTGATCGAGCAGCGAGAACGGCCGCGACGCCATCACGAGCACGGGCATGAGATACTCGAACATGCTCCCGCTCCACGACACCAGCGCCGTCGCGCTCGCCGTCGCCGTCAACGTGCGCCCCAGGTGGAACCAGTGCTCCACGGGCACGTCTCCCTTGGCCACGGCCACGAAGCTGGCGAGCCGCGCCTCCGAGGCCAACAGATCGTACGCCGATTCGTCGAGCTTGCCCGTGCGTACGTCGTATCCGATGGACATCAGCCGGCGTCGCGCATCGTAGAACAGCGTGAAGTCCATCGCCATCGCCATGTCGCGAGCGCGATCGCCGAGCTGCCCCAGGCGCCGCTGCACGTCGTCCCCGGCATCGAGCGTCTCCGTGCAGCCGACCGCGAGCGCCATCAGATGGCCGGCGAGGTTGCCGGAGTCCACCGCCGATACGTACGGTGGGTCCAGCACGCGGAGGTCGCCGAGATCATACCAGTTCATCAGGTGCCCGCGCACCTTGGGAAGCCGCTCCATGGTCGTCAGCACCCGGTCGAGCTGCTCGCTCATCTCCGCCGTGGTGATGAGTCCGAGATCCCGCGCGGACATCACGGAGAGGAGCTGCAGGCCCAGGTTCGTGGGCGAGGTGCGCGCAGCGACGACGGGCGTCGGCGTCTCCTGGAAGTTGTCCGGGATGAGCCAGTGCGTGTCAGCGGTCGCCAGCGTCTGGAAGTACCGCCAGTGGCCGCGCGCGTACCGCAGCGCGGCGGCGCGCTCCGTGGGCGTGAGTTCGAGCTCGGCCCGAACGCGCGCGGCGCTGAGCGCGAAGGCCACCTCGGGCGCGAGCAGCCAGCAGAGCGTCAGCGTCCCGAGCAGCAGCCAGCCGAGGAGCGACGTTTCGGTGTGGAGCGAATGCCACCACATGAGCCCGAGCAGCATCACGGCCAGGAACACGGCCGACCCCATGCGGCGCCACACCACACTCCGGCTGCCCACGCTGGACCGCTCTTCCTGCGAGGCGGTCTGCC
The DNA here is from genome assembly GCA_046598315.1 of Gemmatimonadaceae bacterium. GTDB lineage: Bacteria > Gemmatimonadota > Gemmatimonadetes > Gemmatimonadales > Gemmatimonadaceae > AG11. Next base: position 7,478 of record JBKJIY010000023.1, read on the forward strand.
ATTGCAGCATGCACTGGCGGGACAGGGTGACGCGATGGATCGTGCGCACGATGGCGTCGGTGGCGAGGAGCGCTTGATGCGGCATCGTCACCACGGCGATGGCGAACTGCTTCACGCTGCTGGCGGCGTCCTGTCCGAGACCGGCGTAGTATGGACGCCACGACTCGCCGCGTGGAGGGCGAAGGGCGGCGAGGAGGAGCGGGGCGTACCATTGGAACGCGAAGGCCAACAGCGTCGTCGCCGTCCACGTGACGCCAGCGTTCGGCAGCACCGTCCACCCGGCCACGAGCCACGCGAGCGTGAGCACCGGGGTCACGCTGCGCCGCATGTTGTCGAGCATCTTCCAGCGCGAGATCCCCCTGAGCGGATTCACGCTCTGGCCGCGCGGGCCCGGAATCATCGACTGTAGCCAGGGGAGGAGCTGCCAGTCGCCGCGGATCCAGCGATGCAGCCGGCGCGTGGAGGTGAGGTAACGCGTGGGGTGATCGTCAAAGAGCTCCACATCGGTCACGAGAGCCGCGCGAGCGAACGACCCCTCGATCAGGTCGTGGCTGAGCAGCGCGTTCTCGGGAAAGCGTCCCGCTGTGGCATGCTCGAACACGGCCACGTCGTAGATCCCCTTGCCGATGTACGTCCCCTCGGCGAACAGATCCTGGTAGACGTCCGAGACGGCGGTGGTGTACGGGTCCACCCCGGGGTGCCCTGCGAAGATCGCCGCGTAGCGCGAGCCGTTCGCGCTGGCCAGCGAGACACTCACACGCGGCTGGAGGATGCTGTAGCCCCGCGTCACCCGGCCGACGCCCTCATCGAAGACGGCGCGGTTGAGCGGATGAGCAATCGTGCCGATGAGCGTGGCCGCGGCATCGCGCGGCAACACGGTATCGGAATCCAGTGTGATGACGAACCGCACCGACTTCAGCCAGGCGAGATCGCCATCGGTGATGTGAAACGCGTCGTCGCCGCCGCCGATCAGGAAGGCATTGAAGTCGGCGAGCTTGCCGCGCTTGCGCTCCCACCCCATCCAGACTTTGTCCACTGTGTTGAAGCGACGCGGGCGATGGAAAAAATAAAAGGGCGCGGAACCGGACGTCTTCGCCATGTACGACGCGTTGAGCGTGCGCACTCCCTCCACCCCCGCCTCCACGATGGCGTCGTCGTCCGGACGATGCGGCTCCGGTGCATCGAGGAAATCACCGAGCAGCGCGAAACGGATCTCGGGATCGTCGTTGGCGAGGTACTGCGCTTCCAGATGCTCCAGCGCCTCCTCGACCGCGCTCGCGTTGGCGAACAGGATCGGCACCACCACCACGGTGCGATGCTCGGCGGGCACCCGCCGCGAGAAATCGAGACGGGGGAGCCGGCCAGGTGGAAAGAGCAGGGTGACGATCTGGTTGACCATCGCCACCGCGACGTCGGTGGCAGGGCCCAACACCAGCAGCACGGCCAGCAGCACGGCCCAGGCCGCGCCATGAGAGAGAGGCTGGAGCACCACCCCCAACGCGAGCGTGGCGCACACGAAGATGGCGCCGAGGTACGTGGTGCTCGGGGATCGGTGCGCCAGACGCCGCAGCCGCTCGGCGAATCGCGGCGTGTAGCCGAGCGATGCCTCGAGCGGCTCCTGGCCCGCATCGATCAGGTGGTACCCGATGTGCGCATCGATGGCGCCAGGCCCCGACCGTGCGGCGGCTGCACTGGCGGCGCCGATCGCCGCGGTAGCCACGTCGAGTTCGGGCAGGCGCGTGCGCCGGGCGATCCGCTCGATCACGTGCCGATACCGGTCGCGCGTGCCGAAGGTCATGCTGGCGTACACGCCGGCCGGATCACGCCGCAGGATCGCCTCGGCGAGGCTCGCGTCCTCCACGAAGTCGCGCCAGTCGATGTTGGCGATGGCGCGCAAGCTGACGATGCTGTTCGCCATGACGAGCCGCGTGAGCGCGAGGCGCTGCGTGGAGCGCTGCACCGCCTCCTCCACGGACATCACGTCCTCGCCGATCCATTGCTCCAGCCAGAGGAGCGGGGTGAAGTCGGCACGACGGCTGCGCATCTGCTGCAGGAACCGCGTGAGAAAGGCCGGCGTCAGCTCGCGCGACTGGTCGATGAACTCGGCGAGCGTGAGCGCGAGCGCGGGCGGTGGAGCATCGTCCGCCTCGTTGAGTCGCGTCACCCAGACATCGGCCGCCTCGGAATCGGCGGCATCGCTCGCGGCACGCTGCGCCATGTGCCTGATGTTCTCCAGAAAGCCCATGCGCAGCATCGCCGGGATGGCCCACAGCTCGCCCATCGAGAGCGGCGTCACGCGCTGGTACTCGCGCACCATCAGCTCGAGCGTGGCGGCATCCAGGCGGCCGTCGGTGTGGGCGATCAGCTCGAGCGCGATCTCGTAGATGCGCGGGTAGCCGGCATGCGGGCCCGCATCGGCGAGCTTGGGCAGCTCGGCGTAGTAGTTGGCCGGCAGCGTGGCGCGGATCTCGGCGATCTGCGCCACCACTACGTGGTAGTTGTCGAGCAGCCAGTCGCCGGCCGGGCTGACGGCGACGCCCCCGCTGGTGATGCGGGCCAGCTCGCCGTGGATGCTGCGAAGCACTCGCTCCGTGGCGCGCAGGCGGACCAGCAGCGTCGCCGGCGGGCGGCGCCACCCGCGGCCCGCCTTCTCGGGGGACACGGTGTGCTGGCGCTGCGCGAGCTTGCGCGCGTGTCGTGCCAGACGGGCGGTGCCGTAGAGCTCACCGAGGATCGGTTCGGTCGGCTCATCCGTCTTCCGGGTTTGCCAGCTCACCGGCGCGCGATCGGACTTCTTCGCTCTTACCGAATTCCCCATGACGCTCCGCGAATGTAGGCCCGCGAAGCGTCGCGCGATCGGACGTCGGAATGCGAGCGGAAATGCGAGTCAGTCAACGATAGTCGGAGGACCGAGGGGAGGGGAACGGGGGGCGCGGCGCCGTCACTGGCGACGTTGGCGACCCGTAGCGTGCCGGCCCGTGATGCTCGCCGGACCGAGCATCAGGCGCTATGCTGTCACGACGAATCGACGCCAGATCCTACGCCCGCCGAAGTCCCGCTCATGCGCACACCGGTTCGCCGCATCGGCGAGCGTCTCTCGATGTTCGGCCAGCCGTTCACCGTGCAGCGAGCGTGGATCCTGACGGCTACGCATCTGCACGAGCACCTCGGCCAGATGATCGCGTATGCACGCAGCAA
>JBKJIY010000114.1:0-56822 GCA_046598315.1 Gemmatimonadaceae bacterium
TCCTGTCTTCCTGTCTTCCTGTCTTCCTGTAGTTCTCTCCGTTCCGGATACGCGAATAGACTCGACGGCACCGCGCCCGTCCGCGCGCGCGACACGTCGTCCGGCTCGCGCCAGAACTGGCCCGTGCGGTCTTCGCTGCGAAAGCGCACCTCGATCCCTCCGCGTCTCTCGCCCGATCGGGTGAGCGGGAAGCCGACGTCCATCCGATACATGCGCTTGGATCGCGTGGGATACGCGGCGAGCAGGCTCACGCCCAGCGTCGAGCGTGTCGCCGTGCTGCCGTACGGTGCGTCGCCCGCCCAGAGCGAACCCACTTCCGCGAACGTCGCGATGCCCACGTCGGCGCGTCGGACGCGCGCGGGAGCACTGACGCGAAGCTCGGTACGCGCCACGTTGCGGACCGCGCCCGCGAGCGCCGAGTGGCGGTAGCCGAGGATGCCGCCCTGTCGATCGTCGAGTCGGAGCTGGAGCGGCAGGCGCGAATCGCGGCCGCCGGAGAGGCGGTCCTCCACCAGGAGGACGAGTCCGGGGGCGCGGCCGACGTACAGCGCCGTGCGCGAGCTGCCGATGATGCTGTCCCAGCGGCGCTCGCTCATGTCTCGACGAGCCTCCACCTGCGCGACGTGCGAGACGAAGGCGTTCGGTCTGGCGGCGCCGGCGTAGAGTGCACTGGACAAGAAGGCGTCGCGCTCGCCCAATCCGCCCAGGCCGTGCGCCGCATAGAGTCCCACCATGACGCCGGAGGGAACGTCCTGCGCCCCCACCAGCGCGTCGAAGCCCGAGACCGTCTGAAACCGGACCCGGCGCAGCGCGCCGATGACGCCGAGCCTCGTAGCGGCGAACGGCTGATAACGGTTCTGCAGTGTCCTGCCCGTGTCGCCGACCGTTCCCTGCTCCGACACGACGACGCCGCGGTCAGCGGGCGCGAGTCGCCGGCTCGAGGCGCCCAGTCCCAGCAGGCCGACCGTGCTCGTTCGGAAGATCCGCGCGATGCCGCTCGCGTCCCAACTCTCGTCGTGGACGCGCAACGTCAGCCCGTCTCGAGCCGGGCGTGCCACCTCCAGGTAATCGGCGCGCGAGCTGCGGCCGGCGTGCCACGAGAAGCGCTGGAGATCGGTAAAGAAGGGGTGGCCCAGCTCCACGTTCATGGCGTGGCCCACACGCCGCCGCTCACCCTCGAGGCGTAACGTATACGGGCGTCCGAGCGCCGCATATTCGACAATGCGCGCAAAATACCCGGTGCGGTACGCCCGCCCGCGCTCGACGCCCCCCTCCACCCGGAGACCGGCGCCTCCGATGTTGGAGTTGCCCATGGAGAACGCTTCAGGCGAGATGCCGCGAAGCCGCCCCCCGACCAGCACGGGGATCTCGTCGGTCGTCTCGACCACCACGTGCACCCCGCCGCCGGAATCAGGACGCACCCGCACCGCCGCGTCGGCGATGAAGACCTGCGCACGCAGGACGCGCTCCGACTCCGCGCGTCGAAGCTCGGTGCAGGGCCGCCCCTCCTCGAGCGCGAGGAACGCGCGCACGACGTCCTCCTGCGTTGTGGCGTGGTGCAGGCCGACGGCTCGCGCAATGGTGCGCCACCGCTTCGCCGCGCCCCCGAATGGGGGTGGCGCGGGGCGAATCACGATCGTCGAGACGATCTCGCCGTCGCACTGCGCCGCATCAGCCGCTCCGCTCTGCGCGGCAGCGGGGGCCAGCAATGCACGAAGGAGGAGCGAAGCGACCAGAGTCGCGAAGGAGGCCCGGCGCATGATGCACCCGAGTGCACGAGCTGAGCCAGCGCCCCTGCACGCTTCGACGGACCCTATCGGTCTCCCTTCAGGAAGCGCACGATCATCGCTGTCGCGTCGGGTCCCGCCGAATCGGTGTAGGTGCCCGTCGCCGAGCCTCCGCTCCACGCATGCCCCACGGCGTGCAGACGCCACGCCTCCACGCGCACGGTGCCGTCCGGGTTGGACCAGCGCCGCGCCGTCGCTCCCTTCGCTGGGAGTGTGACTGCAGCCGGCGTCATGCGCCCGGCCACGCGCCCGTTCACCGTGATCCACTGACGCGCGACCGCATCAAGGTTCGCTGGCGAGACGACAGCGTCGGCATCGCCATGCAACGCAATCACGGAGATGGCACGGGCACGACTGCCCATCGCCGCGATCACCGCCTCGCCGAGCCGGGCGCTGTCGGGACCAGCGCGCATCGCCCGGAGTGCCGAGGCCACGTCGCGCGCCGCCAGGGCGGCCACGCCGGAGTGCATCGCCAGCGCGGCGATCCGCTCGGGATACGCCACCGCGAAGTTTGCGGCCATCGCCGCCCCCGCCGAGAGGCCAGCCACCATCACCCCTGGCGAGGCATCCTCCGCCACACGCACCGAGTCCACCACGTGCGCCAGCAGGGCGAGCTCGCCGCTGTCGCGCCGGCTCTCGCCGGGCAGGTACCAGTTCCAGCACTTTTGTGGATGGGCACTGGCGGCCTGCTCCGGGTACAGCACGAGCCACCCCTCGCGCGCCGCGGCGGCGTCGAAGCGCGTGCCGCGGGCCATGTCACCCGCATCCTGCGTGCAGCCATGAAGCACGACCAGCAGCCGACGTCCGCCGCTCGCGCGCGCGTGCGCGCGCGCCGAGGCGGGTCGAAAGAGAGTGAACCGGCGCGCCGCGGACCCGGATCCGAAGCTTCCCTGCACTCGTGCATCGCTCGTCTCGCTCGCGCCCGTACGGAGGCTCGGCCCCGCCCTGGCGCACGCGCCAGCCATGAGGGCGGCGCACAGCGCCGCGCGCCAGCGCCGCGAGCGCAGCATCAGAAGCTGATCCCTCCGCCCACGGTGATCACCTGTCCGGAGATGTAGTTCGACTCCGGAGTGCAGAACAGGTACACGCCATCGGCCGCTTCCTCGGGTGTGCCGAGTCGGCCAAGGGGGATGAGATCGCGCTCCAGGGCGGCCAGGACCGCGGGCTGTACCCCTATTTTCTGCTCGTCCCCCTCGCCCTCGCCCAGGAGCTTCGTCATGCGCGTCCTGATGAAGCCGAAGGCGACGCAGTTGACGTTCACCTTGTATCGGCCCCACTCCTTGGAGAGCGTCTTGGTCATGCCGATCATCGCCGCCTTGGCCGACGAGTAGTTCACCTGGCCGGCGTTGCCACGATCGCCCACCACGGACGAGATGTTGACGACCTTCCGGAAGATTTCCCGCCCCTCCGCCGACTCGGCCTTGGCAAAGCGGCGGATGGGTTCCGCCGCGGCGCGCAGGATCCGGAATGGCGCCGTGACATGCACGTCCATGATTGCCTGGAACTGCTCGTCGGTCATCTTCTGGATCACGCTGTCCCATGTGTAGCCGGCGTTGTTGACGATGATGTCGAGCCCGCCGAAGTCATCCAGCGCCGTCTGCACGAAGCGCGCGCCGAACTCCGGCGCGGTCACGCTGCCAGCACATACGGACGCCGTGCCCCCCGCCGCGGCGACTGCCGCCGCCGTGTCGTTGGCCGCCGCTTCGTCCAGATCGTTCACGACCACGCGCGCGCCCTCGCGGGCCAGCTTGAGCGCCACCGCTCGCCCGATGCCGCGTCCCGATCCGGACACGATGGCGACCTTCCCCTGCAATGTGCTCACGTTCCTGTCCCGCGCGCCGGTGCACGCATCTCAGATTTGGGCTGGCCGATCCTGCCAGTACTCGTCGCGCATCAGGCGCTTGAGCGTCTTGCCTGCCGCGTTGCGCGGGAATTCGCGGCGGATGATGATGGCGCGCACCTGTTGGTAGCGCGCTCCGACACGCTCGTTCAGCCAGTGCTTCAGCTCCTCCGCCGCGATCTGCGCGCCATCGCGCAGCACCACCGCGCCCAGGGGCGCTTCGCCCCACTTGTCGTCGGGGACGCCGAACACGGCCGCTTCCACTACGTCCGGATGTGTGACGAGGACCTCCTCGATGTCCTTGGGATATACGTTCACCCCGCCGGAGATGATCAGGTCCTTCTTGCGGTCCACCAGGTAGAGATAGCCGTCCTCGTCCAGGTAGCCCATGTCGCCGGTGTGCATCCACCCGTGCCGGATGGCGGCGCTGGTGAGGTCGGGGCGCTTGTGGTAGCCGGACATCAGGAGCGGGCTCCGGCCGACGATCTCCCCAGTGACGCCCGCCGGAACATCGACGCCATGATCGTCCACGATGCGCAGGTCGAAAAACGGCTGCGACACGCCCACCGACGCCGGCTTGCGGGCGACGTCGGTCTTGTCGAGGATGGTGATGACCCCCTCGGTGAGCCCGTACAGTTCATAGAACACCCCCGGCAGCGCGGTCGTGAGCCGATCCTTGTGCTCCCGGTGCAGCGGGGCGCCCACCGAGCCGAGCATCTCCAGCGTGGCCAGCCTGTGCGGCGCGAAGCTCGGGGCATTCAGCACGGCGATGATCTGCGACGGCACCATCATCACGTGCGTCACCCGCTCGCGCTCCACGGTCTCGATGAACTCGGCCGCGTCGAAACGCTGCTGCAGCACGTATGTGGCGCCGTTGAGCAGCGCCGGCATGAGCGTGACGAATGCGCCGTTGAACACCAGGGAGCCAGCGTGCAGCACGACGCTCTCGGGCGTCATGCGATAGGTATTGGAGAACAGCGCGCAGTACAGCCCCCGCACCCGATGCGAGTGCACGATGCCCTTGGGCGTCCCCGTGGTGCCGCTGCTGTAGATGATGTTGAAGACGTCGTCGCCCGCGATCTCTGCGCGTGGGGGTGCGAGCGGGCTCGAGGCGGCAACGAGCGCGGCATAGTCGCGGAAACCGTCGCGCGGTGCTCCGCCCACCTTGATGTATCGTGAGCACGCGATGCCCGGGAGCTCGCTCCGGATGGCCGCGATCTCGCCGGCGAGCGCGTCTCCGAGGATCACCGCGCACGCGTCCGAATCGACGAGCAGCGCGGAGAGCGCCGGCCCGCGCAAGAGGGGGCTGAGCGGCACGAGTACCAGTCCGATCTGGATCGCCGCCCAGTACGCCTCCAGCACCTGCACACAGTTGGGCATCACCACGGCGATGGCGTCGCCCTTGCGCAGGCCCAGGGCAACCAGGGCATTGGCCAGCGCATTGACCCGGGCCGAGAGCGCGGCGAAGGTGAGGCGCTCATCGCCGCACACGAGCGCGAGATGGTCGCCGCGAAATCTCGCGTGGCGCGGCAGCAGCGAGCCGACGTTCATGTGCGCGCCTCCTGCCGCGCCAGAAACGGTATCAGCGCGGCGTGGAATGCCTCCGGCCTCTCCACGGGCATCATGTGGCGCGTGTCGTCGATCACGACGAGTGACGCATTCGGCATCAATCCGGTGTACCACTGCTTCCACGCGACCGGCGTGTAATCCTGGTCGGCGGTGACGACAAGCGTGGGACAGGTGATGGTGGGCAGGCGGGCGGTCACGCCCCAGCCGATGATGGCGCTCAGCGCATTGAGGTATGCGTCGGGATCGTTGCGCGCCCAGCGTTCGGCGAACAGGCGCCGCGCGCCCGCCTGCGCCTCGCCGGGTAGCAGCCTGCCGGCCAGCATCTTCCCCAGCGCGCGCATGCCCATGACGCGCACGATCACCCGTCGCTGCAGCATGCTCACCTTGTCACGCAGGCGGCGGAGGATCATCTCCGGCCCGCTGTTCACGATGACGAGACTGCGCACGAGCTCCGGGTGGTCGGCGGCGAGCTGAAAGGCGATCATGCCGCCCATCGACAGTCCGACCACGTGCACGGGCCCGTCCGCAACGCGCGCGATGAGCGCGGCGGCATCTTCGCCGAATTCGGCCACCGAATACCGTCCCGGCGGCTTGCCCGTTCTTCCATGACCGCGCACGTCGTACGTGATGACGTGAAACAACGCGCACAGCGCGTCCACCTGCGGCGCCCAGTCTTCCGTGCTCGAGCCAAGCCCGTGGATGAGGAGCACCGTGTCGCCGGCCCCCCGCTCCTCGTGATACACGTCGAGATCGCGAATTCGTGTCACCGGCATGGCCGCCTCGTCACTTCCACCGGATGACCCACTCGCAGAACATGTCGCCCTCGAGCGAGCAGCGCGCATGCTCCACGACCGTCTCCTTGCCGCCGGCAACTTCGATCACGGCCCGCCATCCACCGCTCAACCGCTGGCAGAAGAGCGTGTCGCCCGGCTCGAATCCCACGAGCCGAGCCGTCGCGCGGCCGGGTGCGTATTCCGTGACCTTCATGTCGCCGGGCCGGTAGTAGCGCTGGAACAGCGAAATGTGCTGCGTGAGGAACTGGATGGGGCTGGGCTTCTGCATCAAGCCGCTGTACAACTGCATGCCGAGCACCTGGATGGCCTCCGCCCCGGCGTGTTCCGCCCAGCGTGGCTCGCGCGGGCGCGCCGACAGGTCGGCGCTCCGCCAGAGCGCGAGCGCCACCCGGTAGGGGACGTCGGCGGTGAGCATGGCGCTGTCCACCACGGCGCGGTCGTCGGCGTCGAGACGGGCGAGCACCGCGGCGCACTCAGCAGCGCCGAGTGTGCGACCCAGGTACTCCATCGTGCTGCGGAGAGTGGACCCGCGCGTGTACGACATCCCATGCTCCTCGGTGCAGGCGAGTCTCGCGGCGGACGTCGGGGGCGTGTGCCGACGGCGGACGAGCGCCCGCAGGCCGCCGGCATCCATGGGTTGGATGCCGGCGGACACGAGCGGACGTTCATCCCTCAGGCCGAGGCCCATCGAAATCACTGCCCTTCCAGCCGGATGCCCACGAGCACGACGGGTCCGAGCTGGGGCGCGTTGATGATTTCCTGGTGCTTCTTGCCGAAACCGCACTCGCGGCCCGCGGTGTACGTGGCCTGGTTGGCCGAGCCGATGCCGCGGACGGGCGGCGTGGTGGTGCCGCCGACGCACGAGAAGATGTTCTGCGCCTGGAGGAGCAGCCGCGCGGGTGAATTCTGGATCTTGTAGGTCCCGCTGAGGTCGAGCGTGCCGAACGCCGGCACGAGCCCGTAGTTCACTCCCGAGCGGAAGTCGTACTTGGCCACGTACCGGGTGGTGAAGCCGGCAGTGGTGTTCCGCACCACATTGGTGAAGTCCATGCCCCCCGTGAGGCGCACCGACGGGCTGTTGAACGACGTCGCCTCGATGGGGTCGGTCGCCTTGCGGATGATCGTGTCGAGCTTGATGAGGCTCAGCGTGCCGGATGCGGCGATCTTGTCGGTGAAGTAGAAGCGCAGGCCGCCGTCGATCCCGCGGATGATCGCCTGGCCGGCGTTGAAATAGGTGAGCGCGATCTGCGGTCCACCCTTCTCGTCGGCGATCTTTGCGCCCGTGCGGCGATTGAATGCAGTGGTTGCCGCGGCGGCGAGCGGGTTGGCGATCACGACGAGGGGGCTCTGGAAGCCGTCGAAGCGGGTGCGATAGCCGGCGACGTCGAGAAAGAGGCGCTGGCCGACCACGCCCTTGTAGCCCAGCTCGATGGTCTTGTTGATCTCCGGACGGATCGGATCGTATCCGTTGACGATGGCACCCGCGCTGTTCTTGATGTCGAAGCCATCGAGATTGCCGAACACGCCGATGAACGGCTGGAAGTTGGGGAAGAAGAAGTCCGTCTGCAGGATGCTCGGCGACTTGAATGCCTTGTTGTACGTGACGCGGATGGTCTGGTCGGGGATCGGCGTGAACAGCAGCGCGGCCTTGGGCGAGAACTGGCCCGCATAGCGGTCGTGCTTGTCATAGCGCCCGGCGAGCACGACCCGGAACATCTCGGAGAGCGGCGTTTCCATCTGCCCGTACACGCCGCGCTGGCTCAGCAGGATCGGGCTGCCGGATTTGCGGTCGCTCAGCCACCGGCCGTACGTGCTCACCCGATCGCGTCGCACCTGGCCGCCATAGACGAAGTGCGTGTTGTCGATGGCGGCGATGCCCGTCTTGGCGAGCATGCCCACGGAGAAGTTGTTCTGGATCTCCGCGGCTTGCAGGCGACCGTCGCTGGGGAACGCGGAAATGGCCTTGAGCGAGTCGTAGCTCAAGGCGGGAAACCGCACGGAGTTCTGCGCGAGGCCGTTGAGCTGGAAGGTCGTGCCGGAGACGGAGTTGGACATGTACGCCTGGGCGAACAGGCGGGCGGTGTTGTACGCCACCTGATAGTCGCGATACCCGTAGTTCTGGAGCTGGTTGCGGCCCACGTTGGTGGGCCCGATGCCATTCAGCTTGCTGGCGCCGACGGTGGCGATGAGTCGCCCGCCCCCGTCGAAGTAATAAGCCGCCGAGCCGCTGCCGCGGATGATGTCGTTGCGCCAGTTGGCGTCTTTCTCCGGAATGGGCGCGGCGCCGGCGGTGACGGCCGGATAGAACACCGCGTTCTGGAACTCGTTCACCGCCACGTACTCGCCGCTCACCTTGTAGCCGAACCGGCCCTTGTTCCCGGCGTACCGCGCCTGCGCGTCATAGAAGCTGCGCGATCCGCCGGCGAGCTCCACTGCCCATCCGGGATACTGCCGCGGATCCTTGGTCTGCAGGGTGATCACGCCATTGGAGGCGTCGGGTCCGTAGAGCGCCGACCCGGGTCCCACGAGCACCTCCACGCTGGCGAGATCGAGCTTGTTCACCGTCGTCAGCGCGCCCACGGGAAGACCACTCTCGGCCAGCACGCCGATGCGTCCGTCCTCCACCTGCAGCATGCGGTTGTTGAACGAGGAGTTGAATCCGCGCGCGTTCACCGCGCTGGTGAGAATGCCGGTCTGGATGAACTCCAGCCCTTTCACCGCCTTGAGAGCGCCGGCGAAGGAGTTGCCGATGCTGTTGGCGATCTGCGCCTCATCCAGCCGCGTGATGGTGGCCGGCGCATCGGTGATCTTCTCCACGCGCCGCGAGGCGGAGGTGACCACGCCGCCCAGTTGCACCGTCGCCGCCTCGAGGCTGATGTCGAGCTTCGCGTCCTCGCCGGCGCTCACCGCCACGGCGGAGATGGTGCGGGGCTTGAAGCCGAACCGATAGGCGCGGATCGAGTAGGCACCGGCAGGGACGCCGCGGACGATGAAGCGTCCATCGTCGCTGGAGATCGCTGACAGACCCGCCGGTGACACCAGAAGCTGGACGCCGGACACCGCGCCGCCCTGCGAGTCCGTCACGCGTCCGGCGATCCGGCCCGTCTGGGCCGAGGCGGCGGCGGGGAAGAGCACCATCGCGGCAAGCAGCACCGCGCGCATCATCGAAATACGAGACATGATCCAATCTCCTGGGGAGTGAGCGTGCGGTCCGGCAGATCAGGCATCCATCACGAGCTTTATGTCGGCGTCGATCGCACTCGCGTGCGCGCGCGTGAGCCACGACACCACGAAGAACACGAGCAGCGACGAGATCAGGGCGAGGGCGGAGATCGTCACGCCGGTGGGAAGCCCGTAGACCTTGAAATAGCCGAGCGTCTCGCCCACGAGGGTGACGGCCAGCCCGGTGGAGATGGACGCGATGGCGCCGGCACGCGTCGCGCCTTCCCAGTTGAGGCCAATCGCGAGGGCGGGTACGATGGTGGCGCCGAACAATCCCCACCCGAAGATGCCGAGAAACGCGACGAGGGTCCCCGACACGAGGGCGACGCCAGCCGCGACCATCGCCAAGACGACCGTGCTCACGCGTCCCCAGAACAGCTCGTCCCCCACCTTGCGGCCGAGCGCGATTGGCAGATCGTGCGTGAGCGCGGCGGCCCCCACGCTCATGAACGAGTTCACCGTGGCCATGATCGCCGCTGCCACGCCGGAAAACACGAGCCCCGCCACGAGCGTCGGCGTGTGATACAGCAGGAACTGCGGCGTGGCCTGATCCGCGCTGGCGAGGGGAGCCATGGAGCCACTCGACACGAGTCCCTTCATCGCCACACCCACGCCGACGTACAGCAGCTGCGTCACGGCGAGAGCGATGGTCATGAGCAGCGGGTACCACTTGAGCTGTCGCGGATCACGCAGCATGTAGAACTTGTGCACCACGTGCGGCTGGCCCAGCGAGCCGACGCCGAACACGAAGAAGAAGCTCATGGCGGCGAGGGGCCCGATGCGTCCCCACGGCCCCATGAACGCCTCGTCCGCGGCCATGACGGTGCGCGAGAGCTGCGACATCCCGCCCCCGGACTTCACGGCGAAGTAGAAGACGATGGCCGACGCGAGCGCCATCACCGTGCCCTGGAACACGTCCGTATAGATGCCGGCGAGGATGCCGCCCGCCACCGAGTACGTGAGGATGATCGCCGTGCCGATGACGATGCCCAGTGAGAGCCCCGTGCCGAAGATCGCGTCGATCACGAGCCCCAGCGCGAGGAGATTGGTGGCGATGTAGCCCACCACGGCAATCAGCACCGCGCTTGCGGCCAGTCCCTGCGCCAGGCGCGAGCGGTAGCGGGCGCCGATCGCGTCGGGAATGGTGAACAATCCACGCGCCTCCCCCAGGAGGCGCATCTTCTTGGCGAGCACCCAGGCGCCGAGCGCGTTGCTCAGCGCGCCGGGCAGGATGATGAACACCGCGCCGATGCCGATCGTATAGACGAGGCCCGGTCCGCCGATGAACGCGAATCCGCTCAGCGTCGCCGCCATCTTGGCGATGGCCAGCGTCCAGAGTCCGACGCCGGCACCCGCGACGAAAAAGTCGCTCGCGCTGCGCGTGCGACGGGTGGCCCAGGTGGCGATGACGGCGACGATGACGAAATACACGAGCGCCACGGCGACGATACCCGGCGCAGCGAACCCCTGAATGGCGCTCTGCACGAGGAAGGGCCCGGACATCACGAGCCTCCTCCGTCGCGCGCGTCGGCAACGGGAGCGGAGGACGCCTCGCGTACCCGCGCATACGCCTCACGCACTCGCACGAGATCGTCGTCGTTCAGCGTGGACGACTCGAAGGTGAAGGCGTACGCGAAGGGGAGGATGGCGATGGGCACCACCCCGATGCCGTACAGCACGAGGGCGGTCCGCACGGGGAGTCCGAGCAGCAGCGGGCCGCCGGGACCTTCGTTGGGGGGGAGGGCCAGCGCGACGACGAACGCTCCGGCGCAGAGGACGAACAGACCGACGAAGGTCAGGATGAGCGAGCGCGGCAGGGCGTCACGACGTACGGCGCCGAGCGCCATGAGCGACATGATCACGCCGTTGGCGCCCACGGCCAGCGAGAACAGCGTCCAGCGGGGCACGGGCCCGATGAACGCCGCCGCGTACGGCAGGGCGACGAGGAGTGTGGACAGCGCGAGGAGTCTGAGCAGCAGTCGTTTCATCGGATCACGCGGGCAGTGCGCGGAACGGACCGGTCGTCCCGCGCAGTACGAGCTTCACGGGAAGGATCTGGCTCGTCGGCGTCGTCCCCCCGGCGCCATCGAGCTGGCGGAGCAGCAGGCGTGCGGCTCGCGCGCCGAGCTCGCGCTGCGGCGTGCTGATGGTGCTGAGCTCGGGGGTCACCAGCGTGCCGATGTCGATGTCGTCGCACCCGAGCAGTGAAATCCCGTCTGGAATGCGGAGCCCGGCCGCGGCGCACGCCTTGTGCGCGCCGAGCGCGATGAGATCGTTGGCGCAGAAGAGCGCGGTGGGCCGGTCCGGGAGTGAGAGGAGACTGCGCATCGCGGTGAGTCCTCCAGCGATGGAAGGCTCGGCGCGGAGCCAGTGCTCGCTCGGCGGCACCAGCGCCGCGGCGCGCAACACCGTCGCGAATCCGCGTTCTCGCAGACGATACGCCGTCGTGGACGACACCGGCCCCACGAATCCCAGACGGCGATGCCCCAGCTCCAGCAGATGCTCGGCGGCGAGCGTTCCGGCACGCAATGAATCGTCGCCCACCGTGGAGAAGAGCTCGGACGCCTGATTGACGAGCACGAGGTTCATGCTCGTCCCCGCGGCGCGCAGCGCGTCCAGCGGCAGGCGGGACTCGGCGATGCCGGCAACGATGACGCCATCGGTCTGACGGTCGGCGAGCGCCGCGAGGTGCTGGTGCACGTCCACCTCGCCCGTCTCGCAGAGCAGCACGGCATAGCCAGCCTGCGCGGCGACGCGCTCGGCGCCGGAGATGATCGCGGAGTAGACCGGGTTGGCGAATCCCGGGACGATGATTCCCAGCGCGAACGAGCGGCGCTGCACGAGACCCTGGGCGAGCCGGTTCGGCCGGTAGCCGAGTGCTTCCGCAGCGGCCAGCACCCGCGCACGCGTCTCCGGCGCCACCCGCGCTTTGGGATTCCTCGACAGCACGAGCGAGACGGTGGGCTGGGACACGCCGGCCTGTCTTGCCACCTGGGACGCCGTGACTCGGCTATTTATTCGCATTGGCACGATGCCAATACGCATTAGCGAACTCGTGTTGTCAAGAAGAGATTTCGAGTCGCGATACATCACGACGAAACGGGGCACGCGCCGCTGCGCGTGCCCCGCTCTCCCAAGTCCCTACGGTACGACCTGCCTCAGCCGCCGCTCAGCTTCGGGTTGGATTGCATCTCCTCGAGGCTGATCGGGATGCACTTGTCGCGGCCGGTCAGCGCTTCCGTATGCGACGGCCCCGTGGCGACTGTCCAGCGACGGAGCTGCCAGAATCGCCTCGCCTCGATCCAGACGACCGCCCCGTACTCCATCTGAAGCGTCCGCCACGCCGTCTCGAGGCTGGTCGGCGGGGTGAGCGCGGGCAGGTTGTACACGGCGCGCTGCTGGTTGATCAGACCGAACGACGCCGCAATGTTGCCCGCCCGCAGTTCGTTCTCGGCGCGCAGCATCAGCAGTTCCGCACCCTTGGTGAGCGGCACGTCCGAACCCAGATCCGTGTACTTCCGCTGCCGGAAGTGATTCGTGCGGCCGTTCTGGCCCTTCTGGATCGCTGTCTTGGCGGCCGTGGTGTAGATCGTGTCCCAGGGCACGCGCGGATCGTTGAACACGCGCTCCCACTGGGTGCCGAACACCGTGAACTCGCGGCGCACGTACGTCTCCTGCACCAGCGAGTTGTTCTCGCGGATGGAGTTGGTGGAGTACGGCGCGACGTACACGAACGACGCTGGCACGAGCGCCGCGTCCGCCACCGCGCCCGCCCAGTTGCCCAGCGCGGCGCGCACGGATGCGCGGCCACCGTAGGCCGCGCGCGTCACGTCCACGACGTTTCTCGCCGCGGCGATGCGGATCGCCTCGGTGAAATACCCTTCGGCGCGCTGGAAATGCACCGAATCGGACTGCGCCGGCATGTCCTCGATCACGGCGCGACAGACGTTCTCGCCCAGCAGGCGGTTGGAGAAACCCGCCAGCAGGTTGGCGCGAGCCGCGGCGGGATCGGTGTCGTAGCCGTAGCCAGGCAGCTTTTTCATGCGCGCGATGCCGGACTCCGACACCCAGCGGGCGCGCTGCATCAGCGCCCACTGGCTGTTGATGTCCTCGGGCTTGATGATACCCCGGTTGAACAGGCCCTCGCCGGTGTAGCTGCCGCCGTGGGACAGCTCGTCGCCGGCGATGGCGGTCAGACGGATGATCTCGTCGAGCGCGTTGGAGAGATCGCCCGACATGCCGACGACGAAGCCCGGGACGGCCTCGGCTGTCTGCAGCTTGGCGTCCTCGATCGGCCCGGGATTGTTGACGGTGAGGAAGTCCGAGCACGCGCCCAGACCGAGCGCCGCGACGAGCGCGACGTAGGCGGATTTATGCATCTTGCAGTTGGTAGGCATGAGAGGTCGATGTCCGGTCAGAAGAGCACGCGCATCGACAGCAGGAACTGTCGGCTTGGGGGCAGCTGGTAGTACTCACGCCGCGCCAGGCTGGCGCCCTGGTCGCTGGCGTCGCGCAACTCGGGATCGAGCCCGTCGTAATCGGTGGACTTGAACAGGTTGCGGCCCGACGCCACGAGCGTGGCCGACGACGTACGCGGCACGACGCCCTGCGGAAGCTTCCAGGACAGCGACGCGCTACGAATCTTGAAGAAGTCGGTCGCCTGCACCCAGTAGTCGCTGCTGATCTTCGTGGCGTCGACGGCGCACTTGGCACGCTGCAGGGCATTCACGTCGTTCAGCGCGGCGGCGTTGCCGGCGGCGGCGGCGCGAATCTTCACCTGTGTCTCGTAGCAGGGGTACCACACGCTGCGGTTCCCGTTCTGATAGCCGGTCCAGTTGGTGAGGTGGCCTCCGCCCTGGAACTCGCCCAGCACGTCCAGCGAGAGGTTGTTGAACAGGCGCATCGTGGAGCTCAGGCCGATGAGCCGGTCCGCGTAGGCCTTGCCGAGGAAGGCATCCCGCTGGATCACCGGATCGGCGAACGCGTCCGGATTGGTGACCTTGTTGCCGAAGTAGGATGGCACGGGCGAGCCCTCGCGCACGTACACCGACGATCCCATGCTGATGTTTCGCCCGCCGAGATTCACGGCGTTGTTGGACATCTTGGTGTAGCTCACGCGTCCGCTCCACTCCAGCCTCGAGAGCCGCAGGATCTCGCCGGACAGCTGCAGCTCCACGCCCTTGTTCTCCAGCGTCCCCACGTTCTCGAGCTGCGGGCGGGTGAAGCCGCTCGTCGGCGGATAGGTGACGCCGATGAGGGCGTCGAGCGTGCGGGCGTTGAAGTAGGTGGCCTCGAAGCTCACGCGGTCGTCGAAAGCGGCGGCGTCGAAGCCGAGCTCGACCTCCCGGGTGCGCTCGGGACCGAGCAGCGGATTACCCACCTGAGCCGGCGTGAAGCCGGGCTTGCCCTCGTCGCCGGCGATGGGGTCCCACGTGCGCGTGGCATCGAACGCGCCGGGCGCCTTGCCGGAATAGCCGAGCGCGCTGCGCAGCTTCATGGTGGAGATCACGCTCTTGGGCCAGAACGGCTCCTCGGAGAGCACGTACGCCGCGCTCACCTTGGGGTAGGGCTGCAAGCCGAAGCCCGACCCGAACGCGCTGTTCCCGTCCACGCGAAGTCCGCCCGTGAGGAAGGCCCGGTCGCGCCATCCGAACATCTGCTGCACGAACAGTCCCGCATTGACCACACGCGGGCGGTTGACGGTGCCCGTCGTCACGCGGGCCGCGCTGCCGAGCGTCGGGTCGCCCGGACCGGAGAAATCCGTCCCGACCTGGCCGATGAGCTTGTCGCGGTCATCGAACAGCTGGCCGCCCCACGAGCTCGTCGAGGCGAGGCCGACAACGTTACGCTGGTACGAGCCGGCGTAGTCGAGCGAGAGCTTGGTATGCGTCCAGTCCGTCTTGTCGATGCGGCCGAGCGGCACGTTGATGTAGCCGAACGGCAGGATGCTCTGGCTGTCGGTGTTGTTGTAATCGTAGCCCAGCGCGATGCGATTGGTGAAGGCGACGCTCGGGCTCCAGCTCATCGTGAGACCGTTGATGAAGTGCTCGGCCGTGTTGGTCGCCTGCTGGTCGAGCAGGTAGCCGTTGGTCACGCAGGTCATCGTGACGGTGGCGCACTCGCCTTTGCCGCCCTTGAAGTTGCCGAACGATCCGCGACCCACGTTGAGCATGAAGCCGTAGGCGTTGTTGCCGTCCGGGATGAACTGGATCTGGTTCCGTGTGTACGCCGAATTGAAGGCGAACACGAGGCTCGGCGTGGGCGCGAAGGAGAAGTTGCCACGGGCGCTGCCCGACTTGGCCGAGCTCGTGGGAATCACGCCCTTCTCGTCGCTGAAGTTGCCGGAGAGAAAGTACGTGGTGGGCTGCGCACCGCCGCGCACCGAGAGCGAGTGCTGCTGCAGCGCGCCGGTGCGAAGCCAGGTGCCATTTGCCGGACAAGTCGGATCCACCCAGGTGTTGCCCTGGGAGTCCCTGAGATTGGCGCCGGAACACTCGTTCACGAATAGTCCGGTGGGGTCGGACTCGGAGCCGATGTGACCCATCTTGTTGGCGCCGACGCCGACGTTGAGCGCCCACTCCGGGGCCGCTTGCGAGCCCTTCTTGGTGAAGATCTGGATCACGCCGCCAGACGCCTCCGTGCCGTAGAGCGTCGTGGCCGCAGCGCCCTTCACCACCTCCACATGGTCGATGTCCTCGGCCTTGATGTCGTTGAACGCCGACGTGGACTGCCGCGCGCCCGGCGAGATGGGACTGGCGTCACTGTAGATGCGGATGCCGTCCACGTAGATGATGGGATTGTTGCCCTGCGTCACGCTGTTGGTGCCCCGCAGTCGGATCGTGCCGCCCGCTCCGGGCTGCCCGGAGTTGGTGAGCACCGTGATGCCCGGCGCGCGCGCTCCCAGGATGTCCTGGGTATTCTTGACGGGCGCGTTCTCCAGCTCGCGGGCGCCGATGGTCGCCATCGCGTTGCCCACTTCCTTCTTGCGGGACTCGGCAGCGGTGCCGGTCACGACCACCGCGTCGAGCGCGAGCGCGGAGGCCCGCAGCTCGAAGTCGGCCACGACGGTGTCACCGCCCGCGAGCGTCACCTGGCGCGACTGGGCGCCAAAGCCGAGCTGCTGCGCGCGGACGACCTGCGCGCCAGCGGGCATGGCGCCCAGGCGATAGGTGCCACGAGAATCGGTGCGCGTCACGCGGTTGGTGCCCGGCACGAGCACCTGCACGCCGTCGAGCGGGCGTCCGCCGGTCTCCGTGACCCGCCCCCGCACCATCCCCGTGCGCGGCGCCTGGGCGACGGCGGGCGCGGCGAACGCGGTGAGCACAATCAATGTGGCCGCGACTCGCTTGACGAGTCCGTGGCCGCGCGAACATGACATCGCTACCTCCAAAAAATGCGGGTGGGAGACTGCGGAGAGAACTGGCATGACATCCTTCATCGCGGCGCGCCGTCCTGGCGCGCCCGCGCAACGACCGCCTGCCCAACGCGGATGCCGAGCGTATCGCCGAGCTCCACGTCGAACCGGTAGTGCACACCCGCGTATACGCGCGAGTACGACGCACCGATGGCGCGGTCGCGATACAGCTTGGCGGCGTCGGGGAACAGGTCGGCGAATACCTCGGCCGCAGCCGTGGAGATCGTGGAGTGCCCCGACGGATAGCTCGGGAAGGGCGGCGTGCTGAACACGGTGCGGATGGTGGAATCGGCCGACACCGGGCGCATCGTCCAGTAGAAGAACTTGGCATCCCAGCAGGCGATGAAGGCATCGTACATCGCCACGCTGGAGAGCATGTGCGCGCGCGCCGCGCTCACCGGCGGCATCCGGCGCGCCGCGGTCTCCTGGAGCATGTATTTCTCCCAGATCACCGACGGCGCATCGGTGGCCCAGTATCGGGCCAGATCGGCCTGCACGGCCGTGCGCGCCACGGAGAGGGTGCGCAGCTCGGCCAGGTCGTGCGCGAACGCCACGCTCACGAGGGAGGGCGGCGGGATGGGCCGGTACACGTTGCCGGAGGGGAGCACCCACGGACGCCAGTCGCCGGCGTTGGCGTCGAAGGGGACCTTGACGAATTTACCCGGAGTCGGCCGCCACAGGCCTTCAGCCACCGGGAGAGCGCCAGTCCACGCAGTGGTGGATCCGTCGGTGCGCGCGCGCGCGATCACGCGGGCCGCCACGGCACGGCCGATCGCGGCGCCGGCGTCCACATCGCTGCGGTATGCCGCTCCAGCCCGCAGGCGCGCCTCGCCAGCCTGCGTTGCCATCGTGTGGAAGCCGAGTGTGTCTTCGGCGGGAAAGAGATACGCCAACACCGCGGCGGCAGCCTGCGCCGCGGCGGCATGCTCGGAGGGATAGCTTGGCGCCGTGGGCAGCTCGGCGAGCGTGCGCACGCGACTGTCGCTCTGCGCGGGCGACCGGCGCCTGTACGCGTATTTTGCGTCCCAGGTCGCCACCAGCGCGTCGTACATCGCCACATTCACCAGGGCCATGGCGCGCGCAGCCCGCACCGGCGTGGCGATGCGCACGCTGGGCAGCAGCGGGAAGTAGAAGTCCAGGACGCGCAGCGCCGTCGAATCCCACGGCGCGGTCGGACTGGCGCTCCAGCGCTGCGTCATGCTGTCGAGCGCGGGCGTGCGCGTCCGCTGGAGCTCCACGATCTCGTCGAGCTCGCGCCGCGCCTGCGCCGAGCCGTCGGCGGGTGGCGCGGACGGGCGCAGCTCCGCGCTGCGCGACAGCACCCATGGACGCCATGTCCCGGCCGCGGCATCGTCATCGGCGCGGAGCGGGGTCGTGGGCGAATCGGAGCAGGCGGCCAGCAGCATCGAGAGCGCCAGCGGAGTCCGCGAACGCCGTGCGATCGCCCGGGCGCGACATGCCATCATCGCACGTCCACCGTGCCACGCGGCAGGCTCTCGCCTCGGAAGGTGATGCGCCGGGCCACGCCGGGTCCCTGGTCGCCGAAGAGGTCGGCGTACGGCCGCAGGAAGAATGGGCGCTCGGTGGTGAGCGGCTCGCCGCGGTCGCTCGCCGGCTCTACGCTGATCACGTGGGTCCAGCGCAGCGTGCCCTGGGCGTTCTTCTCCCGGAGGTCGAGCGGCAGACGCAGCGCCGGATTCCAGGGGAGACGCAGGGGGTTGGAGATCCAGTCGTCTCCGGGAAAGTCCTCGAGGCGCGCGCGCCGGAAGTCCGTCACACCGGAAAATGGACCCCAGCCTGTGTCGTCAGGCGTGTTCACGGCACCAGTCCAGTCAGGGAGGAACTTGCCGTAGGACAACCAGATCGCCGACCCCTGCCCGATATCGCGCACCATCCAGCCCTCGTACGTCCACCCTGCCTGCAGCTGGGTGAGACGGACGTAGTAGTCGCGCTGCGACGTGACACCTGGCGACATGTTGAACAGCCAGACGCCCGCCTCCTCGTGGGACGGATAGCCGCTGTCTTCGTTGTCGCTCGGCGTGAACATCGTGAACTGGCCGGGCGCGGTGTGCAGCAGCAGATCGCCCTGAGTGATGGCGCCCGCATAGGCGAGCTCGGCCCGCCCGTCGCGCAGCATCCCGCGCAACAACACCTGCGCGCTGCGGACCGCGTCGACGTCGCCCGGCCGCTCCAGCGTGACCTCCACCGCGCTCGACCCCGACGCCGACGTGGAGAGGTCGAGCGATCCGCCCTCGGCAAAGCGGGCGATCGGACGTGCTCCGCCGGTGGCGTCCAGCAGCCATGCCTGGTAATGGCCTTCGCGCGCGGTATCGAGCCGCGCCAGGGTGGTGGACAGCACCATGGTGGCGGCGCGTGCCGAGGGCCCGGCGGGAGAATCCGCGCCGCCGCTGCCGCACGCGCTCAGCGCAGCGGCCAGAACGAGAACGAGCGACGCGCGAATGCCGGACACGTACCCGGAAATTCGCGGAACAGCTAGCGACATCGCTGGCCGATGGTGGGAGACGTAGGAATCGAGGAACGACAGTCGGGAGGGCCCCGGAGGTCAACGAGGCCGCGCTGGCGCGCGTAGGAGGCGGCGGGATACGTTCCGGCCCGCCGGCAGCCCGACGGCACCCTGCCCGTCCATCCACCGCCAAAGACCAATGTATCGCATCATTCGTCACACAGTCGCGTCACGCATCATTCTCGTCGCCATCGCGATAACGCTCCCCGCCCCATCGCGCGCGCAGAGTCCCGTGCAACCGGGCGCGGCGGTGAAGATGGACACCGCGCGCATGCGCATGCTCTACGTGAGCGACCAGTTCGCCGACCTGCCCAGGGCGGACCATGCCCGTCAGATCGCGCAAAAACAGAAGACGGACAGCATCTACGCCGCCCGCAGCGCCGGCGTGATGGAGTTCCGGAAGATCACCTACAAGAGCCGCGTCGACGGGATGACCGTGCCCGCCTACCTCTTTGCTCCGCTCGAGAAGCGCGGCTCACGTGGGCACGCCGCGATGGTGTGGGTGCATGGCGGCGTGCACGGCGACTGGGGCACGTCCATGTTTCCGTTCGTGCGTGAGGCGGTCCAGCGAGGATACGTGGTCGTCACCCCGGACTACCGCGGAAGCACCGGCTTTGGCGCGGCGCACTACGAAGCGATCGACTACGGGGGAAAGGAGGTCGACGACGCCATCTCCGCGGCCGATTTCCTCCGGACGCTGCCGTACGTGGACATGGACCGCCTGGGCATGATGGGGTGGAGCCATGGTGGCTTCATCACCGCGCACACGCTCTTTCGCGGCGGCAACGAGTTCAAGGCCGGTGCGGCAATCGTCCCCGTGACCAACCTCTTTTTTCGCCTCTCCTACAAAGGACCGAGCTACCAGCGCAGCTTTGCCGCCGAGGCGGGCATCCGGGGGCTCCCATTCGAGAAGCGGGAGGAATACGTGAAGCGCTCGCCGGTCTTCCACGCCGGCAAGCTCCAGGTACCGATTCTCGTGCACGTGGCGACGAACGATGAGGACGTGGACTTCGAGGAGAACGAGCAGATGGTCCACACGCTCCGCTCCCTCAAGCCCGATCTGGCCGAGACGAAGATCTACGTGGATCCGGCACCATGGGGTTCGTCAGTCGGTCACGCGTTCAGTCGGCGGGTGGATCCCGTCACGCTGGAGCGGGTGGATTCCCCGGCCCAGGTCGATTCGTGGAACCGCACCTGGACCTTCTTCGAGTGGAACCTGCAGCCGTCGGAGGACCGGTCCCGGCCGGCGCCGGCGGTGCGTACCACGCCGTAGGCCGGTGCGCGTGCGGTGCCGGTGACTCAGCGGGGCAGCACCCGTCCCTGCTGACGGACCGGCGCCGCATAGCGCGGCCTGATGTTCAGCGCCCAATTGTACTCGGTGCGCTCCACCGAGAAGCCGCCGTTCTCCAGGAGTTGCCGCTCCGGTCCGGGCGGATAGTACAGCGCGACGAAGCCGGCTACGGCACTCTCGGACCCGCCGAAGTCGTCGATATAGTCGCGGAACTCCACGAGGATGGGGCTGAGGTACACGACCCGCCGCTCGGCGTCGACGCGGTTCTTGCCCGGCGAGCGCAACAGAAAGATGGTTGCCTGGTCGTTGAGCTGATGCAGGACGCGGGTTCCCACGTAGGCCTCCGAGCGCAGGGGCGGGCATCCCATCGCGGCGCAGACGAGCGCAAAGTGAATCCGCGGCTCCGAGAAGCGCCTGCGCAGGATGTCCTGTTCGATCTCGTCGAGCGTGTATGCGCGCGCACCCACCACGGCGAGCTTCTCGCGCCACGGCCCAAAGCCCTTCACGATTCCGAACGTCTTGTTGATGTTGCGGATCGATTTGCGTTCGCCGTGCGCGTTGATCAGCTGGATCGTGTACGCGTTGTACGCGTTGATCCAGAAGGCCAGCTGCTCGTCCTTTCGCAGCGCCGCCGGGTCGAATGCCGCCAGCTGCGCGAGGTAGCGCGCGAAGCGGGATGACCGGCCGAACGCGTCGTAATCCACGAGACCGTCGGTGACGTGCGTGCGCAGCTCGCGATCGAACAGCGCATGATCGAACGACTTCCCCTGCACGGCCGCGGGGCTCGCCGGCACCTGGACGAGTAGCAGGAGCCCGAGGCCCAGGCGCGCGATCAAATCCATCCCTTGCGGCGAAGGCCGACCAGGAGCATCACGGACAGCAGGCTCTGCACCACGAGCAGGATCCACCAGCCGTGCGGGTGCTTGGCAAGCGGGATGTGCTCGAAATTCATGCCGTAGACCCCCGCCACCGCCACGAAGGGCACGCTGAGCGCACCGACCACGGCCAACCCCTTGGAGACGAGTCCGAGCCGGTTCGACACCTGGGAGAGATAGCTGTCCAGCGTGCTGCTCAGCAGGTCGCGGAAGCTGTCCAGGAGATCGGTGATGCGCAGCATGTGATCGTGGATATCCCGAAAGTAGAGCTGCACCTCCGGCAGCAGGAAGCGCGATGGGCGATTGGTGAGCTGGCCAAGCACCTCGCGTTGCGGCGCCAGATACCGCCGCAGTGAGATGACGAGCCGCTTCACCTTGAAGATCTCCTGCAGCAGAGCCTCGTCGACGCCGCCGAAGACGCGTTGCTCCAGCTCGTCCACGAACTCGTCCACCTGATCGAGCACCGGGAAGTACGCGTCGACCGCGGCATCGAGCACCATGTGCGCGATCCTGGCCGGCCCGCGCGCCAGCAGATCGGGATTGGCCGTGAGTCGCTGCGCGAGGGCCGTGATCACCGGCACCTCCTGCAGGTGTGCGGTGACGATCAGGGTCTTCGTCACGAAGATCGTCAGATTGGCCGTTTCGAGATCGTAGGGATCGGGCGTGGTCTCGCAGAAGCCGACGACGCGGGCCACGATCACGAGGAACTCGTCGTACTCGTCGACCTTCACGCGACTGTTGGGATTGACGGCGTCCTCCACCGCCAGCGGATGGAATCGAAACACGTCGGAGAGCAGCGCGCGCGCCGCTGCCTCCCGCGCGTCGAGGTCGACCCAGAGTGTTCCCGATCCGCTGGCGATCGCCGTACGCATCGCCTCGGCGGACAGGTCGGTTTCCAGCGTGCCGTCATCATGGCGGTAGAGACTCGTCATCCTGCAATGCTACAACGCATCCACCGCAAGAGGGAGAGCGCGCCGGTGCAACCTCGTCGAGCGACGTGGCGATACCGAGACACACGCCGTGTGGAGACCGCTCGCCGCGGTCGCAGCGGGTGATGAAAGGGGGCGGGCTCCCGAGGCACCCGCGGTCGTGTCGCGCGACCCCCGGGCCAGTTCGTCGCGCCTACGCGGTAGAGAGCGCGGCGAACGGGCCCCGCCGCCGGACGCCTACTTGCGCCTACTTGCGCCTTGCGGACGCTGCCGACGGCTCCTTGAACACCATGGTCTGATCGATGTACCCGAACTGCAGGCCCGTGCTCTCCTCGATGCCGCGAATCGCGGCGCGTGAGGAATCGAGCGAGGCGCGCATGGTGACCGGTCGCGTCAGCAGCTTCTCCTGCTGCACGCGTACGTCGAGTCCATACCACCGCTTGAGCTGCGGCAGCACTTCGCGGAGCGGCCGATTCGTGATGGACAGCACGCCGGTCCGCCAGCCGTCGGCGGCATCGCGCTCGCTTGCCGACGCCGGCCGCGCCGGTGCGCCCTGGGGCACGTAGAGCGCCGCGCCGGCGGCGAGCGGATGCGACTCCGTGCCCTGGCGCACTTCGACGGCGCCTTCGGTCACCGCCACGGTCACTGCGCCGTCTCCGGGGTACGCGCGCACGGTGAACGACGTGCCCTTGGCCACGATGATCGCGTCGCCCGCGCGAACCTGCAGGTCGCTGCTTTGGCCCTTCGCCACGTTGATGGAAGCCGACCCCTCGAGCTTCACGGCGCGCATCTCCGGCCCGAACTTCGCCGGAATGGTCAGCTTGGATTCCGGCGCCAGCCGCACGGTGCTGCCGTCGTCGAGCGTCAGGTTGCCTACCTGGGCCGTCTGGGAGGTGACCAGGCGGACATCCGGCGCGTTCAACGCATTGGCAATCTGTGAATCCACGCCGAGGTGATTCATCCACAGGACAAGACCGGTGACGATGACGGCGGCCGGGATCCCGACGATCAGCGCCACGCGCAGCGAGTTGTCCTTGGAGATACCCGCGATGTGCTCGGCCGCCTGGTGTCTCGACACCGCCGCCTCGGCGGCGAGCGCCTGCGGGCTGTGTGCCTCTCCGTGCAGCGCGTGCACGATACGCGCCCACGACTGCTCCGCGTCCACGACCTCGGTCCGATGGACGTGTGGCGTGTACTCCTCGTGGCCCGCCAAACGATGTGCCGCCACTCGGCGGCTCAGCGCGCGGGCGGCGGCATGGTGAACGTCCTCGATCAGGAAATGGTGCAGCTGGTCCATGTTGGCCAATCGGGACCTGGCGTCCCACGCTCGCACGAACGCCCCCTCCACGACCTTTGGGCTGAGTGTGGCGGCGTGCTCGCCCAGCTCCTTGTTGGCCTCGGCGGAGATGGTGGGGTATTCCGCAAGGAATACGGCGCGCAGCGCGCTTTCGTCGGCGAGCGTTCCGCCAAGAGGGAGGGCGGTGGCGCCGGGCTCGAGCGGGGGCATGCTGGTAGACATTGAAGCCTCTCAGTCGTGAGGAGGGTCGACTGGATCGCTTGCGTCCTGGGTAGTGTCCCGACTATACGATGGAGACGGCGGGGACGCCATAGGCAGTCCAGGGATCAGGCCGGCCGCGGCCGGCGTCGGCCCGCACGCCCGCAGCTTTCTGTCCATCGGAAATCCCCGACGATAGACTTGTGCATCGCCGCTCCTGCTCATGCCTTCACCCCGCCCAATGCGCCTCACGCCCGCCCTCCTCCTTTCCGTTCTCGCTGCTGGCGTTCTGAGCGCTTTCTCGTCCGTCGCCGCGCAGGCTCCTGCGCCGAGCGCGAGGGACATGGCTCGCGCGCTCCGCGTCCTGCGCGCCGCCCCGGTACTCGATGGCCATAATGACCTGCCCTGGCGCATCCGCGAGGATACCGTGGCGCCGAGCGACGTGGGCGCGTATGACCTGCGCACGCGCGCCCCCGGGATGACCGATCTGCCGCGGCTGCGGCGCGGTGGGCTGGGCGGTCAGTTCTGGTCCGTCTACATTCCCGGCGAGCCGACCGAGCGCGTCTACCGCTCCAACGGACGCGTCTCCGGCACGCCGGGCTACGCGCGCGTGCAGCTCGAGCAGATCGACATTGCGCGCCGCCTGATCGCGCGATATCCCGAGCTCGAGTGGACGACGACGGCCGCCGGCGTGCGCGCTGGTGTGCGGCGCGGCAAGGTCGCATCGCTGCTGGGCATGGAAGGCGGCCACGCCATCGAGAACTCGCTTGGCGCGCTGCGCGCGTTCTACGATCTCGGCGCCCGCTACATGACGCTCACGCACAACGTCACGCTCGACTGGGCCGACGCGGCGCTCGACAGTGCACGGCATCGCGGTCTCACGCCCTTCGGCCGCGAGGTGGTGCGCGAGATGAACCGGCTGGGAATGCTGGTCGACCTCTCGCACGTGTCGCCGGCAACCATGAGCGCCGCGCTCGACGTGGCCGAGGCGCCGGTGATCTTCTCGCACTCCGCCGCGCGGGCACTCGTCGACCATCCGCGCAACGTGCCCGACTCCATCCTGGCGCGGCTGCCGAAGAACGGCGGCGTCGTGATGGTCACCTTCGTGACCGCGTTCGTCTCCGAGGCGGTGCGCCGCCACGACGACGCGCGCCAGCGCGCGATGGCCGATGCGCAGGCCAGCTACCCGACCGGTACCGCGGCCGCCCGTACACAGTACGCCGCGTGGCTCGCCGCCAATCCGCGGCCGAAGGCCACGATCGCCGACGTCGCCGACCACATCGAGCAGGTCCGCCGCCTCGCGGGCGTTGACCACGTGGGCATCGGCAGCGACTTCGATGGGATCACGGAGAACGTCGTCGGCCTGGAAGATGTCTCGACGTTCCCGAATCTCTTCGCCGAGCTCGTGCGCCGCGGCTGGAGCGACGCGGATCTGATGAAGCTCTCCAGCGGAAATGCGTTGCGGGTCCTCACCCGGGCCGAGCAGGTCTCGGCGCGCCTGCGGACGCAGCGGCCCGCGAGCGCGGCGACGATCGAGCAGCTGGACGGACCGCCGGCCCGGTAGCGTGCGTGGCTAGCGTGCCACCGTACGCGCCAGCGTGGAGGCGGCGCGGCTCAGCTCGACGGCGATCTCCGTCCACCACGAGCCCGCCGCCGGACCGCCCTTGCAGGTGCCGTCCGACTCGCCTGGCTGCTTGACCCACAGGAATGCGTCCACGAGTGGATGTCCGGTGTTCGTGGTAGGCACCACGCCGAGCGCCTGCCCACGCGGATTGCACCAGTCCGTCGTGGTGCCAAGTCCATTGCGGCTGGTATCGATGATGAAATGCTTGCCACCGAGCAGACGCGAGACACGCTCCCCGTACGCGATGTTCGCCGCGTCGGGGATGTAGTTGGACACGTTGAGCGAGAATCCGCTCGCCTGGTCGATGTTGGCGCGGCGCAGGCGGTCGGCCATCACTTCGGGAGTGTGCCAGCGGGCATGGCCGGCGTCGATGTAGACGCTCGCGCGCTGCTCGGTCAGCGTGCTCACCGCGTACGTGATCAGGGTGAGCCGCTCGCGCTGGAGCGCCGGCGTGAGACAGTCCATGCCGGCAAGCCCGTCGGGCTCGAGGATCACGATCGTGTGCCGCCCCCGGATGCCTCGGGCAAACGACGAGATCCACTCGCGGTACGCATCGCTCCCGCGCGCGCCCCCCGCCGAGTACTGACCGCAGTCGCGCCCCGGGATGTTGTAGGCCACGAACACGGGCACCGAGCCGGCGCGCGTGATGGTGCCCACGGCGTTGTCCACTTCGCGTGCGATGTCCGACACCCACCCGCCCATCCATTTCGCCACGGGCTTGTTGGCGATCTCGGCGACGAGGGCGGCGTCCTGCGGCCTCGAGCGGCGCAGGGTCTCCGCCTGTCGCTTCGCGTTCGAGTTGGGGTCCACGTACAGCCGCTTGCCCGCCAGCGGGTTTGCGGCCTGCTGCAGCAGACCGGCGGTGCCCTGGGGCATCGCGGCGCCGTACAGCGTGAGCTGCAGACCGAGGAGACCGACGACGGTCCCGCCGAGCCTTGCGGTTCGGCGGGCGCCGAGGCGTACGCTACGTCCCACGATCTGCGCGTGAGCTTTCGCCCGTGGGAGGGATCGTCCCATCAGCCTCGCCCGACTTGCGCATCATGTACTCGAGGCGCGCGAGGAGAATACGCGACGCGCGGATGTCGTAGTGCGACTTGATCCAGAGCACCGCCAGGTCGCCGACGCCCCACAGCAGGCCCGCGAAGATCACCAGCCGCACCGCCTCGGCGAACACCACGCCGGGCGAGACAGGCACGGCTCCACTGAGCCCCGACATCACCTGCAGGAGCATGAGGACGACGAGGAGAACCGCCATGCCGCGGAACAGATACGCGACAACCCGGATCCCCTTCACGGTCTCGATGTCATCCTCGCGCACGACCACGCCGGCGAGTATCGGGCGTTCGTCGGTGTCGCGACGCGGGTCTTCCGCGGTAGTGAAGCTTCCCGTGGTTCGGTTGAATTCGGTCATGTGCAGGCCGCCTGTATCTGAGCACACCCCGGCCGCACCGATGCGCCCGGCGGGGATGTTGGAAGCTGCGGTCGCGAAGTGCCGAGCGCAATCATGGTTCGCCAATCGCCGTGCCGTGTCGCGAGCCAACAGGCTGCTCGCCGGCGCCGCCGGGAACCGGTGGCGCGGTCTTCGCATTCCCCGCAATCACCCTTACCGATCCGGCCCATGCCCATGTCGCTCACCCGCTCTCCGCTGTTCGTCTTCGCGTGCGCCGTGCTCTCGGTCGTGGCCTGCTCGGAAAAGGCGAAGGACAGAAAGGCGCTCGATGTGGACGCGTCGCTGGCCAAGGATCTGAAGCTCGCCAGCGACACGTCGCTGTATGCTGAAGCCGCCGACATCGCTTTAGGCAGCGAGCCGGATTCGATGACCTATCGAAGCGATGACGCGGCGATGCGAGTCCCGACGATGCGCGTCCGGCGGCCGAGACCGTCGGCCACACCGGCCGCCCCACCGCCGGAGCCTGCGGAGTCCGTCATACCCGACGCTCCGCCGGAGGTTGCCGTGCCGGCTCGTGCGCCGGCACGGACCGCACGCGCTCGCACGATTGGCGACGAGTCGTGCCAGTCGCCGGCCACATCCGAGCAGCGACGCTGCCTGCTGCTCCACCTCGCAGCATCGGACGTGTCGCTGGACCGGAGTTACCAGTCGCTGATCTCCGATCTCAGGGCCGAGGCGGGCGTGCCGCCCGGTGGTGCGGAGCCGGCAAGCGTGTCGCGTCTTCGCGCGGCGCAGCGTGCCTGGCTCGTCTACCGTGACACGGAGTGCCGGCGACGCAACCGGGGGCGTGAGGGGCCGCTCTGGGCACCGGTGCGGGCGCAGTGCCTCGGCGAGTTCTCCGCGCGGCGAACCGAGGAGTTGGACACCGCCAGACAGGCGCCCGACTGATGCGGCGCTACGGCTGGTCCGTCACCTGCCGTGGCTCCCCGCGCACCACGAGCGTGAGGGCCGCCATGTGCGCCGTGGCGTTCGTCAGGGACTTGAAGACGTCGGGGATCAGGTCGAGCGCGATGAGCAGACCCACACACTCGGCGGGGATCCCCACCGCCACCAGAAATGGCGTGACCACGTAGAGGCCGGCGCTCGGAATTCCCGGCACGCTGAAGCTGAGCAGCACGGACGAGACGGCGAGCGTGGCGATCTGGGGGGCGCCAAGGTGCACACCATACAGCGAGGCGCCGAAGAGGGCGTACGCCTGCCAGGTGAGCGGCTGGTTATAGCGGAAGGTGGACGATGCCAGCGGCAGCACGAAGCTCGTGGCGGCACTCGGCAGTCGGAGCACGCGCTGGGCATTCGTGAGCTGCAGCGGAAGCGCCGCCATGGACGAGCGCGTCGTCATGGCCACGATCTGGGCCGGCAGCGTGGCCCGGGCGAAGCGGGCGAGGGGCACCGACGTCATCAGCGCGACGACGACATACAGCAGCAGCGTGGACGCGAGGAGCAGCAGGGAGATCGCCACGATGAAGAAGGTGACGGCGCCGAGGAGGCCCGTGCCCAGCCTCGTGGCGAGCGTGAGCGCCAGCGCGAACACGCCGATGGGTGCGAGCGCGAGTACCCAGCGCACGAGCACCGTCATCGCGTCGCCGACCCCGCGAAAGAATCCGACCACGGGCACACGCGTGGCCTCGTCGATCTGCCCGAGGGCGAGTCCGAACACCAACGTGAACACGACGAGCGGCAGCATGGCGCCGTCGGCGGCGGCCTTCACGGGGTTGGTGGGCACGAGGCTCACCAGCCAGGCAGTGAAGGACGGCAGTACGGGTTGCTCCGCGACGGCGCTGGCGCGCAGCGTCTGCGCCGCCACGGGGTCGATCGTCAGCTGTGCGAAGACCGCCGGGACGATCAGCGCGGAGAGGATGGCGAGCAGCACGAGCAGGAAGAGAAACGCGAGGAATGCGCGCGTCCCCAGCCGCCCGACCGTCCGCGGCGATGCACCGGACACCGCGACGATCAGCGACGCGACGACGAGCGGAAGCACCGTCATGCGGATGGCGTTCACCCAGAGCGTGCCCACGGGCTCGATCCATCGAACGGCGTCCACGGCCGCCGATGATCCGGACCAGATGGCAGCGAGGCCGAGCGCGAGCCCCAGGACGAGCGCCGCAAGCGTTCGCACCGCTGAGCCGCCCGATGCCGCGGCGGCGCCGTCCGCCGCGTCAGTCACCATCGGACCGGCATCCATTTCAGGCCACTCTCTATATTCATCGCATGGACGTCTCCGTCATTCTGCGACACATTATTGCTGGCTTCATCGCCATCGATGCCGACTGGCGCATCAAGACCGTCAATGTGCGCGCCAGCACGCTGCTCCGTCGCCCGGAGCACGAGCTCGAGGGTCAGTCGCTCTGGTCGGCGTTTCCCGATCTCCTGGGCAGCCCGGCTGAAGCCGAGCTGCGCGCGGGCGCGGACACGCAGACCGAACGGCGGGTGCAGCATTTTTCTCCTGCGCTCTACAACTGGTTCGAGCTCTGGTGGGTAGCCGCGGACGGCGGAATCTACCTGTTCTTCCGCGACGTGACCGACAGGGCTCGCAGCCTCAAGTCCGAGAGCGTGCGCGAGGGCGTGCGCCAGGTGCTCGCCGACGCGCCGATCGCCGTCACCATCATGCGAGGTCCCGAGCACCGGTTCGAGATGATGAACGTGGCGGCGCGCAAGCTGGTGGGCGGGCGCAATCTGGAAGGAATGACCGCGCGGATGGCTCTGCCGGAAATCGACGCCGGGATATTCGACATGCTCGACCAGGTGTACCGATCGGGCAAACCCGTTTCGATGCAGGACCTCGAGATCACCTACGACCGGAACGGCGACGGCACCCGGTACACGGGCACGTTCGACGCCACGTATCAGCCGCTGCGCGAGGTGAACGGGTCGGTTGGCGGAATCATCTCGGTTACCGTGGAGACGACGCGACACGTTCAGCGGCGAGGGGAGCTGGCGTCGCAATAGCGCACGCGGCACCGTGCCGCCGCTCACCGCACCAGATGATACGTCGTCTGGCGCTTCCACGCCCACCGGGGAATGCCGTCGTCGCCAAGCACGATGTCCTCTTCCTGCGCGCTGCGGAGCGGCTGGCCATCCCACTCGGGCACCGGCGTCGTGGCCTGGAGCTCCACCGAGAACCACATGTTGGGAATCACCTTCGCGTCCCCGCGGCCCGGCACGCCGTCCTGGTAGTCCCACAGACCGATCAGCGGGCCGGCGCCATGTCCATGCATGCCGATGGGATGGCTGTAGATGGTGCCGTTGATGCCGTCGGCCTTCGCGCGCGCGAGCGAGGCGCGAAGCACCTCA
The DNA here is from genome assembly GCA_046598315.1 of Gemmatimonadaceae bacterium. GTDB lineage: Bacteria > Gemmatimonadota > Gemmatimonadetes > Gemmatimonadales > Gemmatimonadaceae > AG11. The sequence goes on from JBKJIY010000114.1 coordinate 30,106, forward strand.
TTGCCGGTGCGGCCGGGCCGTAGCTCGGAGAGTACGATGTCCTGAAGCCGGTTGGAGTTGGCGAGCGCCCGCATCATCCCCGCCGGCGGCGAGGTCTCCCCATCGCGCAGCACGTACCCCATGTGCTGCGTGTCGGTGTTGAGCCGGAGCGCGGTGATCCCGAAGTCGCAGTGCAGCACGTCGCCCCGCTGGATGACGGGATCGTCGCCGAGCTGCGCCTCCGTGGCGCCGCGGCGCTGCACTTCCACCGACGGCTGGAACCAGGTGCCGAGCCCGAGGTCGTTCACGCGCTGTCGCATCCACCATACCACGTCGCTGGTGCGAGTGATGCCGGGCGTGATGACCGCGTTGGAGAAACCGGTCTCGATCACGGCCCAGGCGAGGCGGGTGAGGTCTTCATAAAACACTCGCTCGCTGGGTAGCCGCGTGGCGATCAGCTCCAGCGGGAGCGCTTCGGCGTTGCGAAAACGCGACGTCCATCGCGGCCCGAGCGCGGCGCTCATCCCATCCAGTTCGCCGGACGAGAGGCCATCGGCGAAAGCGAAGACGCGCGAGCGGTCGATGGCGATGACCCGCGGCTGCCGCGATTCAATCGTGCGCTTGAGTACCTGCCACTGCGCGTCGCCCCAGAGCTCGGCCTGCACGGCACCGCGCGTGCCCGCGGGCCCCGCGGCCGGCGTGGTGGAGCGCACGGCCTCGTACACCCCGCCCTGCGACGTGCCGCCAAGAGCGATGCGCTCCACCGCGCAGCCCGTCGGCGAGCCCGCTCGGCGCGAGGCGCACTGGTCGAAGAACACGTAGATCGTGCGGCGCCGCGCGGCGAACGTGGTGGGCGAGACCAGCGAGCTGAAGACCGGGTCCTCGTTATACTCGCGCATCGGCACGACCCACATGTCCACGCCGTGCTTGCGCATGAGCGTCGGAAGCACGGTCGTCATCCGCTCCTCGAGCCATCGCTGCTGCCTCCCGGCCTGCTCGCGCAGCATCCCGAAGGGACGTGCCACGGTGTCCGCGGCACGGCCTGACGGCTGTGCGAGGGCCGCGTGCGGCAGCAACGCCGCGACCGCGAGCGTGGCGATGCGGTAGCGCACGGAGCCGGCGATCACGCGCCTCACGGCTTCTTGAGATTCGGGTTGGTCTGCAGCTCCGAATTGGCGATCGGGAAGCACAGGGTCTGCGCACCGTCGAGGAAGGACTTGGCGCCGGGGATCTCGAAGACCGACAGGTCACCCGGGGCCGATGTCGCTTTCCAGCGTCGCAGGTCGCCGAGCCGACGGCCCTCGAGCCAGAGCTCGATCCCTCGTTCGCGCTTGAGCGCGGTCCACGCGCCCGCCGCCGACGTCGCCGTCCACGGCTGCTGGCCGAGCACGACGCGGCGCTTGTTGAGCAGGGCCAGCGCACCAGGAACGTCGCCGCTGAGCAGTCTGGCCTCGGCCTCGAGGAGCCGCATCTCCCACCCGGAGCTGAGGTTGATCCCCGACTCCTTCTTGTTGAACTTGTTCTCGAAGCGCCAGGGCACACGTCCGAGGTTGAACACGGCGGCGTCGCCCACCGATGGGGTGGCGATGGATCCCCATGGAACGCGCGGATCCTTGGTGTCGGTGAAATACTGGTCGTAGAAGGTGTTCCACACCGTATGGGCGCGATACGGCGCGTTGGCCGTTGCCCAGTAGATGCGGTTGTACTGGTCCACGTCGGTGGTGAAGTAGGGCATCTGAAAGACGAAGGCATCGGCGATGCCGCTGGCATCGGCTACCGCCCCCGCCCAGTTGGCGAGGTCGGCGCGGACCGCGGCGCGCGCCGCGCGAGCGGCCGTGCTCGTCCTCGTGTCGCCGGCCGCGGCCGCCACCGCCATGGCCTCCGTGAGATTCGCCTCGGCGCGCGTGAGGAATGTGGTGCTGGGCTGCCGGGGACCGCCGTCGATCGTCGCTTCGCACATGTTCTCGCCGAGCAGGCGGTTCGCATACCCCGCCCACAACAGGATCTGGCCCACCTGCGCGCTCTTTGCGTAATCAGCGGCCGGGAGGTTGGCCTTGAAGCGGGCCGCGCCGCTCTCCGCTTCCCATCGCGCGCGCTGCGCCTGGTTCCAGTAATCGTCGCCTTCCTCGGGGACGAGCCGCCCGAGCTGCTGGAGCACCGTGATGCCGAACGAGCCGGTGGAGCCGGCGGGAAAGACTTCGCGCGTGACGGCGGCGCCCGTGTAGGCGATGAGGTTGAGCGCGCCGCTGAGATCGCGGCCCGCGCCGTTGACGATGGCAGCACGCGCGGCCGGATCGTCGAGGAACTGCGCCTGCACCGGCCCTGGATTGGTGACGTCGAAGCTGCAACCGACGAGAGAAAGCAGCGTGACGACGGCGGCCGCGAGCGCCGCGCGGGGGCGGCGCCGGCGGGGGGTACTGCGGGTGCCATGTAGGCTCGTTCGCATGATGAGTGCGCTCCTGAGTGTTTCGTGTCGGTTGGCTGAGCCGCGCGCGAGCGCGACGGCGAATCAGAAGGTCATGCGGAGCTGAGCCAGAATCGTCGCCGGTGCCGGGATGTGCTCGGAGATGTATCGCACGGAGGCATTGAAGCCGTCGTTTCCCGCCATCTCCGGGTCGAACACGCGCAGGTCCTTGTTCTTCCCGGTGTACCAGTTCTGCACGCTGAGCGAGACGCGGGCGCTGGACGCGCCGCGCAGGAGGCGCGTCGGGATGGGCGCGGCGAGGGTCACGTCGCGCAGCTTGATGAAGTCCGCCTTGAAGATGAACATGTCCTGCCGCGCATTCCTCGGATCGCAGTACGTCTGCTCCCGCGCCGTCCAGGTGGCGCGCTGCCCGGCCGCGTCCTTCTCGTACGCGCCGAAACAGGTGGGCCACTGCACGCTGCGCGAGATCGCCTGATACGAGGCGTCCTCGTTGATGTAGTGGCCACCCTGGTACTCGCCGCGCGCCGAGAGCTCGATGCCGAGCGGCATCCGCAGCGACGAGGTGGCGCCGATGACGCGCGTGGGCTGCGACGGTCCGTAGGCGTAGTCGTTCGTGACGACGGGTGCGGCCACCGCGTCGGGATTCTCGACGTGGCGGCCGCGCAGCTCCGCCACGGGGCCGCCCTCGCGGATCCACCCGAAGTGATCCAGCAGGAAGGTGGGTGCGCCCCCGAGGCTGAGCACTTCGCTCTTGTTCAGCGCCACCGTCACGCCGGCGGTCCACGTCAGCGGCGCCGAGCGAAACGCGTCACCGCTGATGGCCAGCTCCAATCCCTGCTTCTTCAGCTTGCCCACGTTCTCCAGCTGGCTCGTGAGGAAGCCGTTGGACGGCACCTGCCGCACGGGGAGCAGGGCGTCGCTCGTGATCGTGCGGTAGAAGGTGGCATCCACATTGAGGCGGTCGCCGAGCGTGACGGCGTCGAAGCCGAGCTCCGTCTCTCGGCTCCGCTCCGGGCCGAGGTTCGGGTTCCCCACGCTGTTGGTACGAAAGGCCGGCTGGCCGCCCCAGCCCACCGCGGTGAAGGTGCGGAGCGCGTCGAAGGCGCCCGGCGCGCGTCCCGCTTCGCCGTACGCGGCGCGGAGCTTGAGAGAGCCCAGCGGCTTCGGCCAGAACGATTCCTCCGACAGGACGTAGGACGCGCTCAGCTTCGGATACTTCTGCAAGCCGAGATTCTTGCCGAACGCGCTGTTGCCGTCCACGCGAAGGCCGGCGGTGAGAAAGAGTCGGTCTTTCCACCCGATGATCTCCTGCAGGAAGAAGCCGGCGGTGATCACGCGGATGCGCTGTTCCGTGGCGTTCCACTGCGAGCCGCTCGACACGACCGGTACGCCGGGACCCGGAAACCCCTCGGTGTATCCCTGCAGGTCGCGTGTGTCCGTCGTGTTGCTCTGGCCGCCCCAGGCGAAGTTGGAGTGCAGCCCGCCAAGATCGCGCTCGAAGCTGCCGACGTATTCGGCCGTGAGCAGCTGGCTGCTCCAGCGCTGGTCCGAGAGCGCGCCCGTGGGCTGGCTGACGAAGCCGTACGGGCGCAGGTTCCGGTTCTCCACTTCGCTGCGATCGAGCCCGAAGGTCAGGCGATGATTGACATTGGCCGTCTGCGCGAGCGCCACCCGGCTGCCGAGGATCAGATGGTTGATGCCCGTGCTGAGATCGTAGCTGAGCACCTGCGAGATCGTATCGATGTTGGCGCTGCCGAAATAGTTGCGATCTCGGCGGAAGGCGTTGAGTGTGATGCCCGCGGCGTTGTTTCCCGCCGGCGTGTTGCTGATGGAATCCGTGGAGTACGCCGTGTTCCATTCCACGGTGAGCTTGGACGTCGGCTGAAAGCCGAAGTTGCCACGGACCGCCACCTTGCGCTCGAAATCCTTGGGCAGCACGCCTTCGTTGTCGTCCAACCCGGCAGAGACGAAGTAGCGCAGGCCGTTCTCCTGGCCGCCGCTCACGGAGCCCGTGTATTCCTGCCGCCGGCCGGTGCGCAGCCACGGGTTGATGTACAGGTACTTGGCGCATCCGACTCGCGCGCTGCACTCCTTGCCGTCATCCACGCCGAACGGACGCTCCGTGTTCACACCCTGCGAGGTCTGCAGGCTCCATACGGCCTTGCCCGCCTTGCCGCGCTTCGTGAAGATCTGGATCACCCCCGAGGCGGCCTCCGTGCCGTACAGCGTCGTGGCGGCGGCGCCCTTGATGACCTCCACCCGCTCGATGTCGTCCGGATCGATGTCGTTGAGGGGGCTGGCATGCACGTTGGAGCCGCGCAGGTTGGAGCCGGCCGGCGGCACGTTCTTCGGATATTCGTCGCTGCGGACGCGCACCCCGTCCACGTACACGAGCGGCTGGTTGCTCAGCGCTACACTCGAGTTGCCTCGCAGGCGGATGGAGCTGCCTGCACCGGCGCTGCCCCCCGACATCTGCACGCTCGCGCCGGCGATGCGGCCTTGCAGCAGGTTCGACAGATTGGTCGGTGCCTCGGGGGACGCGGTGACGTCGAGCTGGCTGATGGAGTTGCCCACCTCTCGGCGCCGGGCCGAGCCGGCGGTGCCGGTGACGACGACGGCGTCGAGCGAGGTGGCCGACGCCGCCAGCACGAACTCCGCGGTCACCGGCTCTCCTGCCGCGACGACGACCCCGCGCTCCGCCGGAGCGTAGCCGATGAGGCGCGCCTGGAGTCGCCGCGGACCGACGGGCACATTGGCGATGCTGAAGGCCCCGCTCCCGTTCGTCACGGCGCCGATGCGCGTGCCCGTCACGAGCACCTGCACGTTGGGCAGGGGCGCTCGCGTACCGGACTGCACCACGGTGCCGCGCACGATGCCGGTCGGCTGCTGGGCGGCGGCCGGCGGCGCGATCAGGCCGAGCGCGGCGAGAACGCCGAGGGCGAGCACGGCGATCGAGGATCTGCGTGCGAACATGAATGCTCCTGAGTGGGGTAGCGATGCTCTGGAAGGGAGGCGCGCGTGCCGGCGCGCGCCACGCGCCATGATGGTCGGCGTGGTGAACGCTGTCAACCGGTCGCGTTGCCAGTCCCTCGACCGGGAAGTATCATCTCCGGGTCCCCGACGGAGCTCTCATGGGTCTCGCCATTCTGCTGATCGCCGCCGCCATTCTCGCGGCGCTCGCGCGCGCGTCGTTCAAGGTCATCGGGCAGGCCGAGGTGATGGTGATCGAGCGCCTCGGTCGCTTTCATCGCGTCGCGCGGTCCGGGCTGAACATCCTCATTCCCTACATCGAGCGGCCCAAGTCCATCGACGTGCGCTTTTTCGAGATCGCCGTCGGCGGCGCGAAAAAGATCACCGCCGGCTCCACGACGCGAATCGACCTGCGCGAACAGGTGCTCAATTTCGCCAGCCAGCCGGTGATCACGAAGGACAACGTGACCATCGACATCGACGCGGTGCTCTACTATCGGGTGGCCGATCCGCAGAAAGCCACGTACGCCGTGCAGAATCTCCCATACGCCCTGGAGACGCTCACCAAGACCACCCTGCGCAACATCGTGGGCGACATGGAGCTCGACTCCACCCTCGCCAGTCGCGACGCCATCAACACACGGATGCGCGAGGTGATCGAGGAGGCGGCGATCGGCTGGGGCGTGGACCTCACGCGGGTGGAGCTTCAGGCGATCGAGCCGCCGCGCGACATCCAGCAGTCGATGGAGCTGCAGATGCGCGCCGAGCGCGAGCGCCGCGCGTCGGTGACGAACGCGGAGGCGACGAAGCGCGCTGCCATCCTCGAGTCCGAAGGGGTGCGTGAGGCGCAGGTACGCCGCGCCGAGGGCGAGAAGGACGCCGCCATCCTCCGCGCGCAGGGGTTGGCGACGGCGCGCCTGGCGATGGCCGAAGCGGAGGCCGAGGCGCTCGTGCGCGTGGCGGCGGCCCTGCCCGAGGGACAAGCGGCCATGTATCTCCTCGGATTGAAGTATCTGGAGGCGCTGCCGAAGATCACCGAGGGCGCCGGCACGACGATCTTCCTTCCCTCCGAAGCCATGGGCGTGATGGGCGCCGTGGGCGGGCTGCGAGAGCTGCTGGCGCGGAGCTCCACCGGTCAGCGCGCCCCCGCCCCGGCGGCGGCGGCGCCTGCGCCGGCCCTGCCCTGGCCCGCCGCCACGACCGAGCCACCATCGTCCGGCGATCCACTGCGACCGGACCTCTGAGCGTGGCGCCGATCAGCCGCGAGCGGGCGGAGCGCATCGCTCGCGGTCAGGCGTGCGCGAAGTGTGGCGAATACACGTACAAGCGGCTCGTCGTACGGCCCGCCCCGGATTCCATCCTCGACGAGCTCCACGCCGTCTGGATCGCCGAAATGACGTGCGGCGTCTGCGGGCTGCAGCAGGAGCTCGGCCTCGACGAGGATGGCGACGTGATGTTCGCTGGGTGAGCGGCCCGCGCTGGCGCCGTCAGAGCGACAGCATCTGCGTCAGCTTCACGATCACCCCGAAACCGGTGTTCGGAGCATCGGGCGTGGTGAATTTCTGGTGGTTGAGCACGATGAACAGATCGCTCAGCGGATGGTGGATCACGTTGAATCGCAGATTCGCGTTGAGCAGGTGCCGCCGCGGATCGTACTGCGTGAGCGCGTCGAAGAACATGTTCGTGGTGAACGAGTAGTTCGCGCGCGTCGTCCAGAGGAGCGCCTCGAAGCTCGCATCGGGCTGCCGAAGCGTCGCTTCCGTGTGCGACACCCCCATCGAGGCGAGCAACTGCGCCGACGGCCGCGCCGACACCACCACCTGCTGCGTGCGCTGCCGCCCGCTCCACAGGCCGCCCGAGATGAACGTGTAGGACGCGGACAGGGGACGGCTCGCATTGGTGCCGCCCTTCCACTGGTACTCCGTCCACCCGTAGCTCCCCGCGGGGATCGGGGCGATGGCCGGACTGATCCTGAACGGCGAGTCGATCCGCTGGAAGTTCGGATTCACCGACAGCTCCATGAAGCCGCCATCGCTGAGAAAGAAGGTATACCCGCTGTGCAGGTTCTTCGCGGTCATCTCCCCGCGCAGGTTTTCGTAGTAGTTCCAGGTGACGTGCGGATGCATCTCCCGGACGCCGATGCTGCCGAGCCACGGAGGGCGCGGCCGCACGCCGAAGTCGAGGATGTATTTGCGGGTGTCGGTGCGGCGGAAGTAGCCGAGGTCGTCCGAGAATCCCTGGCCGATCTCCAGGACGCCGGCTTTCACGTGGACGAAGCTGCCCTCGTGGTTGATCGAGGTTCGGTACGTGTACTGCCCGCCGCTCCTGCCCGGCTTGCGGCTGCCGACCGCATAGCTGTTCCAGTCCCACTCGCCCGGCAGCCGGAAGTTGGCGTCCACGCCCACGAGACGGTTCCAGTCGGAACCGGAGGTGCCGAGCGCTTCGCGTCCGAGCGCAATGATGCCCGCGTCGGAGCCCGCGAACAGGTTGCGCCGGAACCGCAGCACGGAGTACTGGTTGGCCGGCGTGGCACCCGACGCGCGCGTGCGCATCGAGAGCGCGCCGATCGTGGCGCCCAGCGCGCTGCCCGTGAGACGCAGGCCCCCTGGAATCGCGACGTTCCGCCCGTCCGCCGAGAGTCCGATGCGCCGGCTGAAGAACAACAGCATGTCCTCATCCGGGGTAGGCGCGAGCATCACGCGGTTGTTGCGCGCGGCGTCGCCCACATAGAAGATCCCCGAGTTCTCCAGGAAGAACTCGCGCTTCTCGGGAAAGAACTGACTGAACTGCGTCAGATTCACCTGCTGCTCGTCGGCCTCGGCCTGCGCGAAGTCGGGATTCACCGTGAGGTCCAGCGTGAGCGCCGGGGTGACGCCGTACTTGACGTCCACGCCCGCGTCGGCGGCTGAATGCGCCTCGGTCCCGCCGGTCTCGCGCACCGCGCGTGTCGCGAGATACGGCTTGACGCGGAGGTTGCGCGCTGCGCCGGCATGCGCGATGCCCGTGAGCTCGCCGGCGAGCGACACGCGTGCCAGCGTGTAGGCACGGGGCACCGGCGCCCAGAAGCTGACCTCGTTGCGCCGGCGGATGCGCCGCGAAAAGTTGATCCCCCAGGTGGGCGCGCGGGTGAAGTCGAAGCGTAGCGTACGGAAGGGGATCGCCATCTCCACCATCCACCCGTCAGCGACGCGCCGGGTCTTCACCGTCCACACGCCGTCCCAGCTCGTGTTGATCTCGCGGCCTTCATTGGCCACCTGCCGGTCGGCGCGCGCACCGGAGAGGTTGGTGATGAATGCGTATCCGTTCCGGCGGTCGCGGAAGGTGTCGAGGATGAGCTCGAAGTCGTCCTGTTGCTCGGGATTGAAGTCCTTGCGGATGTCGTTGACGACGATCGCCTCGGGCGCGCGGTCGTGGAGATAGGCGCCCACGTACAGCCGCTCGTCGTCGTACAGCACGCGCACCTCCGTGCGTTCGGAGGCGGCCTCGCCGGTCCGCGGCTCGCTCTGGGTGAAGCCCGCGGCCGCCGGCGCGGCGAGCCATGCGGGCTCATCGAGACGTCCATCCACGATGATGGCCTCGCGCGTCTCCCGCGCCTCCAGCACCCGTGCGCCGCCAGCCGGTACCGAGTCGTGTGACGAATCGCTGGCGGGGGTCGGAACCTGGGCCGGCAGTCGCACGCCGGCCAGGCCGAGGGCGACGGCCACGGCAAGGCGCAACGGCACCGTCATCGGCTCGCCCGCGCTGGCTCGTCGAGATAGCGGGCGAGCCAGCCGATCCACCGACGCTGCACGTCGCGCGCGCGCACCGGGTCGGCGGCGTTGTGGCCGTTGATGGGATACGCGATGAACTGCGTGGGCACATTGTTGTCCTTGAGCGCGTGCCAGAGCTTGTACCCCTGCGTGACCGTAACGCGATCGTCACCCACGTTGTGCATCACCAGCGTAGGGGTGCGAATGCGCGGCGCGTACCGCATCGGGGACTGCGCCTCGTACGCCTCGCGGCGGTTGCCGACCCAGGGAGATCCGCCGAACGCCCGCGCGCGTCCCACATTGCCGTCGCCGAGATTGTACTGATCCACCCAGTCGGTCACGGGTGCACCGGCCACGGCGGCGCGCCAGCGGCCCGGATACCGGCCGATCAGCCACGACGTCATGTAGCCGCCGTAGGACCACCCCGACACGGCGACGCGCGTCGTGTCGATGGACCCGCGCTTCGTCAGCGCGGCGATGCCGGCGATCACGTCGCGGCCCGGGCCCTCGCCCGCATCGTTGTCGATCAGCCGCTGGTAGGCGTTGCCCAGATGGTCGCTGCCGCGGTAGTTCGGCTGGAACACGATCCAGCCGCGCGCCGCCATGAGCTGCGCCTGCGGCGAGAACGTATGGAGAGTGGCGGTGCGCGGACCGCCGTGGATCACGAGTACCAGGGGATACCGGCGCGACGGATCGAAGCTGGCCGGATAGGTGACGGTGCCGTTGTTCTTCACGCCATCCGGACTCGTCCAGTCGATCGACTCCGTGCGGCCAAGGGAGAGGCCGGCGAGGTGAGCGTTGAGATTGGTGAGGCGGCGTGGCGTGGCGTTCGCGTCGCGCATGTAATACAGCTCCGCGGGGCGTGTCGGCGTGGTGCCGACGAAGGCGATGGCGCCGTGTTCCCCCTGCGTCATGTCCACCCAGAAGGACGAGGCGGGACTCACGCCGTCGAGATCGAGCTTGCGCGGCGCGGCGCCGTCCAGCGGCACCTGCCAGAGCGAGACGCGGCGATCGTCGTTGGCGCCGACGAGGAGCGAGCGACCATCCGCGCTCCAGAACGTGCGGGCGAGGTTGCGGTCGATCCCGGCGGTGACGTTTCGCGGCGTGCCGCCCTGCACCGGCACGACGAACGCATCGCGGCCATAGCCTGCATCGCCGTTGCGCGAGTACCAGTAGGCGAGCTGCCGGCCATCCGGCGAGAAGAGTGCGAAGCCCTCCGTGCGCGCGCCCCCTCCGGGAGCAGTGATGGCGCCGGATGCCACGTGGAGCACCTGGATCGCCGAGCGCGAGAAGTCGCCCGAATGGGGCGACGGCACTCTGGTGAACGCGAGGCGGCTGCCGTCGGGCGACCAGTTGAGCGGCGACGGCGGAGAGCCCGGGGGTCGCACCGTGGGAAGGCTCCACTCACCCGAGGTGAGCCGGCGCGCGTCCCCGCCCGCGGCGCCCACGACCCACACATGCGTGGGCGTCGGGGCGGCGCGCACGAGGTAGTCGTCGTTGCCGACCTCGAAGGCGTCGTTGAACTGCTCGCCCTCCTCGGTCCCGCGAGGCGCCGGCTCGTCGGCGGTGGCGTAGGCAAACGCGCCTCCATCTGGCCGCCAGGCGAACTGCTGCACGCCGCGCGGCGCGCCGGTCACCTGCCGCACGGAATCTCCCGTGGGCAGCATGGTGAACAGCTGCGCCGTGGCGCGCGCGTCGCCGCCACCGGCGGCCGGCGCGGCTGTCGCGAGAAAGGCGATGCGGTCGCCCCTCGGCGACCACCGCGGTGACGCGAGTCCCGTCCGCTCCATCAGCGCGGTGCGGAGCACGCCGGTCGCGACATCGACCAGCACGAGGCTCGCATCGTACCGGTTCTGCGCGTAGTTGGCGTGGGAGACGACGACGGCGACGGATTTTCCGTCGGGCGAGATCTGGGGATCGGCCACGCGCACGAGGCGGCCAAGATCCGCGAGCTCCATGCGTCGCGACTGCGCGCCCGCGGCGGGACCGAGCGCGGCGACCACGAGCAGGGCGGCGGACAGGCGGCGCGCGGCGCGGGCGCCGACGATGACCAGGTGATGCATGGCGCACTCCACGAAAGGTGACACGAACTATTTAACCGTCGACGGAGTCTCGGGCAGTGGCGGCTTCATCAGATCCGGAGCCGCATCGCCCCACAGATAATGATTGAACCAGGCCAGATTGTGCTCCATCACCGCCCGCATGGCGCGCGGCTTGGTGATGCCGTGGCCGAAGCCCTTGTACACCACCATCTCCACCGGAACGCCGCGATCGGCCAGCGCCTGTCGCAGCTGGTACGCGTTGGCGATCGGCACCCGGCGGTCGAGCTCCCCGTGCTGGATGAGGGTCGGCGTGCGCGCGTCCTTCACGTACGACACCGGCGATGTCTTGCGGTACACCTCCGGATCGTCCACCGGATTGGCGCCGAGGTAGTTGATCGTGAACGGGGTGATATCGGTGTTGTAGTAGTACGTGGCCCAGTCCGAGATGCCCGCGCCCACGGAGATCGCCTTGAACCTGGTGCTCGAGGTCGTGAGGAACGCCGATATGTAGCCGCCCTGGCTCCAGCCCATCGATGCGACGCGCGCCGGGTCGACCCACCCCTTGGCGACGAGGTGATCGACGCCGGAGATCACGTCCCACGCGTCGCCCACACCGAGGTTGCGCACGTTGAGGCGGCGGAAGGTCTCGCCGTAGCCGGTACTCCCGCGGTAGTTGACCTTGAGCACCAGCGCGCCGCGCGCAACCCAGCTGTCCACCGGATAGTAGCGCGTGTCCAGGAAAGTGGGACGGTCCACCGCCGTGGGTCCGCCGTGGATCACGCACAGCAGGGGATACCGTCTCGCCGGGTCGAAGTTCGCGGGCTTGATCAGCACCCCTTCGATCATCGTGCCGTCCGTGCTCTTCCACTGGATCACCTCGCGCGTGCCAGTGATCAGTCCCCTCGCCTGCACGGACATGGCCGTGACGAGCTTCGGCGACCAGGGGCCGACGTCGGACACGGCGATCTCCGGCAACGCGGTCGGCGCGCTCACGAGGAGCGCCGCCCGGCGGCCGTCGCGCGAGAGCGAGTACGATCCGGTCATGGCGTCGTCGGGCGCCGAGACGCGCACGATCGCGCCGCCACCGGGCGCGATGCGGAAGAGGTGCGACGCCGTCTTCTGCGCGCCCGTGAAATAGATGCCGTCCCGGTTCCACGCCACGAGCGAGGCGTTCTCGTCGAACGCGCTCGTGAGCACGCGGGGGGCGCCGCCAGCCACGGGCACGATGGCGAGCCGCGTGTTGCGAGCGAAGTAGTCGGTGCTCCCCATGTAGGTGGCGAACACGATCTGCGAGCCGTCGGGCGACCAGCGCGGGTCGTTGTCTGGCCCTGGCTGGGCCACGAGCTTTCGCACCGCGTCGCCAGCGAGGCTCAGCACGTACACGTCGGCGGTGGCACCCTGCACCAGGTCGGGCGTGGCCGTCGCCCCGAAGGCGATGTGCCGCGCGTCGGGGGACCAGGCGAAGCTGCCGACGCTGAATTCCTTGCCGCGGGTACGCTGCGTGCCGGCGACGGGCGCCCGCATCGCCTCCGCCACCTCGACGGTCCACAGATGCGCGTGGTCGTAGTCGCGACGCACCACCTCGAAGTCGCTGAAGGCGGCTTTCCGATCCGTCATCGCGGCGGAGACCGGCTCCGCGGCGGCGAAGGCGATGTGCGCCCCGTCCGGCGACCACGCGAAGGCGCCGACCGCGGTCTCGGCCTTCGTCAACTGGATCGCCTCGCCGCCATCGGCGCGCAGGGCGAACAGCTGGTTGCGGTCACCGACGCGCGGACTCGTGAAGGCGATCCAGCGGCCATCGGGCGACCATTGCGGATTGGCCGAGGACTTGTCGCCGCGAGTGAGCTGCCGGCGTTCGCCCGTGGCGGCGTTGGCGAGCCAGATGTGCGAGACGAAGGCGTCCTGCGTGAAGTCGGCGTCGCTCACCGTGTACGCGACCCAGGCCCCGTCGGGGGAGATCTGCGGCGAGCCGGCGGCGCTCACCGCGAGCAGGTCGTGGACGGTGGGGATGCGCGGCGCCGCCTGCGCGCCGGCGAGCGACGAGGCCAGGAGCAGAGTGACGAATAAAAGCGCGCGAGGCATGGGAGGTGGCGGGCGGCTAGGAGGGCGACTCTGGCCGTGCGCCGGAATCCCTAGCATGATGGCACCGGCGGATAGCCTCAGGCAAGTCACTCCAACCCGATTTTCCCCCATGCGCCCTGCCCTGGCCCAGCACCTTCGCCGCGCGACCACCCTGCTCGGTCTGTGCCTCGCATCCGGCGGCAGCGACGCGCTCGCCCAGCGCTCCGGCCCCTCACTTCGCTTCGCCGTCACCTTCCCCGCCGCGCGCAGCGCCGCGCCGATCGACGGCCGCCTTCTCGTCCTCATCTCGGCGGACACGTCCGGCGAGCCCCGCACGCAGGTCAGCGACAACGTGAGCACGGCCCAGGTCGTCGGCCTCGACGTGACCGGATGGCGACCCGGCGAGACGCGCGTCGTGGACGCCAGCGCGTTCGGCTATCCACTCGCCTCGCTCGCGCTGCTGCCGCGGGGCCGATATCGGGTGCAGGCGCTCGTCAACCGCTACGAGACTTTCCGACGCAGCGATGGACACACCGTGAAGCTCCCCCCCGATCGCGGCGAGGGGCAGCAGTGGAACTCCAAGCCGGGCAATCTCTACTCGGCCGTCCGCACCGTTCTCCATGACGGTGCCCGCCCCGCGGCACCGATCGCGCTGACGCTGGATCAGGAGATCCCCGCCGTCGCCGACTTCGCGCTCAAGCAGACCAGCTATGTGAAGTACATCAAGGTCCGCAGCGAACGTCTCTCGAGGTTCTGGGGACGCGACGTCCACCTCGCCGCATGGGTGCTCCTTCCCGCGGGATTCGACGCACACCCCGACGCCCGCTATCCGCTCGTCCTCAACCACGGACACTTTCCGTCGAGCATGAGCGGCTTTCGCGAGACACCGCCCGACAGCTCGCTCAGGCCCGATTTCAGCGCCCGCTTCAACCTGTCCGGGTACAATCGCATCCAGCAGCAGCTGAGCCATCAGCTCTACAAGGACTGGACGGGCCCCGGCTTTCCGCGTGCGCTGCTCGTGGAGATCCAGCATCCCACTCCCTTCTACGACGACTCGTACGCGGTGAACTCGGCCAACAACGGTCCGTATGGCGACGCCATCCAGTACGAGCTCCTCCCCGAGATCGAGCGGCGCTACCGGGGCATCGGCCAGGGGTGGGCGCGCTTCACCTACGGCGGCTCCACGGGCGGCTGGGAGGCGATGGCCGTGCAGATGTTCTATCCCGACGAGTACAACGGCGCGTGGGTCGCGTGCCCGGACCCAATAGACTTCCGCGCGTTTACCGTGGTGAACATCTACAGCGACACGAACGCGTACTACACCGCGGGGCCCTTCAAGCGCGTCGCGCGACCCGGACAGCGCAACTATCTGGGCCACATCAGCACCACGCTCGAGCAGACGAACCATCGCGAGCTGGCGCTCGGCACCAACAGCCGGTCGGGCGACCAGTGGGATGTGTGGGAGTCGGTCTTCTCGCCCGTGGGCGCCAACGGATATCCCAAGCCCATCTGGAACAAGCGCACCGGCACGATCGACCGGAGCGTGGCCGAGTACTGGCGCGAGCACTTCGACCTGTCGCACATCCTCCGGCGCGACTGGGCCACGCTCGGTCCCAAGCTGCGCGGGAAGCTGCGGATCTACGTGGGCGACATGGACAACTACTATCTCAACAACGCCGTGTACCTCACCGAGGACTTCCTGAGGACGGCGCGCCCGGCCGCCGAGGCCGTGGTGGAGTATGGTGACCGTGCCGAGCATTGCTGGAACGGCGACCATACCCGTCCCAACGCGTACTCGCGCCTGCGGTATCCGCAGATGGTGCTGCCCTGGGCGGTGGAGCGGATGCTGAAGACGGCGCCGGCTGGGGCGGATGTGACGAGCTGGCGGTACTGACGGAACCCGCGGGGCCGCGGGCATCGCGCTGCCCGCGGCTCGGCCCGCTCATTGCCTCTCAGCGCCGGATGCAAACTCTCCGTCTCGTGCGCCGCGTCGGAGGCGTCGCGCTCGCGCTCGCCCTCGCGCCCCGATTGTACGCCGTCTCCCTGCACGCCCAGGACACGATCCCCGCCTCGGCCCGTACCGCTGAAGCGCGTGTGGAGACGCTGCTCCGCCAGATGACGCTCGCGGAGAAGGTGGGCGAGATGACGCAGCTCACCATTCAGGCGGTGGCGAGCCGGCAGGGCACGATGTCCGCGCCGCAGCAGATCGACTCGGTCAAGCTCCATGCGGCGGTCGTGGACGCCAACGTGGGCTCGCTGCTCAACGTCTGGGATGTGGCGCTCACGCCGGCGCAGTGGACCGAGACGATCGCCGCTGTGCAGCGCGCGGCGTCGCGGCGGCGGCTCAGGATCCCCGTGCTGTTCGGGATCGACGCCGTCCACGGGCACAACTACATGCGGGGCGCGACGCTGTTTCCGCAGAACCTCGCGCTCGCCGCGACGTGGAATCCGTCGCTCGTGCGCGCCGCCAACGCCATCACGGCGTTCGAGACGCGGGCGAGCGGCATTCCCTGGAACTTCTCCCCGGTGCTCGACCTCGGCCGGCAGCCGCTCTGGTCCCGCTTCTTCGAGACCTTCGGGGAGGACGTGCTGCTCACGACGGTGATGGGGATGAATGCCGTGGACGGCCTGCAGCGCGACAGCGCCATCGCGACCGCCTTGCTGGCGGGCGAACCGTGGCAGCGCGCCTCGCCCGCTGTCGCCATCTCCGGCCGCGGGCTCTCGGCGGCCTTTGGCCCGCTGCGGGTGGCGGCCACGGGCAAGCACTTCATCGGCTACAGCATGCCGCGCAGCGGGAAGGATCGGACGTCGGCGTGGATTCCCATGCGCCAGCTCCGCGAGCTGTTCCTGCCGTCGTTCAGGGCGGCCATCGACGGCGGTGTGCGCACGATCATGGTGAACTCTGGCGATGTGAACGATGTGCCGGTGCACGCGAGCCGCGAGATCCTCACCGACCTGCTGCGTACGGAGCTGGGGTTCAAGGGTGTGGTCGTGAGCGATTGGGAAGACATCGCGCGCCTCGTCACCGTCCATCACGTGGCGGCCAGGCGGCGCGACGCCGTGCGCATGGCGATCCATGCCGGCGTGGACATGAGCATGGTGCCCTACGACACGCGCTTCATCGACGATGTGCTCTCGCTCGTGCACGCCGGCGAGATCACCGAAGCGCGCATCGACGAGTCCGTCCGTCGCATCCTCAGGCTCAAACTCGACCTCGGCCTGTTCGAGGACGCGCTCGCGCAGCCCGCGTTTCTGGCCAGAGTGGGCGCGGTTCCGTTTCAACGCGTGAGTCAGGAGGCCGCCGAACAGGCCGTGACGCTCCTGAAGAACGATGGCATCCTGCCGCTGAGGCGAGGCGCGCGCGTCCTGATCACGGGTCCCGGGGCGGCCTCGCTTCCCGCGCAGCATGGCGGCTGGTCGTACACCTGGCAGGGACGCGACAGCTCGGCCTATCCGGCGTCCGCGCCGACGCTCGTCGACGCACTGCGCACCGAGCTCGGTGCCGACCGAGTGACGTACGTTCCGTCCGTCACGCTCGAGGGCACGGGCTCCGCCGATGCGGCCGTGCGCGCGGCGCGAGAGGCGGACGTGGTGATCGTGGCGCTCGCCGAAGCGCCATCGGTGGAGAAGCCGGGCGACATCGAGTCGCTGGAGATGCCGGCCGAACAGATCGCCCTGGCCCGTGCGCTGGAGCGGACGGGACGTCCGGTGGTGTTGACCCTGTTCGAGAATCGCCCCCGCATCGTGCGCGCCGCCGTGGACTCGGCGCGCGCCGTGGTGCTCGCGTATCACACCGGCCCACACGGCGGGACGGCACTGGCACGCGTGCTCTCCGGCGCGGTGAATCCAGGCGGGCGGCTGCCATTCACCTATCCGCGCGTGAGTGGCTCGGTGGAGCACTACGATCACCTGGCGAGCGCGGAGGCACTGAAGTTCGCGCTCACGGGTGGCTACACGCCCGAATGGGAGTTCGGCACGGGACTCTCGTACACCACCTTCGCGTACGATTCGCTGACCATCGGCACGCGCCTGCTCGGGATGCGTGATACGGTGGACGTGAGCGTTCGCGTCCGCAACAGCGGGGAACGCGCCGGCATGGAGGTCGTGCAGCTCTTCGTGCGCCAGCTCGTCGCGAGCGTCTCGCCGCCCGTGCGCCGCCTGCGCGACTTCACGAAGATCGGGCTGGAGGCCGGCGAGACGCGGGTCGTGCGCTTTCGGCTGCCGGTGCAGCAGCTGGCGTTCGTGGGGCGCGACGACCGGCTCGGCGTGGAACCTGGCGAATTCGAGGTGATGATCGGCAGCGGGAGGGCACGCTTTACGGTAGAGTGAAGGCCGCCCCGAGCCCCAAACGGGTGGAGTCCGCTCACTGTGGCGCAAGAGCGGGAGGCCGGCGGGCCGGCGGCCGCCGGCACCCGACGGGCGGAACGGTCCGTGCGTTCGGATCGCAGATGGACTCCCCTCTCGACGACCCCCGGCTCGTCCGCGCCCGAACTCTCGCGCGGATCCTCGACAGCGCGGTGCGCGTGCCCGGCCTTCCGATGCGCGTCGGCCTCGACCCGGTGCTCGGTCTCGTCCCCGGCCTGGGCGACCTGGCCGGCGCGGCGCTCTCCGGCTACATCGTGCTCACCGGCATCCGCCTCGGAGCGCCGCGTGCAGTCGTCGTCCGCATGCTCGGCAACGTCGCGCTCGACACGCTCGTGGGCACGGTGCCGCTACTCGGCGATCTGTTCGACGCGGGATGGAAGGCGAACGTGCGGAACGTCGCCCTCATCGACCGGCATGCCAGGCACCCGGGTGAGACGCGTCGCGCCAGCGGCTGGATGATCGTCGGCGGCATCACCGCGCTCCTGCTCCTCGCCGCGGCGGGGACGGCGGCGGCGGTGTTCACGATCCGTGCGCTCCTCGGGCTCTTTCCGGGATAGCTGCACACGCGCGACGTGTCGGGAAGGGCTCAGGCGAGGAGGTAGATGATCGCATTCAGGACGACCACCCCGATGCCGAGCAGGGCGTGATGGCGTTGCGACCGGTCGGCGGCAAACGTTCGCCGGAGGAGGTGGTGCTGCACGAAGCCTTCCTGGTATGGCTCGCGTCCGCCGCGGCGCCAGAGTGC
This sequence comes from Gemmatimonadaceae bacterium, assembly GCA_046598315.1. Lineage (GTDB taxonomy): Bacteria > Gemmatimonadota > Gemmatimonadetes > Gemmatimonadales > Gemmatimonadaceae > AG11. The sequence continues at coordinate 48,442 of JBKJIY010000114.1, forward strand.
CTTCTCCCACGAGGTGAGGATGCACCCCAGGTCCGTGACCATCGTCGCCAGCGCCCACGCCACCGCGCCGAGATGCACCCACAGCAGCTGGGGAAAGCGGAGCACCAGCGCGCTGCCGGCGACGACGAACAGCGCGAACGTGGTATGCAGGAGCGCGAGCACGCGCGCGAGAGCGCGATAGGGCATCGCCGCGCGACCCGCTACGCCATCCCGCGCCGGATCGCGCGCGACACGCGATCGGCGAACAGATCCACCTCGGCCACCGTGTTGTACACGTTCGGGGTGATGCGAATCCCCTGGAACTCGTCGTTCACGAGAGGCGTGGTGACGATGCGGTGTTGATCGAGCAGCCAGCCTCCGAGCTTCCCCATGTCCATTCCCTCGATGGCCAGCACGCCGATCGCACCGCTCTCACCGGGTCCGATGCGAGTCAGCATGCGCGCGCGGTCGCTCGACGCCAGCACCTGCCGCGCCCACCGGTCGCGGAGGTAGCGCAGCCGCGCGATCTTCCGCTCGGCGCCGACGGAGCGATGGAAGGCGACCGCGACGGAAATGGCGTTGTGGTTGGCGGCGGGATGGGTTCCGATCTCCTCGTACTTGCGGATGTTGTCCTCCTGCTCCACGCTGCCGGCCATGAGCGGCCAGAGTGCCTTGACTCGATCGCGCCGCACGTAGAGAAAGCCGGTGCCGATGGGGGCGTGCAGCCATTTGTGCAGACTGGTGCCGTAGTAATCACAATCGAGCTCGTCGCGCGTGAAGGGAAAGTGGGCGAAGGCATGCGCGCCGTCCACGAACACCTTGATCCCCAGCGGCCGCGCCAGCTCGACGATCTGCCGCACCGGCGCGATGTAGCCGGTCTGGAAGCTGATGTGCATGACCTCGATCACCCGGGTGCGTGGCGTGATCGCGGACTTGATGTGTTCCACGAACGACGCGTCGCTCGGCACGGGAGTCTCCACCTTCACCCGCTTGAGCACGATGCCATCCCGCCGCTCCCGCTGCACCCAGGCGTTCTGCATGCGCGGATAGTTCTGCGTCGTCATGATCACCTCGTCGCCGCGCTGCAGGTCGGTGCCGAAGATCATCGTCTCGTTGGCCTCCGAGGCGTTGCGGACGATGGCCATCTCCTCCGGGTCGCATCCGAACTCGCTTGCGAGATCGCGGCGCACCGACTCGATGCGCGGCTCCAGCACGCGCCACATGTGATCCACCGGCAGCTCGTTGGAGAAGCGGATGTCGCGGATCATCTGCTCCAGCACGTGCGTCGGCGCGGGCGAGCAGCCGCCGTTGTTGAGGTTGACCATGGTGCGATCGATGTCGAAGGCACGCTGGATCTCTCCCCAGTAGCTCTCGTCCTCGGCCGCCACGGCCGCCGGGCCCGCGCCGACGCGCGACCCGGCCTCCACCAGGCGACGGAAGGCGTCGGGGCGCAGCGAGGGGAGCGAGACGCTCGCGCCCAGCATGGAGGCAACGAAGGTTCGGCGGTTGCTCATGGCGACCCTTGGGGATTGGAGGTCACGTACGGCGGTCCACGTTCGCGGCGCTCGACTACAGGTACCTCGTCTCCGGATCCACCGCCAGTATCAGCCAGGCGCGCCAGCCCTGCTCACGGGGCGGTCTCCGAACTGGTCGCGGCGCGATCGGGAATCGTGAATTGGAATGTCGTGCCCGACCGTCCGTCGCTCTCGACGTCGATGCGCCCCCCGTGCGCGTCGACGATGCCCTTGACGATCGAGAGGCCGAGCCCCACGCCGCGCCGGTCGGTACGTCGCGCCTGCCAGAACCGGCGGAACAGGTTGGCCTGCTCCTCCGGCAGCACCCCTGGCCCCGTGTCGCGCACCACGAACTGCGCGCCGTCCTTCACGGCGCTGACCTCCAGGGCGATCGACCCGCCCGACGGCGTGAACTTGAGCGCGTTGCCGAGGAGATTGTCCAGCACCTGCAGCAGCCGGTGCCGGTCGGCGTCCACCGCCAACTCGCTCGGGGGCGCGGTCACCGCGATGGCAATGTTCCGCTCCAGCGCCTGCGCCGAAACCATCTGCGCCGCCTCGGCGATCACTTCCGCCGCATGCACCCAGTGCCGGTCAAGCGGCAGCTCCCCGTGCTCGATGCGCGTCACGTCCAGCAGGTCCTGAATGAGGCGGTTCGCCCGGGCCGCGGAGCGACGGATCACGCCGAGCTGCGCCTGCATCGTGGACTGGTCCAGCTCCGGGAACTCGATGAGGAGCGACGCGGCCATGCTGATGGTGTGCACCGGGTTCCGCAGATCGTGCGACACCACGGCCAGCATCTCGTCGCGGGCGCGAGTGGCGCGCTGCGCCTCGCGATAGAGCAACGCGTTCTCGACCACCGACGCGGCACGGGCGGCGAGCTCCTCGATCAACCGCACGTCGGCCGCGGTGTAGCGCCGCTGCTCCGCCATGAAGGCAAGCGTGCCGAGCAGCCCGCGACGCCCGCGCAACGGCACGCCGACGAGGGTGCCGATGCCGTACTCCGTGAGCTGATCCAGCGACGCCGCGTCCAGGTCTCCTGCGGTCGCCCGAGCACGCTGGACGTCGACGATTCGATCCGCCGCGCGCGCGTCGTCGTCACGTTCGCCCACGCGCGCGAAGGCGGCCAGCGCCGAGGCGATCGGCGCGGCGCAGAACGCTCGCTCGCGCTCTGGATCCACGTGCGCGCACAGCGTCTGATGCGTGCCGTCCCCCGGCTGCAGGTCCACGAGGCACGCATCGCCAAGCAGCGGCAGCGCCAGCCGCGCCACACTCTGCAACGTGGTCTCGTATTCGAGCGAGGACGCGAGGATCGCCCCGGCATCGGCCAGCAGCCGCATCGCCTCCGCCGTCTCGCGAAGCGCCGCCGACGCTGCAATGCGTTCGGAGACGTCGCGGAAGCTGACGACTGCGCCCGCGATCTGCCCGTCCAGAAAGAGCGGGGACGACGTGCACTCCGCGGGAAAGCTCGCACCGTCCTTTCGCCAGAACACCGTGCCATCCACGCGGATCGTGGCCGCCTCGCGAAAGGCGCGATACAACGGACATTCCGCCTCGGGAAAGGCGGTACCGTCGGCGTGATGATGATGCACCAGCTCGTGCATGTTGGCGCCGTGCATCTCGTCCGACGAGTAGCCGAGGAGGATCGCCGCGGCCTCGTTGACGAGGGTGCATCGACCGTGCACGTCCACGGTGTAGATGCCGTCGCTGCTGGACTCGATGACGGCGGTGCGCTCCGCCATCGCTCGCTCCGCGTGGCGCGCCTCGGCGTCGGTCTCGCGCAGGGCCGCCCGAAGCGCCAGCTCCGTGTGCGCCAGCCCCGCCAGCTCACGGAGCATCTCGAGATCGGTCGCCGACCAGTATCGCGGCTTGTCGTCGATGGCGCACAGGCTGCCGATCACCTCCCCATCGCTGGACATGATCGGGAATCCGGCGTAGGCGATCACGCCGATGTCGTCGATCGCCTCATTGTCGCGCAGGAGCGGTTCGAGCCGCGCATCCTCCACGATCAACGGCGCCTCCTGCGCGACGACGTGCTGACAGAACGAGTGGCTGAGCGGCGTCTCGCGGCGGCTCGCCCAGGGTTCGGGCAGTCCGTGGGCACTCTTGAAGAACTGCCGGTCGGCATCGATGAGACTGACGAGCGAGACGGGCACGCCGAGCATCATGGACGCCAGACGGGTGAGGCGGTCGAACGCCGCTTCGGGAGGCGAGTCGAGCAGTGCGGTCTCGCGCAGCGCCCGCAGCCGGCCGGGACGCGAGAGCGCGTCAGACGGCATCGGCGACCCGTGCGAAGTCGATGAACCCGCGCACCGGGTCCGCGGTGAGGAGCACGACGTCGAGCTCCTCGCCCACGCCGGCGCCGGCGCGCCCCCGGACGAGCCGCCCAGCGATGTCGGCATGCACCAGCCGCAGCCAGGTCGCCTTCCGCGAGGTCCCCGTCACCTCGGCACGAAAGGTCTCGCCGATGCGGTCGTGCAGCGCCAGCGCCGCCTCGCGCTTCCGCGCCAGCCGCTCGTGCTTCTCCGGACTGATCCCCTCCGTGTACTCGAAATCGATGAAGCCGTGCACGCTGTCCGTGTCGATCAACGTCACCGGCACGGTCATCCCCACCGCGAGCGTCTTGAAGCCGCGCATCACCCGCCCCTCGGCGGAGCCGTCCGCAAGCCGCACCCAGGTGCCGTTCTCGGACACGCCCGTGACCGCTGCCTGAAAGGTCTCGCCGATGCGCGGGCGCAGCCGATCCGCCGCCGCCTTTTTGCGGGCGCTGCGCTCGCGCTTCCGCTCCGCCTCGCCCGCTTCGTGCGAAAAGTCGATGTGGCCGCGCGTGGCGTCGGCGACGACGAGCGTGAGCCGCACCGTGTCGCCCACGTCGAGCCCGCGCTCACCGCGCACCACGCGCCCCTCCACGGGTGGACTGAGCAGCCGAGCGTACACCCCCTTGGGCGACGCCGCCGTGATGATGGCCGCGAAGCTCTCGCCAACGCGTTCGGCCAGCATCGACGCGCCGGCCACCTTGCGCATCGTGCGCTCCACCTTGCGCGCCGCCTCGCCCCGCTCGGTGCAGCGCGCGGCGATGTCGGTCAGCTCCTGATCGGTGTACGGGGCAGCGGACCCATGTTCGGCGGCGCGCAGCATCCGCTGCGTCACCAGATCGGCGAAGCGGCGGTTGGGGGCCGTGGAGTGCACGTAGTCGGCGACGGCAAGCCCGAAATGGCCCGCCTCGCGACGGTCGCCGAGCCGGCGCTCCAACACGTAGATGCCGGGGCCGAGCAGCTTGACGACCGCGAGCGAGAGGTCGGCGAAGTGGGTGGGATCCGCCGCTCGACGGCGCGACAGGAAACCGGCGAGCGCCCGGTTGTCCGGAGCGCTCGGCAAGGTCTCGCCGACCTCCGCCGCGAGGGCGACGATGCGGTCCCACCGCTTGGGCTGGCGCACGATGCGGCGCAACGACGCCGAGCCGCGCGACAGCAGATAAGTCGCCACCGACCGATTGGCGGCGACCATGAAGTCCTCGATCATGTCGCGTGCGCGATTGCGTCGCGCCACGGCGAGGTCCACCACCTTGCCGTTCACGACCACCGGAGACGCCTCGTTGCTCTCGAAGTCGAGCGCGCCGGCGGCGACCCGCGCCTGGCGCAGCCGCCGCGCGGCCTCGTCCTGCATGAGCAGCTGTTCCCGCAGCGCCGGACGCTCGGCGATGGCGCGCGGCGCCGGGCCGACGTCGTCCAGCCAGGCGCCGACCGATTCGTACGTGAGCTTGGCGTGATTGTGGACGAGCGCGCGCGAGACGCCGGCGTTGGTGAGCGCTCCATCGGGCGCCACATCGAACTCGATGACGACCGCGAGCCGGTCCTCACCCTCGTTGAGCGACGTGAGATCGGTGGAGAGACGCTCGGGGAGCATCGGGAAGACCGCCACGCCGGTGTAGACGGAGGTGGTGTTGGCGCCGGCGTGCGCGTCGGCCGGGGAGCCGAGCGGCACGAGCGTCTCCACGTCGGCCACGCCGATGCGCACGCGGATGACGTCGCCGCTACGGCGCTCGGCGACCTCGATCTGGTCGAGATCGCGCGATTCGCGGTTGTCCACGGACGACCAGGGGAGGGCGCGAAGGTCTGCGGTTTCGGCGCCCGGTTGGCTCACGCTCTCCTCGCCGAGCGCGCCGACCTGCCTCATGACGTCGGGGGGAAAGTCGGGAATGAAGCCATGCGTGCGCATCGCGGCGGTGGCGGCGGTGCGAAGGTCGGACGCGGGAGAGTGGGGTGGCATCGGGCCGTTGCTCCGCAAAACGTGATCCTGAGACCTCCGGCCAGAAATCCAGCGGCGACACGCCTGTCCGTATGAGCGGGAAAGCAGACTGGCGGGATACGCTGCATCAACGTTACCCTAGCCCGCACCCGTTCCCGAGTCTGCTGCCGGCTCCAGGGAAACCCACCGCCGGACCTCCGCCACCTGGACCTCGGGACGAGGCACTCCCCGTGAACCGTCGACCGTTGCAGGCGCGCGTGGCGACCACGTCGTTCCTCGCGCTGTTCTCCATCGTGGGGATCGCCCTGTACGGGTTGCCCTTCTTCTACGACTTCATGGTGCGCGACTTCGGCTGGTCGCGCACGCAGGTGACGTCGGGCAACGCGCTGAGCAAGCTCCTCATCGGACCGCTCTTCGGGTTTCTCGCCGGCTGGATCATCGACCGGTTCGGACCTCGCCGCATGATGATCGCGGGCATCCTTCTGGCCGGCGTGGCGCTCGTGGGGATCGGCTCCATCACCACGCTCCTTGGCTTCTACGTGTTCTACCTGATCAACGCGCTGGGCTACGTGTGCGGAGGGCCCCTCCCCAATCAGGTGCTCCTCTCGCGATGGTTCACGCGCTCGCGGGGCCGGGCGATGGGGTTTGCCTACCTGGGGATCGGCGTCGGCGGCGCGCTGGTACCGTTTCTCGCCGTGTGGCTCACTCGCGAGCTGGGGTGGCAGGGTGCGCTACGGGCGCTGGGCGCGCTGATCGTGGTCGTGGCGCTGCCACTGGCGCTCACGGTGCGCGAGTCGCCGGACGACGCGACGGCCATCGTCCCCGAGGCGGCTCCAGCGGAACCCGTCGGCGGCGTGTTTCGCACGCCGTCGTTCTACCTGCTGATGTTCGGGAGCATGTGCTCCATTGCCGCCGTGGGCGGAACGAACCAGCACCTCAAGCTCTTCCTCAGCGTGGATCACGGCTACACGCAGGGCGCCGCGGCAAGGATCGTGTCCCTCGTGCTGGCGGCGAGCCTCATCGGGCGACTCGGCATGGGATGGCTCGCGGACCGATACCCGAAAAAGTACGTGATGCTCCTCATCTACCTGCTCGTCGCGTCGGCGATCCCGTTGCTGTATTTCGCGGACACTCCCGGCGCTCTGTATCTTTTCGCCGTCATCTTCGGCATCGGACTCGGCGGCGAATACATGGTGATCCCCCTCATGGCCGCCGAGCTGTTCGGCGTCCGCGTGCTCGGCCGGCTGCTGGGCGTGGTGCTCACCGCCGATGGCGTGGCGGAAGCGCTGTCGCCCATGCTGGTGGGCCGACTGCGCGACGTGAACGGCAACTACGGCGCCGGCTTCGCGGTGCTCATCGGCTTCGCGCTGGCTGGCGCAGCGGCCATTGCGTTTCTGCCGCGTGCGCGGTCGTCGGCCACGGCGGCTTCGGCATGACGGCATTCGTCCCCGAGAGGCAGCGATGAGCATGCGCAGCATCGGCATCATCATGAACGGCGTCACCGGCCGGATGGGTCTCAACCAGCACCTCGTTCGCTCCATCGTGGCGATCCGCGAGCAGGGAGGCGTCGAGCTGCCGGGTGGCGGCCGGCTGATGCCCGACCCCATCCTCGTCGGCCGCGACGAGAGCCGGCTTCGCGCGCTGGCGGAGACCCACGGCATCGCGCGTACGTCCACGGACCTGGACGCGAGCCTTGCGAACCCCGACGACGCGATCTACTTCGACGCGACGCTCACCGGCACGCGTGCCGCGTTCGTGAGGCGGGCCATCGATGCCGGGAAGCACGTGTACTGCGAGAAGCCCCTGGCGACGACCACCGCCGACGCGCTGGATCTCGCGCGACGCGCCCAGGCGCGCGGCGTGAAGCACGGCGTCGTGCAGGACAAGCTGTTTCTGCCGGGCATCCGCAAGCTCAAGCGCCTGGTGGACAGCGGCTTCTTCGGACGCATCCTCAGCGTGCGCGGCGAGTTCGGCTACTGGGTGTTCGAGGGCGACTGGGGCGGGCTGCCCGCGCAGCGCCCGTCATGGAACTACCGAAGCGCGGACGGCGGCGGCATCATCTCCGACATGTTCGCGCACTGGCGCTACGTGCTCGATCACACCTTCGGCGAAGTCACGTCCGTCCAGTGCATCGGCGCGACGCACATTCCGGAACGGATCGACGAGCACGGCAACCGCTACACGTGCACCGCAGATGACGCGGCATACGGCACCTTCCGTCTGAAGCGCGGCGACGACGAGATCATCGCGCAGTTCAATTCCTCGTGGGCGGTGCGGGTGTATCGCGACGAGCTTCTCGAAATTCACGTCGACGGAACCCACGGCAGCGCCGTTGCCGGCCTGCGCGGCTGCTGGACGCAGCACCGTGTCAACACGCCGAAGCCGACCTGGAATCCCGATGTGCCGAACCCATTGGACTTCTACGCCGACTGGCAGGAAGTGCCGGACAACATGCCGTTCGACAACGCATTCAAGGTGCAGTGGGAGAAGTTCCTGCTGCATGTGGCCGTGGACGCGCCGTTCATCCACGACTTCCACGAAGGAGCGAAGGGCGTGCAGCTGTCAGAGCTCGGGCTCCAGTCATGGGCGGAGCGGCGCTGGCTCGATGTTCCTGTCCTTCCGCGCGCGTAGCATCGATGCCAC
>JBKJIY010000104.1:0-21135 GCA_046598315.1 Gemmatimonadaceae bacterium
GTCGGTGGCGGTGGCGTTGGTGATCGCCACGCCGATGACCGGCCGGCGCACCTTGCCGAACGCGATCAGGTCGTCCATCACCTGCTTGGCGAGCGACACGGCAATCGCGAAGCCGTAGCCGGCGTAGCAACCGGTGCTGCTGGCGATGGCGCTGTTGATGCCCACCACCTCACCACGGATGTTGACGAGCGGCCCGCCCGAGTTGCCGGGATTGATCGCCGCGTCGGTCTGGATGTAGTCGGTGATGGCGTACTGGCCCGGCAGCAGTCCGGGCAGCGGACGGCCCTTGGCGCTGATGATCCCCGCCGTGACCGTGAAGTCGAGGCCGAGCGGGTTGCCGATCGCCACGACCCACTGGCCCACGCGCGCGGTGTTGTCGTCGCCGAGCGCCGTCACGGGGAGGTTGGTGCCATTGATCTTGATCACCGCCACGTCCGTCGTGGCATCGCGTCCGATGACCTTGGCGTCGAACGAGCGCTTGTCGAGCAGGGTGACCGTCACGCGGTCGGCATCGGCCACCACGTGGTTATTGGTGAGGATGTAGCCGTCCCTGGACACGATGAATCCCGTGCCGCTCCCCTCCTGCGCTTCCTGACGCGGCGGCTGCTGCGGCTGCTGCGGGTCGAAGTTGCGAAAGAACTCCTCGATCCCGGGACGCTGGCCGCGCGCGCGCGCGTTGGAGCGCACCCGCTGCGTCTGGATGGACACGACGCTCGGCGTCACGTGATCGGCGATGGCCTCGAAGGCACTCCCCGTCTCCGCGAGCGACTGCACCTGCGACGACGAGACCTTGCCTCCCTTGCCGTCCTGGGCGAAGCCGAAGCGCGTGAGATCGAAGCCCGACGCGAAGAGAAGACCGCAGGCGAACGCGGTCACGACCGCCGCGCCGAAGCGCGCGCGAGAAAAGTTGGATGCCATACCGTTCAACCCTGCCATGGAAAGGAGTCGAGCCTGCCTGTGTAACATACGCGAACGGACGCCGTGAGTTCCCCAGTGCTGAGTCACGTACGGCGCCCGTCCGGTTTCCATTCCTCCGCGATGGCCCTACTTCTTGGCGTCGTCCACGATCTCGTAGTCCGCCTCGACCACGTCGTCGCTGGCGGGCGACGCGCCCGCCTCGCCCGACGCCGTGCCATCGGCACCGTCAGCGGCACCCGGCTCGCCGCCCTCCGTGCCCTGGTTCTGCGCGTAGAACGACTGTCCAGCCTCGCCGAAGACCTTGCTCAGCTCTTCCTGCGCCGCCCTGATCTCGCCGATGTCGTCGCCGCGCAGTGCCTTGCGGGCCCGCTCCACCGAGGCGTCCAGCTTGGCCTTGAGCTCGGCGGGCAGCTTGTCCGCCCACTCCTTGGCGTTCTTCTCCACCTCGTACGTCATGCTGTCCAGGCGGTTGCGCGTGTCGATCTCCTCGCGCCGCTTCTTGTCCTCGTCGGCATTCTTCTCGGCGTCCTTCACCATCTTGTCGATGTCGGCGTCCGAGAGCCCGCTCGACGCCTCGACGCGGATCTTCTGCTCCTTGTTCGTCGCCTTGTCCTTGGCGGCCACGTGCAGGATGCCGTTGGCGTCGATGTCGAAGGTCACCTCCACCTGCGGCATGCCGCGCGACGCGGGCGGAATGCCCGTGAGCTGGAACTTGCCGATCGTGCGGTTGTCCCGCGCCAGCTCCCGCTCGCCCTGCAGCACGTGAATCTCCACCGTGGTCTGATTGTCGTCGGCCGTGCTGAAGGTCTCGGACTTCTTGGTAGGGATCGTGGTGTTGCGCGGGATGAGCACGGTGGTCACGCCGCCCAGCGTCTCGATGCCGAGCGAGAGCGGGGTGACGTCCAGCAGCAGCACGTCCTTCTGCTCGCCCGTGAGCACGGCGCCCTGCACGGCGGCGCCGATGGCGACGACCTCGTCGGGATTCACGCCCTTGTTGGGCTCCTTGCCGAAGAACTTCTTGACCTCGTCCTGGATCTTGGGGATGCGCGTGCTGCCGCCGACGAGGAGCACCTCGTCGATGTCCTTTGGCTCGAGGCCCGCGTCCTTGAGCGCCTTCCGCATGGGCTCGATGGTGCGCGTGATGAGATCGTCCACGAGCTGCTCGAACTTCGCTCGGCTCAGCGTGTACGTGAGATGCTTGGGCCCGCTCTGGTCAGCCGTGATGAACGGCAGGTTGATGTCGGTGGAGTTGGTGGACGAGAGCTCCATCTTCGCCTTCTCGGCGGCTTCCTTGAGGCGCTGAAGCGCCATCGGATCCTTGGAGAGGTCGATGCCCTGGTCGCGCTTGAACTCGCCGACGATCCAGTCCATCACGCGCTGGTCGAAGTCGTCGCCGCCCAGATGCGTGTCGCCATTGGTGGACTTGACCTCGAACTGGCGCGAACCGTCCACGTCGTAGAGCTCGAGGATCGAGATGTCGTACGTGCCGCCGCCCAGGTCGAACACGGCGACCTTCTCGTCCTTCTTCTTGTCGAGACCGTACGCGAGCGCAGCCGCCGTGGGCTCGTTGATGATGCGGAGCACGTCCAGTCCGGCGATCTTGCCGGCGTCCTTGGTGGCCTGGCGCTGGGCATCGTTGAAGTAGGCCGGCACGGTGACGACGGCCTTGGTGACCGGCTGGCCGAGGTAGTCCTCGGCGGTCTGCTTCATCTTCTGGAGGATCATCGCCGAGACTTCGGGGGCCGAGTAGCGCTTGCCCTGCACTTCCACTGTGGCCACGTCGTTCAGGCCGCTCTGGACTTTATATGGGACGCGCTTCTGTTCTTCCTGGACCTCGCTCATCTTGCGGCCCATGAAGCGCTTGATGGAGAACACGGTGTTGGTGGGGTTGGTGACGGCCTGACGCTTGGCCACCGTGCCCACGAGACGCTCGCCGTCCTTCGTGAAGCCCACGACGGATGGAGTCGTGCGCCCGCCCTCGGCGTTGGGGATGACGACCGGGTCGCCTCCCTCCATCACGGCGACGACGGAGTTCGTCGTGCCCAGGTCGATGCCGATGACCTTGTCTGCCATGTGTAGCCCTCTTGTAGGTGATTTGGGGGCGGGCGCACTCGCCGCCAGTGCCGTGATCAAGGCAAGTCCGGGACCGGCGCGTTCCGGCCATAGTGGCAGACTTCGGTGATCATGTGCGCGGGGAATAGCTGCCAAGAAGGCGCATGGGCTTGTGGCGTGCCAACGCGGCAGGGGCACGGCGATCGCAGAACACACGCGCCATGATCGGATTCCCGGATTTTGCGGTTCTTCGGATTCACCACTCGTTACCCGATCGTCGTGGCTTTAATAATCCGGTTGTTTATGTGGTCAATTCGTTGCATCCGTTCCTCACGCTTGACCGGCGCTCGACGTTGGTCGCCCATTCGACGAGCCAGACCCAGCCCGAGTGAATCAATGTCTCGATTCTGTCACGGAGCCTCACGTTCGCTGGTTGGAGTCCCGGGATACGCGATCTTTCGGGACAACCAAACACCACGGAGCTTCATGAGACGCATCATTGCCGCCGGACTGTCCCTCACCCTGCTCGCGGCCTGCGGCGACGGCGCGAAGTCGGGCAGCGACACGTCGGCCGCCAGGAAGAGCGGAACGACCTCCGGTGCGGACCTCACGGGCGCAGGCGCGACCTTTCCGTATCCGCTGTACTCCAAGTGGTTCAACGAGTACGCCAACAAGACCGGCGTGAAGATCAACTACCAGTCGATCGGCTCGGGCGGCGGGATCCGACAGCTCTCCGAGCAGACGGTGGACTTCGGCGCCACCGACGCGCCGATGAGCGATGTGGAGCTTGGAAAGGCCAAGGGCGGGCCGATCATGCACATCCCGACGGCGCTCGGCGCGGTCGTCGTCACCTATAATCTGCCCGAGGTCACCCCACTGTTGAAGCTCAGCGGCGAGGTGGTGGCCGACATCTATCAGGGAAAGATCACCAAGTGGAATGATGCGCGCATCGCGGCGCTCAATGCCGGCGTGACGCTGCCGGCCACCGACATTCTCGTCGTGCATCGCTCCGATGGGTCCGGCACGTCGTACGTGTTCACGGACTTCCTCGCCAGCGTGAGCCCCGCCTGGGCGAGGAAGCCGGGCAAGGGCAAGGAAGTGCAGTGGCCCACCGGTCTGGGCGCCAAGGGGAATGAGGGCGTGGCCGGCCAGGTGAAGCAGACGCCAGGCGCCATCGGATATGTGGAGCTGGCATACGCCAATCAGAACCAGCTTGCCACGGCACAGATCAAGAACCGCAATGGCGAGTTCGTCGCGCCCGCCATCGCGTCGGTCACCGCCGCCGCCGCCGGTGCGGCCAGCACGCTCCCCGCCGGCACCGACTACCGCGTGTCGATCGTGAATGCGGAAGGCGCGGGCGTGTACCCCATCGCCTCGTTCACCTGGATCATCGCGTACGAGAAGCAGCGCGATCCCATCAAGGCCAGGAAGCTCGGTGACTTTCTCGTGTGGGCGCTCACCGAGGGGCAGCCGATGGAGGCACCGCTGGATTACGCGCCGCTCCCCGAGGCCATGCGCGCCGCGCTCGCCACGCGGGTCGCGGGCATCAAGTAAGCGAGCCGATGAGCGAGGCGCTGCCGACGTCGCTGTACCTGAATCGCGAGCTCAGCTGGCTCGCATTCAACGCTCGCGTCCTCCACGAGGCGACGGATCCGCGAGTGCCGCTGCTCGAGCGGCTCAAGTTCCTCGCGATCTTCAGCAGTAATCTGGACGAATTCTTCATGGTGCGCGTGGCCGGCCTGCGTCGCCAGGTGGCGTCGGGCGTGCTGCACACCACGCCCGATGGACTCACGGCGGCCGAGCAGCTGGCCGCCATTCGCGAGCGGGTGGGCTCCCTCCTCGCCGAGCGGAGGGAGGCCGTCGATGCGCTGCTCCAGGAGCTGGAGCCGCACGGCGTGCGCATCGTCGGCATGCGCGCGCTCAGCGCATCCGAGCGGCGGGCGATCGACGAGCAGTTCGAGGCGCAGATATTTCCCGTCCTGACCCCGCTGGCGGTCGATCCCGGCCATCCATTTCCCTACGTCTCCAACCTGTCGCTGTCGCTGGCGGTGGAGGTCCGGGACACCGTCACGGGGAGCGTCCACTTCGCGCGCGTCAAGGTGCCCAAGGGCCTCACGCGATGGATGGCCGTGCCGGGACGCGTGCACGAGTATGTGCCGATCGAGCAGGTGATCGGCGAGAATCTCGAGACGCTCTTCTCCGGAATGGAAGTCCTGGGCTGGTACGCCTTCCGCGTGACCCGCTATTCGGATCTCGAGTTCACCAACCTCGAGGAGCCGGAAGACTTGCTGGCGACCATCGAGGAGCGTGTCTTCGAGCGGCGCTTCGGCGAGGTGATCCGCCTCGAGGTGCAGGATGACATGCCGGCGCACCTGCGGACGCTGCTGATCGACGAATTGCGCGACGCCGATTTTCTCACGGCCACGGCGCTCAACGAGTCGGATGTGGAAGAGGCGGGGCAGCTGCTGGACCTTGCCGATCTGATGGAGCTGAGCGCGCTGGAGATTCCCGGTCTCCGCGATCCGTCGTTCATTCCCGCCGTGCCGCCCGAGCTGCGGGACTCCGAGCGCTCGATCTTCGACGTCATTCGGGAGCGCGATCTCCTGGTGCATCATCCGTTCGATTCGTTTCCTGCCACGGTCGAGCGGTTCCTGCAGACGGCCGCGGCGGACGATCACGTGCTCGCAATCAAGCTCACGCTCTATCGGACGTCGGGCGACACGGCCATCGTGAATGCGCTCACGGCAGCCGCCGAGCGGGGGAAGCAAGTGGCGGTACTCGTGGAGCTCAAGGCGCGCGGTGACGAGGCCAACAACATCAGTTGGGCGCGGACGCTCGAGGATTCCGGGGTGCACGTGGCCTACGGGTCGGCGCTCCTCAAGACGCACACCAAGACGGCGCTGGTCGTCCGCCGCGAGCCGGACGGGATCCGCCGCTACGTGCACATCGGGAGCGGCAACTACAACTCGCGCACGGCGCGCCTCTACACGGACGTGGGCCTGTTCACCTGCAGCCCGTCCATTGGCGCCGACGTGAGCGACCTGTTCAACTCGCTCACCGGCATCTCGCGCCAGCGACTCTATCGCAAGCTCCTGGTGGCACCGGCGAACATGCGCGACCGGTTCGTGGAGCTGATCGAGCGCGAGAGCGCGAACGCCCGCGCCGGCCGTCGCGGCTACATCGTGGCCAAGATGAATGCCCTGGTGGACGCCGAGACCATCGCCGCGCTCTACCGCGCGTCGCAGGACGGCGTGGAGATCCATCTCATCGTCCGCGGCATCTGCTGCCTGCGCCCCGGGGTACCAGGCACGAGCGACCACATCCGCGTCACGAGCATCATCGGGCGCTTCCTGGAGCATTCGCGCATCTGGCACTTCCACAACGACGGCGCCGACGAATATCTCATCGGCTCGGCCGACTGGATGCCACGCAACTTCGTGCGTCGCGTGGAGGCCGTGGCGCCGGTGGAGGCCCCACGGCTGCAGGAGCGCCTCGCCAGCCTCCTGCGCACGCTGCTCCAGGACAATCGGCAGGCATGGGAGCTCTGCGCCGACGGCGAGTGGCGTCAGCGCAAGCCGATGGGAGACGTGCATTCCACGCACATCACGCTGCTCGCCGACTCGTGGGGAAGCACGGACGCCAGCGTGCCCGCGCCGCCGGCGGCGCACACGCCCTCGCTGCGCGACCGCACCGGCTAGCGGCTACTCTTCGTCGCCGGCGACGTCGTCGGACGAGAGGACTGTGCCGTCGGCGCCCACGATCTCCACCGGTACGCCGGCCAGGCCGGCCAGCAACTGGGATTTCCGGTGCGCACCCCACTGCTCCAGTCGCAGGCGGCCCACGCCGCGCGCTGGCACGGCGGTGATGCGGATGGCGCGCTGCAGCCAGCGTGCCTTCACATCCTTCACCGCGCCCACATGTCCCCGATCGAAGCCGTCGGCGAGGCGCAGGATGGCGGCGAGCCGCTCGATGCGGTCCCGCATCGAACGCTCCAGCGTGCCGAAGCCGCGATGCTTGCGCTTGGGAGGCGAGCCGCGATGGTAGCGCGCCACGTGCGCGATCATCAGCTGGTCGGCCGGCGCGATGCCAAGGAGCTCGGCATGCGCGATGAGGTGGTACGAATGCTTGTGATGCCGGTCATAGTTGATGTGATATCCGACGTCGTGCAGCAGGGCGGCGTCGGCGAGCGTCGCGCGGTCCTCCGCCGTGCATCCGAGGCGCGCGCCGAGCGTGTCGAACAGGCGCAGTGCCAGCCGCTGCACCTGCGTGGCGTGCAGCTCCTCGACGTGACAACGTTCGGCAAACTCCCGGACCGATCGCTCGCGCGCCGCGCCGGGGTCCGCAATCACCGGCACCACGCGCGCCGACTCGAGCAACAGGCCCTCCCGGATGCCGTAGCGGGAGACGGTAAGCTCGCGCGACTCGAGTCGCGCGAGCACTTCGGCAGCGACGGCCAGCCCGGCGACGATGATGTCGGCGCGCTCCGGGTTCAGCCCCGTGACGGTGCGCCGCTCGTCGCTCGTCATCGAGGCGAGTGCATCGAGGATGTGCTCCACTTCCTCGCGCGGCACCGCGGTGGCGTGCACGTTGCGCGCGCTCAGCATCCCGCGCCGCGCGAGATGGATGCCCGCCAGGTTGGTGAAGGTGCCGCCGGATCCGATGAGCTGGGCGCCACGCCAGTTCCGCCGTGGCAGCGCGCCCGCCAGCGCCTCCCGCACCTCGCGGCGCAGCCGCATGAGCCCCTTCCGGCTCGGCTCACCGGTGAGGAATCGCTCGGTGAGACGCAGGGCGCCGAACGGAAGGGAGACCAGGTCGTCGAGCACGCCATCGGCCGCGAGCGCCAGCTCGAGCGAGCCGCCACCGATGTCCATCACCACGGTGCGGCCCGCGCCGAGGTCGAAGTGCGCCAGCGCGCTGAGGTACGAGAGTCGCGCTTCGTCCTCGCCCTTGATGATGCGAAGCTGGAGACCCGCTTCCTGGCGAACGCGAGCCACGAAGAGGTCGGCGTTCGCCGCGTCGCGCACGGCGCTCGTCGCCACCGCCTCGATCCGCTCCGCACCCAGCTGGCGCGCCAGGGTCGCCATGCGCCCGATCGCCTCGGCCGCCCGCTCCATCGCCTGCGTGCCGAGCAGCCCGGTGGACTCCAGATCGGCACCGAGGCGCGGCGCGGCCTTCATCTCGTCCACCACCGTGATGGCCCCATCGGCGGAGACGTCGGCAACGATCTGACGCACCGAGTTGGAGCCGATGTCGATGGCCGCGATGCGCCGGGTCACCGGAGCAGGCGCGCTCCGTCCCTTCCGGACGGAGCGTGTGCGACGGGCCGAGGACGCGGAAGCCATGGCGGTTGACGGGTGCGGGAGCGCTAGGAGGTGAACGTTCCCGCGCGTGCGCTCTCGATGCCGCCGCCATGCTTGATGTTCTTGCCCTCGGCGAGAAAGACCGCGTCCTCCGAGATGTTCGTCGCCAGGTCGGCCACCCGCTCGAGGTTCCGGCTCACCAGCAGGTATTCGAGCGAAGGATTGATCGTGCGCGGGTCGGCCATCATGTGCGTGAGGAGGATGCGGAACATCGATTCATGCAGCGCGTCCACCGCGTCGTCGCGGGAGCACACGTCGCGGCCAAGGGCGCCGTCGGCACGCAGGAACGCGTCGATCGCGTCGCTGAGCATGGCCCGCGCGCGGCGCGCCATGTCCTCGATCTCGGGATCCGGCGTGATGTTGGAGCGGATGGCGATCAGGCGCAGCGCCGCCTGCGCGATGTTCACGGCGTGATCACCAACACGCTCGAGATCGCTCGTCACCTTGATCGCGCTGACGATGAAACGGAGGTCACGCGCCATCGGCTGCTGCAGCGCCAGGAGCTCGAGTGCGGCGGCCTCGAGTTCCAGCTCCATCGTATCGAGCTCGCTGTCGGCGGCGATGACCGCTTCCGCCTTGCCGGCGTCCTGCTCCAGCAGCGCGTCCACGGACAGCTCGACGAGCGCTTCCGCCTTCTCCGACATGGCGAGCAGGCGCCGGTTCAACGCCGACAGTTGATCGTGAAAGTGACGAAAGGGGGTGTCTGGGCTCATCCGAATCTCCCGGTGATGTACGCTTCGGTGCGCTCCTCGCGCGGGCTCGTGAACAGCCGCTGCGTGTCCTCCATCTCGACAAGCTCTCCCAGATAGAAGAACGCCGTCCGGTCCGAGATGCGCGCCGCCTGCTGCAGGTTGTGCGTGACGATGACGATGGTGAGCTCGCGCTTCAACTCGTACACGAGCTCCTCGACCTTCTGCGTGGCAATCGGGTCGAGCGCGGAGGCCGGCTCGTCGAGCAGCAGCACTTCCGGCTCGTTCGCCAGCGCGCGAGCGATGCAGAGACGCTGCTGCTGCCCCCCGGAAAGCGCAAGCGCGCTGTCGCGAAGCCGATCCTTGACTTCGTCCCAGAGCGCCGCGCGCCGCAACGCCGACTCCACGATCGCGTCCAGGTCGGCCCGCGTCGGACTGGTGTTGATCCGGGGCCCGTACGCCACGTTGTCGTAGATCGACTTGGGAAACGGATTCCAGCGCTGGAACACCATCCCCACGCGCTGCCGGAGGGTGACAACGTCCATCCCCTTCTGATAGATGTTCTCGCCGTCCAGCCGGATCTCGCCGGAACGGCGCGCGCCCGGAATGAGCTCGTTGAGGCGGTTGATGGAGCGAAGGAAGGTGGACTTGCCACATCCCGATGGGCCGATGAATGCCGTCACGGCCCGCGGCGCGATGCGCAGATTGATGTCGTGGAGCGCCTGCGTCTTGCCGTACCAGAAGTCGAAGTGGTCCACCTCGATGCTGCCGAGCACGCGACGATCGGGAACGGGCCCGTACTCCACGGCCGCGGTCATCCGAACCGGCCGGTGATGTAGGCCTCGGTCCGCGGATCGCTGGGCGTGGTGAACATCACACGGGTGGGGGCCACCTCGACCATCTCCCCATCGAGCATGAACACGGTGCGGTCCGAGACGCGCGCGGCCTGCTGCATGTTGTGCGTCACGATGATCACTGTCATCGTGTTGCGCAGCTCGTACACGAGCTCCTCCACTTTCTGCGTGCTGATCGGGTCGAGCGACGCGGTGGGCTCGTCGAGGAGGAGCACATGCGGCGCGGTGGCGAGGGCCCGCGCGATGCACAGTCGCTGCTGCTGCCCGCCAGAGATGCTGGTGGCGCTTCCCTTGAGCCGGTCCTTCACCTCGTCCCACAGCGCCGCTTCCTTCAGCGCCCGCTCCACCACCTCGTCCACGGCGCGCCGGTCGAGCTTCTCGCCCGGCTGCACGCGGAGCCCCGCCGCGACGTTGTCGCGGATGGACATCGTGGGGAACGGCGAGGGACGCTGGAAGACCATGCCGACGTGCCGGCGTAGCGCGATCGGATCCACGCCGTGAGCATAGATGTTCTGCTCGTGGAAATAGACGTCACCCTCCACCCGCGCAATGGCGATCGACTCGTGCATGCGATTGAGACAGCGGAGGAAGGTCGACTTGCCGCAGCCGGAGGGACCGATGATCGCAGTCACTTCATTCGACGGAAACGCCAGGGTGACGTCGCGCACGGCCTGGGTCTCGCCGAAGAATGCGTCGAGGGACTCGGCGCGCATCGCCGGCGCCGGGGAGGCGGGCATCGCGATGTCGGGGGCGGCGGCGGGAGTGGGCGCCCGCGACACCTCAGTCATGGCCGCCGCCATGGCGGGACCGCGTGACGAACCGGGCGATCACGCTGATCACGAGCACGAGGCCGATGAGCACCAGGGCGCCGGCCCAGGCCTGCGCGTGCCAGTCGTCGGACGGGCTGATGGCGTAGGTGAAGATCTGCAGCGGGAGGGCGGCGATGGGCTGCGTGAGGTCGGTGGACCAGAACTGGTTGCCGAGGGCCGTGAACAGCAGGGGCGCCGTCTCGCCCGCGACGCGGGCCACCGCGACGAGTACGCCGGTGACGATGCCGCCGAGCGCCGTGCGCAACACGATCTGCAGCGACGTGCGCCAGCGGGGATACCCCAGGGCCAGCGCCGCCTCGCGAAGCGACTGCGGCACCGTGCGCACCATCTCCTCCGTGGTCCGCGTGACGAGCGGGATCATCATCGCGCCGATGGCCGCGCCGCCCGCCAGCGCCGAAAAGTGGCCGAACGGCCGCACGAGAAACTGCCACGCGAAAATGCCCATGACGATGGACGGCAGCCCATTCAGCACGTCGGCGAGAAAGCGCACGAGGTTGGCGAGTGTCGTCCCCTGTCGTTCGGCCAGGTAGAGGCCCGCGCCGATGCCGACGGGCAGTCCGATGAGCGACGCGATGCCGATGAGGATCAGGGTGCCGAGGATGGCGTTGGCCATGCCGCCCCCCGCCTCACCCATCGGCTGCGGCATGTTCGTGAAGAAATCGACCGACAGCGAGCCGGCACCCTGTTTCAGCAGATAGGCCAGGATGACGAGCAACGGCACGACGGCGACCGCGGCGGCGAGACAGGTGAGCGAGACCATCAGCACGCTCATCACGCGCCGACGCCCCAGACCGCGCGCGCGCGACCGACCGGAGACCGGCGAGCTGTCGGCAATGGGCAGGCTCATCTGCGCGCCACGCGACGCACCAGCAGGCGAGCGACCGCGTTCACGATCAGGGTGATGAGCAGGAGCACGAAGCCCACCGCCATGAGTGCCGAGAGGTGCAGGTCCGTGGTCGCTTCGGTGAACTCGTTGGCGATGAGGCTCGCCATGGTGTAGCCGGGAGCGAGCAGCGACATCGACAGCTCGTGGCGGTTGCCGATCAGCATCGTCACCGCCATCGTCTCGCCGAGCGCGCGGCCCAGGCCCAGGATGATTCCACCGAAGATGCCCGTGCGGGCGTAGGGAATGACCGCGCCGGTGATCGCCTCCCAGCGCGTGGCGCCGAGCGCCAGCGCCGCCTCGCGCTGCGAGCGCGGCACCGCCATCAGCACCTCGCGCGACACCGCGGCGATGTAAGGGAGCACCATGATGGCGAGGATGATGCCCGCGGCCAGCACGCTCTGTCCGTACATCGGGCCGGCGAAGAATGGCGTCTCGCCCAGACGCAGCGTGCCCACGAGAAATGGCATGATCGTCGTGCGCAGCAGCGGCAGCAGAAAGAACACTCCCCACAGGCCGAACACCACGCTCGGCACCGCCGCCAGCAGGTCGATCAGAAACGACAGCGGTTGCCGAAGCCAGTTCGGCGAGAACTCCGAGAGAAAAATTGCCCCCCCCAGCGCGAGCGGAGTGGCGATGACGAGCGCGATGACCGAGGTGATGATGGTGCCGGCGATCGCCGGCGCCGCCCCGAACTCGCCATTCACGGGATCCCACGTGCTCGACGTGAGAAAGCCGAAGCCGAACTGTCGCAGCGCCGGCCAGCCAGCGACGCCCACCTCCACGAAGATCAGCAGGAGCAGGACGGGGACGCAGAGGGCGAAGAACAGGATCGCGGCGCGATAGATCCGGTCGGCCGCCACCGACCCCTCGATGGAAGGGCGACGAAGCGTCGGCGCCACGGGACGGTTGCCACGTGCCTCCAGCCGCGGGGGGCTCAGCAGCGGCCGTAACGACGCGGGCGGCACGGTCGGATCGGTGGGGGAGATATTCATTTGAGCGCATGCAAGCTCGTCAGACCGCATACCAAACGGTCACTTTTATTGTAACGGTCGCGTCACGCACCGCTGGCTGCAGGATTCCGATTGGTACGATTACGCGTCGATGCCCCGGCGCCGCCCTCACACCGATCCTATGCTTGCCCGCCTGAGCAGAATTCTCACGACCGCCGCCGTGGTGGCCGTCAGTGCCGGTCCGGCCGCCGCGCAGAGCGCAGCCGACTCTGTCGCCGCAAAGGCCGCACGCGCCGCGCCGGTCGTCGCGCCGGCCTCGACGATGGCCGTCACCGGACTGCTCTTCGGCAGCTACAACGTAGCGCGCAGTACCCGGCCTGGGCCGTTGCCCGGCCAGACGGACAACGCCTTCATCCTCGACCGCGCGTACCTGAACTTCCGGGCTTCAGCGGGCGATCGTCTCAGCGTGCGAGTCACGACGGACGTGTACCAGACCACGGAGACCACGCCCACCGCGTACGCCATCCGCGCCAAGTACGCGTTTCTCCAGTATGACACGCCTCGGCGCTCCGACGGCGCCGCCGTGCAGGCTCGCGCGGGCATCCTGCAGAACGTCGTCATCGAGCACATCGAAAGCTTCTGGCCACGATATCTCAGCCAGACAGCGATCGAGCGGGCGGGGTTCTTCGCCTCCGCCGACGTGGGCATCTCCGGACAGCTCACCCTGCCGCGGAAGTTCGGCGAGGTGTACGCCACCATCGTGAACGGGCCGAGCTTCACCGCCCGCGAGCGGGACCGCTTCAAGGATTTTGGAATCAGGATGTCGCTCACGCCGCTCGCCAGCCAGACGGCGTCCCCACTCTGGCAGACGCTCACCGTCACGGGCTGGGGCTACAAGGGTGCAACATCCAGCCGATTCGTGGATGGAGGCGCCGGTCAGGCCGGCTCCGTCGGTGAGGCGCTCGATCGCAGCCGCGCCGGACTCTTTGTCGGCGTACGGGACCCGCGCCTCGTGCTCGGCGCCGAAGCGGCGCAACGGCACGATGGCGGGGAGTCGGGGGCCAATACGAGCCTCTCACCGCGGCTGGCGACCGACGTCACCGGTCGCGTCCTGTCGGCGTTCACCGTGGCGCGTCCCCTGGCCTTCACGAACGCGACGGGGCGCTCCGCGGTTGGCGTCGTCGTGCGCTACGACCGCGTCACGCCGACGGTGGCGTCCCGGAACGTGCTGCCCGCGCCCGACGTGTCAAACGGCTACCACAATTTCATCGGCGGCGTCTTCTGGGACGTCTCGCCGCGTGCCCAGGTCGCGCTCGACTATCAGGAGTCGCTCGCCGCGGACAATGGCATCTCCGCACCGCCGCCGGTTCAGGCCAAAGCGTACTTCGCCCATCTCGCGGTGAACTTCTGATGGCGCGTCCTTGTCACGACGATGGTGTCACGCCTGGGAAGAGGACGCTGATCGTCGTACCGCGGCCGACGGTGCTCGACGCCTCGACTCGCCCGCCATGCGCATCGACGAGGTGCCTGACGATGGCGAGTCCGAGCCCGGTGCCGCCCTGGCCGCGGGAGCGGCCCGCGTCGGCGCGATAGAAGCGCTCGAAGATGCGGGGCAGGTGCTCGGCGGCGATCCCCACGCCGGTGTCATGCACCTCGAGCCGCGTGCCCTCGCCATCGCGGTATGTCCGCAGGGACACCGACCCCTCGCGCGTGTAGCGGACGGCATTCTCCACGAGGTTGGCGACGATCTGCCGAAACGCGGTGGGATCGGCTTGCACGTTCGCCGCGTCGCCGGGGATCTCCACCCCGAGCGTGAGCCCCTTGGCCTCGGCCTCCTGCCGCAGCGCCGCCATGACCTCGGCGACGACCGACGGAATCGACACCGTCACGTAATTGGGCCGCCAGACGCCGCTCTCGATGCGCGAGAGGTCGAGCAGGTCATCGACGATCCGCTGCATCCGCTGTGCATTGTCACGGATGGTCGCGATGAACTGCCGCCGGTGCTCGGCCGGAATACCCTCATCCAGCAGCGTCTCCGCGTAGCCGCTCACCACGGTGAGCGGCGTCTTGAGCTCGTGCGACACGTTCGCCACGAAGTCGCGGCGAATGGTCTCGAGCCGCCGCAGCATCGTGAGGTCAAGCACGGTGACGACGGCGCCGGCCGTGCTCAGCGGCCGCGCGGCGATCGCGAGGGTGCGGTCGAAGAGCGACGCCTCGGCGGGAGCGGTGCTCGCGCCGGCGAGGCTTTCATCCATGGCCCGGCGGAGCAGGGGATCGCGCGGTAGCAGTTCAGGGCGGAACGGTACCGGGGCCTGCACGTTGAGGAGTTGGCGAGCCCGCTCGTTGATACGCACCACGGTGCCGCGCTCGTCCAGCGCCAGCACCCCTTCCTCCAGCGATTCGAGCACGGCCACCATCAGCAGGTCGTCGGCGACGAGGGCGTCGAGTCGCGCGCGAAGTTGCTCGGCCATGCGGTGCAGCGCGGTCGCGAGGTCTCCCACCTCGCCGGGCGCCGAGAGCGCCGGCCGGCGATGCAGATCGCCGGCGGCAATCGCGCGCGCCACGTCGCGAAGCTCCACGACCGGCTGCGTGATGCTGCGGGCAAACAGCCATGTGAGCGCGAGCACGCCGAGCAGTGCCACCAGCCCGCTGACGAGCACGTCACGCTGCGCGCCACGCACCATGTCGTCGAGGCTGACGGTGGACTGCGCCACGCGCACCACCCCGCGCGGATGGCGCACGGCTACATACAACTGCTCGACGCTCGCGGCCGCATCACGACGGCGCGCGCTGCCCACGCCACGCGCGCGCGCGCCCGCCACCTCGGGAAGCGTCGCCTGGCTCTCGAGACGCCGCCGGGCGTCGCCGACGAACTCCGCGTCGCCAACCACCACGCCGGACGGGTCGATCAGCGTGACACGGTAGCCGAGCGCGTCACCGGCGACCCGCGCGAGTGAATCGCCATTCATTCCAGTCTCCCACACGGCGCCCACGATGCGTGCGTCGCGTGCGAGATGATCCACCGTCTCGGCGAGGAGTCGAGTGCGCAGCCGCCCGCCGGCGATGAGGAGAATGGCGGCGACGAGCGCGACGACGACGACGAGTGCGCCGGCGAGCAGCCGCCTGGCCAGCGTCACGCGTTCTTCGCCTGGGGAGAGCGCATTCGGTACCCGAACCCGCGAACCGTCT
The DNA here is from genome assembly GCA_046598315.1 of Gemmatimonadaceae bacterium. Taxonomy (GTDB): domain Bacteria; phylum Gemmatimonadota; class Gemmatimonadetes; order Gemmatimonadales; family Gemmatimonadaceae; genus AG11. The sequence goes on from JBKJIY010000104.1 coordinate 15,729, forward strand.
CGATGAGGTCGCCGGCCGCTCCGAGCTTGGCTCGGAGTCGCTGCACGTGCATGTCCACCGTGCGCGTCTGGATGTCGGGTGCGGCCTCCCACACCGTCTCCAGCAGATGCGCCCTCCCCTGCACGCGGCCGCGCCGCTCCGCGAGCGTGGAGAGCAGCTTGAACTCGGTCGCCGTCAGTTCGATCGGGTCCCCGTCCACGTGCACTTGATGCGCGGCGAAATCGATGGCGAGCACGCCGATCTGCAGCTTGTCGCTGGCGCCGCCGCCTCCGGCGCCAAGGCGACGCAGGATGGCTCCGACGCGCAGCACCAGCTCCTGCGGGCTGAACGGTTTGGCGAGGTAGTCATCGGCGCCCAGCGACAGCCCGTGAATGCGATCCTGCTCCTCGCGGCGCGCCGTGAGCATCAGCACCCCGAGATCGCGCGTGGCGTCGCCCGCGCGCAACTGTTCCAGCACCTCGTAGCCCGACATGCCTGGCAGCATCAGGTCGAGGACCATCAGCGCTGGACGTTCGCGGCGGGCCGCCTCGAGGGCTTCGGGCCCGGAGCTCGCCGTCGACACGCGATAGCCGTTCTTGGCCAGGTGATAGGCCACGAGCGCCACGATGTCGGCCTCGTCGTCGACCACGAGGATGCGCTCGCCGGTACTGGCAGCGGGTGCACTCATGGCGGCGCCGCGTGCAGCCGCCGCGTGATCTGCGCAACGATCAGCTCGATCGCCACGGGATTGCGACCGCCGCGCGGCACGATCACGTCGGCGTACCGCTTGCTCGGCTCCACGAACTCCAGATGCATCGGCTGTACGGTGGACAGATATTGCTCCAGGATCTCGGCGAGTGGGCGGCCGCGCTTGGCCATGTCGCGGCGAATCCGCCGGATCAGTCGCACGTCGGCATCCGCATCGACAAACACCTTCACGTCGCAGAGGTCCCGCACGCGCGCCTCGCTGAACAACAGGATGCCATCGATCACGACGACATCGGCGGGGGGAATGCGCACCGTGTCGCTGCTGCGGGTGTGCGTCACGTAATCGTAGACCGGCTTGTCGATCGCCTGCCCTCCGGCGAGCTGCCCGAGATGGCGCACGAGGTCATCCCAGTCGAAGGCGTTGGGGTGATCCCAGTTGACCTTCCGTCGCTCCTCGAGCGCGAGATGCGAGTGGTCCAGGTAATACGCGTCCATGTCGAGGAAGGCCACGGAAGCGTCGCCAAGCGCGGCCGCCACGTTGCGCGCGACGGTGCTCTTGCCCGATCCCGAGCCTCCCGCGATGCCGATGACGAGCGGCTTCATCGTGCGATCGCCCTCCGTGGCGCGTTCATGACCGAGGAAAGGTGGTGGCGGTGGGCACTGTCGTGCAGCGGGGCGTCTGTCTCGGTCGTGTATTGGCGGGCGCGGGCCTCGTCGAAGTGTGCCGAGGCGGGGAAGTGCCGTCAACCATGCCGCATCCTCCCGGCCGTTCGTTCGGCCGACTAGATTTTTCCCATGCATATCCGCTCCTCTCTCGCCGCCGCGGCGCTCGCGCTCGCGGCCGGATGCGTCCACCCTCTCGCCCGCGGCGGCGCGACGCAGTCGTTCGACCTCGTCGTGGCGGCCACCACGGACGTCCACGGGCGCCTGCGCGGCTGGAATTACGAGTCGAACCGCCCCGACACGCTGCGCGGTCTCTCGCGTGCCGCGACCATCGTGGACTCGCTGCGCGCGGAGGCGCCGGGTCGCGTCGTGCTCGTGGATGCTGGCGACGACCTGCAGGGGAATTCGCTCACGTACGTGGCCGCGCGCGTGGCGCCGCCGGCGTCGCGGCATCCCGTCCTCGCGGCGATGAACGCGATGCGCTACGACGCCGCCGCCGTGGGCAACCACGAGTTCAACTACGGCGTGCCCTTCCTGGAGACGGTGCTCAAGCAGGCGGCGTTCCCGCTGCTGGCGGCCAACGCCTACCGTGCCGACGGCTCCAACGCCTTCCTGAAGTGGACGATCGTGCAGCGCGAGGGGGTGCGCATCGGGATCGTCGGCGCCACGACGCCCGGCGCCATGGTGTGGGACCGGGACAACCTTGCCGGACGCGTCGTCATCCGCGACATCGTGCCCGAGGTCCGCGCGGCGGTGCAGGACGTTCGGGGGGCGGGGGCGAGCGCCGTGATCGTCACCATGCATTCGGGGCTGGACGAGCCGTCCAGCTACGATACCGTCTCCACCGGACTGCCAAGCGAGAATGTCGCTGCCCGAGTCGCGCGCGAGGTTGCGGGAATCGACCTCATCGTCTTTGGCCACTCGCATCGCGAGGTTGGCGATACGGTGATCAACGGCGTACTGCTGATGCAGCCGCGGAACTGGGCGACGAGCGTGGCGGTGGCGCATCTGCAGCTCACCCGACACGGGCCGGCGTGGACCGTGACGTCGAAGCGGTCTGGCCTCGTGCAGGCCGCGGGGCATGCCGAGAGCCCGGCCGTGCTCGCGGCCACCGATTCGGCGCACCGCGCCACGGTGATCTGGGTGAACGCGCCCCTCGGCCGCACTGCCGCATCGTGGCGCGCCGACTCGGCGCGCGTCGCGGACACGCCGCTGATCGATTTCATCCTCGAGGTGCAGCGTCGTGCCGCCGGCACCGATCTCGCCTCCACCGCCGCCTTCTCGCTCGACGCCGCGCTGGACACCGGCGCGATCACCGCGGCGCGACTCCAGTCGCTGTACCCCTATGACAACACGCTCCGCGGCATCCGCATCACGGGCGCGCAGCTCCGCGCGTACCTCGAGCAGAGCGCGCGATACTTTCGCACCGGGAGCGATGGCGGCGTGAGCGTGGACCCGTCGATTCCCGGCTTCAACTTCGACATCGTCAGCGGTGTGGACTACACGCTCGACGTATCCCGGCCGGCCGGCCACCGTGTCGTCCGGCTCGAGTTCCGCGGCTCGCCGGTCGCTCCGGGTGACAGCTTCACGATGGCCCTCAACAACTATCGCCAGACGGGCGGCGGCGGGTATGCCATGCTGGCCGGTGCGCCGGTGGTGTACGACAAGCAGCAGGATATCCGCCAGCTCCTCGTCGACGAGGTGCGTCGCAGGGGCAGCATCTCGCCGGGGGACTACTTCACGCCGAACTGGCGGCTCGTTCCGGACGCGGCCGTCGGCGCGCTGTACCGGCAGCTCCGCGCGGGGGGCTCGCGGTGAGCGCAACGGTGCGCGTGTTCGTGAACGGGCGGGGACTGGACGCACCCGCGGGCGGCACGGCGCTCGACGCCGTGGCGGCCCACTCCGGCGCTGATGCCGAGGCCGTGCGCGCCGGCACCCTGCTGGTGACGGACAGCCGTGGACTCCCCATCTCCGCTGACAGCCCGCTCTTCAATGGCGCCCTGTTCCGGCTCATCCCCAACCGCGAGCGCGACGCCGCCGGTCCATCCGCGGAGCACGGCGCGTGACGACGACTCCCTCGCGAGAGCTGCTGCGGCGTCTCCCGAAGGCCGAGCTGCACGTCCATCTGGACGGATCGCTGCGTCCCGAAACGATGCTGGAGCTGGCCGCGCAGCAGGACAAGACGATGCCGGCGCCCACGCCCGCCGCACTGCGCGAGTACATGCGGGTGAGCGACGCGCGCAATCTCGAGGACTACCTCGAGCGATTCGCCATCACGCTGTCCGTGATGCAGACGGAGGCGGCGCTCGAGCGCATCGCCTACGAGCTGGCGGAAGATGCGCTGCACGACGGGGTGACGTACATCGAGGTGCGCTACGCGCCGGTGCTCAATGTGCGGGAGGGCCTCAGCCTGGAGCAGGCGGTCGAGGCGCCGCTTCGCGGCCTCGCGCGCGCGGAGCGCGAGCTTGGCGTCGCCGGTCGGGTCATCGTCTGCGCCATTCGGAACATGGCCCCCAGCGTATCGCAGGAGCTCGCCGAGCTCGCGGTGGCGTATCGCCATCGGGGCGTCGTGGGGTTCGACCTGGCCGGCGGCGAAAGCGGCAATCCCGCGAAGGCGCACGTGAAGGCGTTCGACTACGCCCGCTCGCACGACCTCGCCTGTACCTGCCACGCCGGAGAGGGCGACGGGGCGGAGTCGGTGCGCGAGGCGGTGCACGTCTGTGGCGCGCACCGGCTCGGGCATGCGACGCGATTGATCGAGGACACGTCCCTCACCGACTACTGCAACGACCGGCGCATCGCCCTCGAGATCTGCCTCACGAGCAACGTGCAGACGCGCGCGGCGGCGACCTACGCGACGCACCCTTTCCGGGAGTACTTCGATCGTGGGCTGAACGTCGTGCTGAATACGGACAATCGATTGATGAGCGGCGTCACCCTCACCGACGAGTACGTCCACGCCGCGGAGTCGCTGGGCTTCGACTTCGACGAGCTCGCCCGCGTCGCGCTGAATGGCTTCGAGAGCAGCTTCCTGCCCTACGAGGAGCGCATGCGCCTTGTCGCCGCGGCGCAAGCGGAGATCGCCGCGCTGCGCGCCGAGCACGCATGAACGCCGCCGTCGCCTATGGCGCGATGGCGGCCGGCACCGCAGCCGCCGCGGTCCGGGCTCGTCTACGCGGCGCGCCGCCGGTGGCGGGCATCATTCTCGGCTCCGGACTCGGCGGCCTCGCCGCCCGGATCATGACGCCCGTCAGCATCCCCTTCGCCGAGGTGCCCGGCTTTCCCGGCGCGACCGTGGCCGGCCACGCCGGCCATCTGATCGGCGGCACCCTGGCCGGACGATCCGTCGTGGCGCTCGCCGGCCGCTTCCATATGTACGAGGGCCATAGCGCCGCACTCGCCGGGTTTCCGGTGCGCGTCCTGCACGCCCTGGGCGCCCGTGTCCTGTTCGTCTCCAACGCCGCGGGGGGCATTCACCGTGTGCTGCGCGCTGGCGACCTGATGCTCATCCGGGATCACCTGAACCTCATGTTCCAGAACCCGCTCGCGGGCCCGCTCGAACCGGGAGACGAGCGCTTTCCCGACATGAGCGCGCCGTACGACGCGGTGCTGGCACAGCAGCTCCGCGCGCACGCGCTGGCGCTCGGCTTCCCACTTCAGGAAGGGGTGTACTGCGGACTCCTCGGCCCCACGTACGAGACGCCGTCGGAGGTGCGCATGCTCGCCGCCCTGGGTGCCGACGCCGTGGGCATGTCCACCGTCCCCGAGGTGATCGTCGCCCGCGCGCTCGGCATGCGTGTAGCCGGGATCAGCTGTGTCACGAATCAGGCGGCGGGCATCTCGCCACACCCGCTGTCGCATGCCGAGGTTCTCGCGACGACCTCCTTGGTGGCATCGCGCTTCGAGGCACTCGTGGAGCGCTTCATCGGCGGACTGTGAGCTGACGTGAGCCGGTCGGTCCGGATACACGACGAGGGGCCGTGCACCTGCACGGCCCCTCATACGCCTTCCCGAACGCTACGGGATCACTGCCGGCGCGGCGTCGGCGAAGGTGGGA
>JBKJIY010000025.1:0-18297 GCA_046598315.1 Gemmatimonadaceae bacterium
TACATCCTCGGCGGTGATGTAGCGGCCGCCGAGCGATTCCACGAACCGGCCGTGCGCGCGAAAGATCATCTCGCGGTCGGCCGTCTTGTTGTTGCCGATGATCACCGACTTGCCCCCGCCAAGATTGAGGCCGGCGACGGCGTTCTTGTACGTCATGCCGCGGGCGAGACGCAGCGCGTCAACGATGGCCTCCTCGTCGCTGCCGTACTGCCAGAAGCGGGTGCCACCGAGGGCGGGACCGAGCGTGGTGCTGTGGATCGCGATGATGCCGCGATATCCGGCGCTGGTATCGTTGCAGATCACGAGCTGTTCGTGCCCCATGCCGGCAATCGTGTCGAAAAGCTTCATATGAATGAGTCTGGAGTCAGTGGGAGGTTCGGTTGGCGTACAGCTCGCGCGCGATGACGATGCGCTGGATCTCCGAGGTGCCTTCGTAGATCTCGGTAATCTTCGCGTCGCGGAAGAGCCGTTCGACGGGATAATCCTTCACGTACCCATACCCGCCAAAGATCTGCACCGCCTGGGTGGTGACCCACATGGCGGTCTCGCTCGCGAGCAGCTTGCTCATCGAGCCGTACTGCGTGATCGGCTCGCCACGGTCCTTGGCGGCGGCCGTGGCGTGCAACAGCGCGCGCGCCGCCGCGATGCGCGCGCCCATGTCGGCCAGCTTGAACTGAATGGCCTGGAACTCCTTGATGGGAACGCCGAATTGCTGGCGCTCGGCCGCGTAGTCGAGCGAATGTTCCAGCGCGCGGCGCGCGATGCCGAGTGCCTGTGCGGCGATGCCGAGCCGCCCGTTATCGAGCGACCGCATCGCATACACGAACCCCTGTCCTTCGTCGCCCAGCAGATTGGCGGCCGGCACGCGGAGTCCGTCAAAGGTCAGCTGCACCGTGGGCGAGGCACGCAGTCCCATCTTGTCTTCCTTCTTGCCCACGTGGAAGCCGGGCAGATCGGGCGTGACGACGAAGGCACTGATGCCGCGGGATCCACGCCGCTCGCTCGGCGAATCCGTGCGGGCCATCACCACGATGACGTCGGCGAAGGTGCCCGAGGTGACCCAGCTCTTGGTGCCATGCAGCACCCAGCTCTCGCCGTCCGCGGAGCGCACCGCCTGGCAGCGCAGCGACGAGGCGTCGGAGCCTGCCTCGGGCTCGCTCAGCGCGAACGCACCGATCTGCTCGCCCCGCGCCATCGGCTTGAGAAAGCGCTCCTGCTGCTCGGCGGTGCCGAACTGCAGCAGCATCTGTGTGGGCAGCGAATTATGCACGCTCATCAGCACCGCCGCGGAGGCATCCGCGGCGGCGATCTCCTCGAGGGCCAACAGGTACGACAGCGTGTCGAGGCCAAGGCCATCGAGCGCCTCGGGGATCAGCATGCCGAGGAAGCCGAGCTCCCCCATGCGGCGCGCGACGTGAAGGGGAAAGTGCGCATCCCGGTCCCACTGCGCGGCGTGCGGCGCGATCTCGTCAGCGGCAAAGCCGCGCGCGAGGTCGCGGATCTGACGCTGGTCGTCGGTGAGGGGGGTGAGGGACATTCAGGAGCAGGAAGACAGGAAGACAGGAAGACAGGAAGACAGGAAGACAGGTACTTCGGCACACTTCGATACACTTCGACACACTTCGACACCGGGGACCTCAGTCGCTTCAGAATCGCAGCGATCAGTAACTATAGAAGCCGCGGCCGGACTTGCGACCCAGCCACCCGGCCGCCACGTATTTGCGCAGCAGCGGACAGGGGCGGTACTTGGGGTCGCCCAGGCCATCCTGGAGCACCTCGAGAATCGCCACGCAGGTGTCGAGGCCGATGAGATCGGCCAGTGCCAGCGGACCCATGGGGTGATTCATCCCCAGCTTCATCACGGTGTCCACGGCCTCCGGCGTGCCCACGCCCTCCATGACGCAGAAGACCGCCTCGTTGATCATCGGCATGAGCACCCGGTTGGCGACGAAGCCCGGATAGTCGTTCACCTCCACCGGGGTCTTCCCCACCGCCGTGCTCCAGCCGACGACGCGCGAGGTCGTCTCGTCCGACGTGGCGAGGCCGCGGATGATCTCCACCAGCTGCATCACCGGCACGGGATTCATGAAGTGCATGCCGATCACCGACTCGGCACGCTGCGTCTGCGCGGCGATCTCGGTGATGGAGATGCTGCTGGTATTGGTGGCGAGAATGGCGCCGGCGTCGGCCTTGGCATCGAGGTCGCGAAAGATGCGGAACTTGAGATCGCGACTCTCCGTGGCCGCCTCCACGATCAGCGCGGCGCCCTGCACCGCGTCCATCGACGTGGAGGTCTCGAGGCGGGCGAGGATCGCCGTCTTGTCCGCATCGGTGATCGCCGCCTTCTTCACCTGGCGGTCGAGATTCTTCGACACCGTCGCGAGCCCGCTCGCGAGGGCCGGCGCCGCCACGTCGATCAACACGACGGAGTGCCCGGCCTGCGCGAACACGTGCGCGATCCCATTGCCCATCTGTCCCGCGCCGATGATGGCGATGCGGTCGGACATCGATGCTATGACTCCTCGCGGCGGCGCCGCGCATACAGGTACGCCAAGCCAGCCGTCATGCCGAGCGCGGCGAGCATGCCGCCCTCGGGTCCCCAGTGTCCCCCGGTGAGCCACGCCGGACCAGTGCTCACCGTGCGAAAATCGGGATGCTCCAGCGACAACCCGCTCACGGGCGCGTGCAGCGGCACCGCCATCACCCAGTTCCACGCGAGATGCGCGGACCACGCGGCGTACAGGCTGTCGTAGGCCACGCGCACCGCGGCCAGAAATATTCCGGCCAGGGTCACGATCAGCACCGACCGCACGCCCGCACCGGCGTTCTGCAGATGCAGCAGCCCGAACAACGCGCTCGTCGCCAGCACAGCGCCCCAGGTGCCCACGCGCCGCCTGATGACCGTGAGAAGATAACCGCGGCACAGCACTTCCTCGTACAGCGCGGCGGGCACGAGAAAAAAGGAGATGCGGAGCGCGGCGGCGAGTGACGATCCGGGCTCGGCGGGCACGACGTGCAGCAGGCCGAAGGCGAACAACAGCGCGCATGCCGCGCCGATCGCCGTCCCGCCGATCGCGAGTCCCGCGGCGACGGATCGGAGCGAGGCGGCGCGCCGGCTCAGTCCGACGTCGGCCCAGGGCCGCACGTCCACCGACCGCAGCATGATCGCGGTGGCGCCGAGGCTGGCCGCGAGGACGAGCAGCTCATCGATGCGCACGCGTTGTCCCGTGCGTGCCATGAGCCACACGAGCGGGCCGGCGAGCAGGCCGCTCGCTGCGAGGTTCAGGATGACGAACAGCGCGGCGAAGGCGCCGACGCGTCCCGCCGTCGCAATGAAGGTGGGGGAGGCGACGTCCGCCCCCGTCCGCCTCATTGACTCAGCGCGCTGCCCGACGGCGCGAACCGCTGACGCCTGCCGCCAGCAGCGCCTTCACCGCGTCCGCCGCGACGAAGGGGACAATCCCCAGCACGGCCGCCGTCGCAAGGCTCCCGCTGAGAATGGCGAGCTGTGCCAGGCCGCCGAGATAGATGGCCAGGACGCCCGCTTCGGCCGCGACGGCGCGGGTGATGAAGCTCCGCTGCCCCGCACCGAACCGGCCGGCGACCCATGCGGCCGCGGGATAGGCGGCGAGATAGCCCCCCGTGGGACCGAGCAGACGCGCGAGGCCCATCGGACCGATCGGCGCGAAGACCGGGAGACCGGCGGCGCCCGCCACGAGGTAGAGCACCATCGCGATCGCGGCGTCGCCGGGTCCCAGCAGAAGCCCGGCAAGCACCACCAGCATCGGCTGCAGCGTGAGCGGCACCGGCGTGCCGGGCATGGGCAGGGCGAACTGCGCCGAGAGCGCCACCGCGACCGCGGCGAGGACGATGCCCAGCACGCGAGTGCGAGGCGCGCGGGCGGCCAAAACCTCAGTGGTCATGTCACTTCTCCCGTGTCACGGACAGTGCGACGGCATCGCCGCCGCCGAGGCAGAGCGTAGCGAGGCCGCTGCGAAGGTCGCGGTCCTGCATGGCATACAACAACGTGGTGAGCACGCGAGCGCCACTCGCGCCGATGGGATGACCGAGCGCGATCGCGCCGCCGTGCACGTTGACGCGGTCCCAGTCCCACCGCAGTCCGGCGCCATTGGCGAGGGCCTGCGACGCAAACGCTTCGTTCGCCTCGATCAGATCGTACTCGCCGATGCGCTTGCCCTCGCGCTTCATCAGGTTGTTCACCGCCGTGATCGGCGCGAAGAACAGATCCTGCGGATCCACGGCACCGGTGGCGTAGGCACTGATCCGCGCGAGGATCGTGAGGCCGTGCGCCTCCGCGTACTCCTGCGACGTGACGACGACAGCGGCGCCTCCATCGTTGAGCGAGCTGGCGTTGCCAGCGGTCACGGTCGCGTCGTCGCCCTTGGCGAACGCAGGACGCAGTCGCGCGAGCAGCTCCACAGTGGTATCCGCGCGAGGACCTTCGTCGGTGTCCACCACCGTGTCACCCTTCCTGCCGGGAATGGTGACCGCCACGATCTCCGCGGCGAACTTGCCGGCGTGCTGCGCGGCGACCGCCTTGCGATGGCTCGCCGCGGCGAATTCGTCCTGTTGCGCGCGCGTCAGCTGCGCCTTCTTGGCCGTGTACTCGGCGTGCCCGCCCATGTGCACTTCGCACGAGGCGCACCAGAGGCCGTCCTTGATCACACCGTCCACCAACGGCTGATCGCCCAGCTTCACGCCGTTGCGCAGGCCCTGCACGTAGTAGGGCGCGTTGGACATCGACTCCTGGCCGCCGGCGACGATCACCTGCGCATCGCCCGACTTGATCGACTGCGCCGCGAGCATCACCGCCTTCAGTCCGGAGCCGCACACCATGTTGATGGTGAGGGCGCTGGCGCTGGATGGCACGCCCGCCTTGAGCAACGCCTGCCGTGCCGGCGCCTGGCCGACGCCGCCCTGGACGACGTTGCCCATGATGACCTCCTGCACCTCGGTCGCCGGGAGGCCGGCGCGCTCGAGCGCCGCCTTGATGGCGATGGCGCCAAGCTCCGGCGCGGTCAGCGGCGACAGCGCGCCGAGGAATTTACCGATCGGCGTGCGCGCGGCGGCGACGATGACGGGCGTGCGGGATTTTTCCGACATGTCAGGACTCGCTCTGGTCAGCTCCGGCGCGGCCTGCGCCAGGAGAGGCGGAGAAAGCTAATCGTACGGTAGCGTGCCCGGTTCACCGCGCACCCGCCGCGCCCGCCTCGAGCGTCAATGCCCGCTCCTCGGTCTCCCGCAGCACCTGGGCGATGAAGTCGTCCACATCCACCGGCGCCGGCTTCTGCCCTTCGCCAGCGCCCCGCGTGTTCACCGCCACCTGGTCCGCCTCCGCCTCGCGCCGGCCGACGATGCACATGTACGGCGTCTTCATCCGCGCGCCCTCGGCGATGCGGTACTTGAGCGTCTCGCTGCGGTCATCGAGGTGCGCACGAATGCCGACGGCCAGCATTCGCTCCACGATCGCTTCGGCCACCGGCTGCTGCTCGTCGGTGATGGGCAGCACGCGCACCTGCTCCGGCGCCAGCCAGGTGGGAAAGGCACCGGCGAAGTGCTCGATGAGAATGGCGATGAACCGCTCGAACGACCCGCTCACGGCGCGGTGGATGACTACCGGCCGGTGGGACGCGTTGTCCTCCCCCACGTACTCCAGCTCGAACCGCTCCGGCGCCGCGTAGTCGAGCTGGATGGTGCCGAGCTGCCACGCGCGGCCGAGCGAATCGGTCACGTCGAAATCGATCTTGGGTCCGTAGAAGGCCCCGTCCCCTTCCTTGAGCGCATAGCCCTGCCCCGTGGCGTCCAGTGCGGCGCGCAGCGCGCCCTCGGCGCGGTCCCACATGGCGTCGTCGCCCAGTCGCGTCTCGGGGCGCGTCGCGAACTTGAGCGTCGCCGTGAGACCGAACGCGGCGTAGTAGCCGAGGATGAACTCCATCAGGAATCGCACTTCGTCGGCGATCTGATCCTCGCGCAGGAACACATGGCAGTCATCCTGCGCGAACTGCCTCACCCGCGTGAGCCCCGACAGCGCGCCCGTGAGCTCGTTGCGATGCAAAACGTCGAAGGTGACGTAGCGCGTGGGCAGCTCGCGGTACGAGTGGCGCTTGGCGAGATACAGCAGGTAGTGCGACGGACAGTTCATCGGCTTGAGCGACATGTCGTGCTCGCCCGACTCGCTGTCCAGCACGAGGAACATGTTCTCCTTGTACTTGCCCCAGTGTCCCGACGTCTCCCACAGGCCCTTGTTGTACAGCAACGGCGTCTTGATCTCGGAAAAGTCGCGCTGCTGCCGCTCGCGCACGAAGTCGACGAGCAGGTTGTAGAGCGTGGTGCCCCGCTCGGTCCAGAAGGCCGAGCCGGGCGCGAACGGATGGAACATGAAGAGATCCAGCTCGCGGCCGAGCTTCCGATGGTCGCGCTTCTTCGCTTCTTCGAGTCGGAAGAGGTGCTGCTCCAGCTCGTCCTTCTTGAAGAAGGCCGTGCCGTAGATGCGCTGCAGCATCTGGCGCTTCTCGTCGCCGCGCCAATACGCGCCGGCGGACGACAGCAGCTTGAAGTGCTTGAGGCGGCCCGTGTCGGGCACGTGCGGCCCGCGACAGAGGTCCACGAAGGGCCCATCGGTGTAGGTGGAGATGATCTCCGCCGGATCGGTGAAGTCGGCGAGACGCTCGAGCTTGAGGGGATCGTCGGCGAATACCGTCTGCGCGGTGGCCGTATCCACCTCGGCCCGCACGAACGGCAACTTTTCCTGGACGACCTTCCGCATCTCCGCCTCGAACGCCGCGAGATCCTCGGGCGTGAACGGCGTGGCGACCTCGAAGTCGTAATAGAATCCGTCGTCGATGGCGGGCCCGAAGCCGATCTTCGCGTCCGGCCGCAGGCGCCGAACGGCGGTGGCGAGCACGTGCGCCGCCGAATGCCGCAGCACGGCGAGCGCGTCCGAGTCGCGCTCGGTGAGCACGGTGAAGGCGCCCCCGGTGCGCAGCGGCGTCATGAGATCCTGGATCTCGCCGTCCACCGACACGGCGACGGCCGCGAGCAGGAGCCGCTCGCCGATGGATCGCACCACCTCGGCCGGAAGCGTTCCCGCCGCGACGGTTCGCGTGGCGCCGTCTGGCAGGACGAGTGTGAGGTCGCCGGCGGCGGCGTGTGAGCGGTCGATCATGCGGCAGGTGTACCGGTAACTGGTGACGCGCTCGGCGATTACGGGCGCGAGACGTCGGGCCCACTCCTTGCACCGCGTTCGCGCAACTTTGCCGCGTAAGCTATCCTTGCGGCAGACCCTCCGCCACAGGTTTCCGCCATGCCATATCTGCACTTTCACGACGACGATGATTCGTCCACCGCCGGCACCGTCGCGAGCGTTCTGCTCGGCGCGGTTGCCGGTTTCGCCGTCGGCATGCTCGTCGCCCAGCGCGTTGGCGGCTTCAGCGGCCTCGCGCAATCGGTGCGCCGCCGCGGCGCGAGCGGCGAGCTCGCCGACGCGTCCACGCCGATGGTCGCCGACGACTTCGCCGGGTACGAGGACGACGACTTCGACGACGAGCTCGCGGAGCACGATGAGGGTGACGGTCTCGAGGATCGCGTTCTCGAAGCCTTCCGCCATGATCCCATCCTCTCCGAGCGCGCCGTGGACATTGGCGGCATCGGTGAGGCGACGATCGAGCTGGCCGGTTGGGTCAACACGGAGGAGGAGGCCGAGCACGCCGTCACGATCGCGCGCGGCATTCCCGGCGTGGACACGGTCGTCAACCGCATTGCCATCGGCGAGGAGGAGGAGCGCATCGCCGAGCATGCGCGGCTCTTCGAGGAGGGCGACGACGCCCACACCGAGGCGCACTGGGACGGGCGCACGGTCGGCACTGGTCGCCGCCGGCAGGGGAATTCGTCGGAGCCCGATCGCCATGTCGATCCCAAGGTCGAGCTCGAGGAGCGCTGGACCAGCGCCGAAGTGGAACTGATGGAAGCAGCGGATGACACCAGCGGTATCGCCGAGCGCCGCGTCCGCGAAAAGAAGGTGGTGAAGGGCGATCGCACGGGTGGGTCGCCCATCGCGCCGACCGGCGTGCCCAAGGCCGATCACGTCGTCAACCCGACGGACGCACCGGGCGTGTGAGAGGGTAGTTGGCCCATGACCCGCGGATTAGCTTTCGCGGGTCATGTCCATTTCCAGCGCACCTGAGTCCACGTCCGAGCGCGCGCCGGACGATTTTCCGGCGCAGTACGATCCCGCCTCCACGGAGGCCGCGATCTACGCGCGCTGGCAGCAGGCGGGCTGCTTCACCGCGGACGTGTCCCGATCGACGCGGGCTGGCGGAGCTCGCGATCCGTACGGGATCCTCATGCCGCCGCCCAATGTGACGGCGATCCTGCATGTGGGCCACGGTCTCAACAACGCCGTGCAGGACGTGCTCATCCGGTGGGCACGGATGAAGGGGCGCGAAGCGCTCTGGATGCCCGGTACCGATCACGCCGGCATCGCCACGCAGAACGTGGTGGAGAAGCAGCTCGCCACCGAAGGTCTGACGCGCACGGATCTCGGGCGCGAGAAGTTCGTGGAGCGCACCGCTGCCTTCGTGGCGGAAACGGGTGGCGTGATCCTGCAGCAGCTCGAGGCCATCGGCGCGTCGGCGGACTGGACGCGCACCGCCTACACGCTCAGCCCCGCGCTCAGCCTCGCCGTGCGCGAGGCGTTCGTGCGCCTGTTCGAGCGCGGCCTCATCTATCGCGGGCACCGCGTGATCCACTGGTGCCCTCGCTGCCTCACGTCGCTTTCCGATGAGGAAGCGGAGTTCGAGCCGGAGCGGGGGACGCTCTATCACATCGGCTATCGGGTGGAGGGTGATCCGTCACGCGTGCTCACCGTGGCCACCACGCGCCCGGAGACGATGCTCGGCGACGTCGCCGTTGCCGTCAACGCGAGCGACGAACGATATGCGGCGCTGATCGGCGCCAATGTGGTCTTGCCGATCCTCGACCGTCCCATTCCGGTGATCGCCGATGACTACGCCGACCCGGAGTTCGGCACCGGCGTGGTCAAGATCACACCGGCGCACGACGCCAACGACTTCGAGGTGGGCCGCCGCCATCAGCTGGCCGCGCCCATCGTGATCGACGAGCAGGGCAACATGAACGAGGGCGCCGACGGCGCCGGGCGCGTGCCCCACGCGTTGCGCGGCCTGGACCGGTTCCAGGCACGCAAGGCGATCGTCGCCCAGCTCGACGCCAGCGGGCAACTGGTGAAGCAGGAGCCGCACGAGCACAACGTTCGGCACTGCTATCGCTGCCACACGGTGGTGGAGCCGCGCCTCTCCGATCAGTGGTTCGTGCGCATGGCGCCGCTCGCGGAGCCGGCACTCGAGGCCGTGCGCGCCGGCCGCGTACGCATCCTGCCCGAGAAGTGGGTGGGCGTGTACGAGCACTGGATGACGAACATTCGCGACTGGAACATCTCGCGGCAGCTCTGGTGGGGACACCGCGTGCCGGTGTGGTACTGCCAGGCCAACACGCACGCCGACGCCGTCTTCGCCAGCCGCGTCGATCTCCACGCGTGTCCCACCTGCGGCGGTGCGGTCAGGCAGGATCCCGACGTGCTCGACACCTGGTTCTCGAGCTGGCTCTGGCCGATCTCCACGCTCGGCTGGCCGAACGAGGACTCCAGGGATCTTCGTGCCTTCTACCCCACCGACGTCCTCGTCACGGCGCCGGAGATCCTGTTCTTCTGGGTGGCGCGCATGATCATGGCCGGCTACGCGTTCATGGGCGAGGCGCCCTTTCACTCGGTGTACCTGCACGGCACCGCGCGCGACACGCAGGGACGCAAGATGTCCAAGTCCCTCGGGAACGGCATCGACCCGATGGACGTGGTGCAGCTGTTCGGTGCGGACGCGTTGCGCTATACGCTCATCGCCGGCATGGGCATGGGCGCCGACGTCTTCCTCGACCCGGCGGATCTCGAGAAGACCTTCGCTCCCGGCCGCAACTTCGCCACGAAGCTGTGGAACATCGGTCGCTTCCTGCTGACGAATGTGGGACGCGGGGAGGTGAGGCCCATCGCCAGCATCCGCCCGGACGAGCTGCAGCGCGCCGACGCGTGGATTCTCGACCGTCTCGACACGGCCGTCCGCGAGTGCGACCGCGCCATCGGCCCGCCGCAACCCGCCCGCGGCGCGTGGCAGGGCGATGAGGTCACCGCTGGCCTCCGCCTCAACGAATACGCGGAGTCGGCGCGCCGCTTCGTCTGGAACGAGCTCGCCGACTGGTATCTCGAGGCGATCAAGACCCGACTACTCACCGAGGGCGACGACCAGCAGGTGGCGCGCGCGGTGCTCGTGCACGTGTTCGATCAGGCGCTGCGCCTGCTGCATCCCATCGTCCCCTTCGTCACTGAAGCGCTGTGGCAGCGCCTGCCCGGACACGAGGACGGGACATTTCTCGCGACGACGCCCTGGCCCATCGCCCGCCCCGGCGACGGCGCCAGCGTGGGCGGTGGTGAGTTCGAGCTCGTGAAGGAGTGCGTCGAGGCCATGCGCCGCGTGCGCTCCGAACATGGTGTGCAGCCCGGGAAGTCGATCGACGCAGTCGTCATCGCGCACCCGTCGCACCGTCACACGCTCACCGAGGAGCGTGCGCTCATCGCCCGCCTCGCGCGCACGTCGCTCGAACTGGTCGACCGGCGTCCGGACGGCGCGGCGGCCAGCGTCATCGTCGGAGGCGGCACGGAGCTCATCGTCCCGCTGGAGGGGATGATCGATCTGGCCAAGGAGTGCGCGCGGCTGAGCAGCGAGCTCGCCGGCCTGGAGAAGCAGCTCACCGCGCTCGAGGGCCGGCTGGCGAATCCGGGGTTCGTGGACCGCGCGCCGGCCAAGGTCATCGAGTCGGAGCGCGCGAAGCTGGGCGAGTGGTCGTCGCGCCGCGAGCTGCTCAGGACGCGCATCGATGCACTATGCGCACAGGACTGACCGCCTTCGCCGGACTCGTGATGGCGTGCGCCTCCGCCGCGCCGCCGCCGGGGGGCCCGGATGATCTGGCCGCCCCGCGCCTCGTGCGCGTCACGCCCGACAGCGGGGCGGTCAGCATGTCGGAGAAAGCGGTCACCTTCTTTTTCGACGAGACGATCAACGACCGCGGCACGGGCGCGCAGGAGATCGACAA
The DNA here is from genome assembly GCA_046598315.1 of Gemmatimonadaceae bacterium. Lineage (GTDB taxonomy): Bacteria > Gemmatimonadota > Gemmatimonadetes > Gemmatimonadales > Gemmatimonadaceae > AG11. Next base: position 11,176 of record JBKJIY010000025.1, read on the forward strand.
CTATTTTCTCGTGTCGCCGAGCGATGGCCTGCCGCGGGTGGAGTGGCACCGGACCCGGATCGACGTCCGGCCTCGTCATGGTTTTCGCGCGAATACCGCGTACACCATCTCGCTGCTGCCCGGACTGAGCGACCTGCGCAACAACGTCATGAAGCGCGGGGCGAGCGTGGTCTTCTCCACCGGGGCCGTGATTCCCACGACGCGCATCGTCGGCACCGCATTCGACTGGGTCGCCGAGCGTCCCTCGGCGACGACCTTTCTCGAAGCGGTCACCCCGGACAGCATTCGCTATCTGGCGCAGTCCGACAGTGCGGGGCGGTTCGTCATCGGCCCTGTTCCTGAAGGCACCTACCTCGTGCGCGCCTTCGTGGACCAGAACAGGAACCGCGCGCTCGATCGCAACGAGGCGTTCGATTCCCTGCGCGTCGTCGTGCCACAACCATCGCCGGTGGAACTCCTGATCGCGGCGCGCGATACGCTCCCGGCGCGCATCACCGGCGTCTCGGTCACCGATTCGGTCACGCTCCGCGTCACCTTCGACCGACTGCTCGATCCCGCCGCACCGCCGACGGCGGCCGACTTCCGTCTCGCGAGCGGAGCCGACAGCGCGATCACGCCCATCACGTCGCTGCTCACGCCGGCACAGGAGACGGCGGCGACACGCGCCACCCTGACGGCCGCCGCCGATTCGTTGCGCAAGGCGGACACCACCGGGCGCGCGGCGGCAGCGGTGCCGGCCGCGCCGACCGATTCGGTGACGACCGCGAAGCCGAGCCGCGCAGCGCCCTTCAATAGTGTCGCGCTCAGGCTGGCGCGCGTGCTCGCGCCGAACGCACCGTATCGGCTCAGCACCGCCGGCGTGACCGCGCTGAGTGGGCGGCGCGCCGCGAGCGAGCGCTCGTTCACCACGCCCAAGCCCCCAGCCCGGCTCGCGGCCGACTCGACCGCGGCGCGACGGCCTGCCGTCAGCCCTGCCGACTCCACGCCGCCAGCAATCCGCCCGCCAGTCGTGCGCCCGCCTGCCGCCCGCGCACCCGCGCCCCGCCGTCCGTGAGCGACGTGCGTCGCGCCCTCCCGAGCGTGAACGCGCTACTGGAGAGCGCGGGGGTACGGACGCTGCTCCACGCCGCACCACGCGCACTCGTGGTGGACGCCGTGCGCGAGGTGATCGATGGCGTGCGCGCGCTGGACGCCGCGGCGCCGGCGCCAGACGCCACCTGGTGGACGGCAGCCGTCGCCGCCCGGCTCGCCCAGGTGCGACAGCCCTCTCTCCGCGCGGTGATCAACGCCACCGGCGTGGTGCTGCATACCAATCTCGGTCGTGCACCGCTGGCGACGGCCGCGCTCCAGGCGATCGCGACCACCGCAGCCGGCTACAGCAATCTGGAGTTCGATCTCGCAGCCGGAGCGCGCGGCTCACGCTACGTGCACTGCGCCGCGCTTCTCCGCGAGCTCACGGGTGCCGAGGACGCGCTCGTGGTCAACAACTGCGCCGCGGCGCTGGTCGTGGCGCTCAACACGATGGCCGACGGGCGTGAGGCCGTCCTCTCCCGCGGCGAGCTCGTGGAGATCGGCGGCAGCTTCCGCATTCACGACATCATGGCCAGGAGCGGGGCGCGGCTCCGCGAAGTCGGCGCGACCAATCGGACCCACCTCGCGGACTACGCCGCGGCGATGGGCCCGCAGACGGGCGCGCTGCTCAAGGTTCACCGCAGCAACTTCGTCGTGGAAGGGTTCACGGCCGAGGTCTCGGTGCGCGATCTCGTGCCGCTCGCGCACGAGCATGATGTGCCCATTCTCCACGATCTCGGCAGCGGCCTGCTCGTGTCGCTCGCGTCCATCGGACTGCGCGGCGAGCCCCCCGCCACCGAGGCGCTCGGCGCCGGCGCATCGGTCGTCGTGATGAGTGGCGACAAGCTGCTCGGCGGGCCGCAGGCGGGCATCATCCTCGGCAGCCGCCGGTATCTGGATGCCATGCGGACCAACCCGCTCGCGCGCGCGTTCCGCGTGGACAAGCTCACGCTCGCTGCGCTGGAGGCGACCCTCGCCCTCTACCGCGAGCCCGAACGGGCGCTGCGCGAGATTCCCACCCTCGCGCTGCTCGGCGCCGGCGTGGACGCGCTCCGAGCGCGCGCGTCGTCGCTGCTGCGCGCGCTGCTCGCCCAGGGCATCCCGGCGGCCCTGGTGGATACGCGATCCAGCGTGGGTGCGGGCGCGTTTCCCACCGTGGAGTTGCCGAGCGTGGCCGTCGCGCTCGAGGGGGATGCGGTGCGCTGGACGGAGCGACTGCGCGCCGGCGACCCCGCCGTCGTGGGCCGAGTGACGGATGGCCGCCTGCATCTCGATCTCCGCGCCGTTCCCGACCAGGTGGTGCCCGAGCTTGCCGGCGCGATCATCGCCGCCCGTGGCTGAGGCATCGCTGCCTCAGGCCGCGATGCTCGATCGCGACGGCACGATCATCGAGGATCGCGACTACCCCGGCGATCCCTCGCAGGTGGTGCTGCTGCCGGGCGCGGCGCATGCCATTCGCGCCCTGGCGTCGCGGGGCGTGCCGTCGATCGTCATCACCAACCAGTCGGGGATCGCCCGCAAGCTCATTTCGCTGCAACAGTACCGTGCCGTGCGGCAGCGCACGGTGGAACTGCTGGCGGCCGAGGGCGCCGTGCTGCTCGACAGCTTCGCCTGTCCGCATCACCCCGATTTCACCGGGCCATGCGAGTGCCGCAAACCGGGTCTCGCGCTGTACCGGCGTGCCGCGGCGCTCCATCGACTCGACCTTCGTCTCTGTCTGTTCGCTGGCGATCGGGCGCGCGACGTACAGCCGGCGCGCGAGCTGGGCGGGCTGGGCGTGCTCGTGTCCTCGCCCAGCACGAGCGACGCCGACCGCCGCGCGGCGCGCGACGCGGGGGCGTCGGAGAGTCCCTCGTTGCTGCATGTCGTGCGCGGTATCCTCGGCAATGCCGCCTGATGCGCGCTCGGCTCGCGGTGCTCGCCAGCGGGGGCGGGTCGAACCTGCACGCGATCGCCGAGCATGCGCGCCATCTGGGCGAGCGCCGCGCGTTCGATCTCGTGCTCGTCGCGTCCGACCGGCCCGAGTGCGGCGCGCTGCAGCGTGCCGCGGCCGCGGGTGTCGAGGGCGCCGTCGTGGCCTCCAGGCATGCCCCCGAGGCGCAGACCATGGAGGACCTGCTCGCAGACCGCAACGTGGATCTCGTCGCGCTCGCCGGCTACCTCAAGCTCGTTCCCCCCGCCGTGACGCGGCGCTTTGCCGGCCGGCTGCTCAACGTGCACCCCGCCCTGCTGCCCGCCTACGGTGGTGCGGGGATGTACGGCGCCCGCGTGCACCGGTCCGTCGTCGCGGCGCGCGCCGCGCTGAGCGGACCCACCGTGCATTTCGTGGACGACGTGTACGATCACGGCGCAGCGATCGCGCAATGGCCCGTCCCCGTGCTGCCTGGCGATGACGAGTACACGCTTGCCGCGCGCGTGCTGCGCGCCGAACATCTCCTCTACCCGCGCATCATCCAGCTCGTGGCCGGTGGTGTGATCCGCCAACTGCCGAGTGGCGAGGTCGTCACCCACCATGCCGCCGCCCCCGCAGTGCTGCCCACGATGGACCCCGGGCTCGACGACGCCGTCCTCGCGCTCGCTCTCGACCACGCACTGGCGACCGCGCCCTGAGTCGCGCGTCCGCCATTCACCGCTCACCATCCCGTCATGCCGCGCGCTCTGCTGTCCGTCTCGGATAAATCCGGTCTCCTCGACTTCGCCCGCGGACTGCATGGCCTGGGGTGGGAGCTCATCTCCACCGGGGGCACCGCGCGCGCGCTCCGTGAAGCAAACGTGCCGGTGCGGGACGTGAGCGACGTCACGCAGTTTCCCGAGATGCTCGACGGTCGAGTGAAGACACTCCATCCCGCCGTGCACGGCGGTCTGCTCGCACGTCGCGATCTGCCCGAGCACATGGCGGCCATCGCGGCCCACGACATCGCGCCCATCGACCTCGTCGCGGTGAACCTCTATCCGTTCCGCGAGACGGCGTCGCGCCCCGGCGTGTCGGCGGACGACGTGATCGAGCAGATCGACATCGGTGGGCCGAGCATGCTGCGCTCCGCGGCCAAGAACTTTGCCTCCGTCACCACGGTTGTGGACCCCGGCGACTACGCGGCCGTGCTGGCGAGGCTCACCGCCGGCGAAGACGACGTCGATTTCCGGCGCCAGCTCGCCACCAAGGTGTTCGAGCACACCGCCGCGTACGACGCTTCCATCGCCGCCTGGTTCGTCGCGCAGCGAAAGGACCCCTTCCCGGATCGCATCTGCCTGCCGCTGGAGAAGGCCCAGTCGCTGCGGTACGGCGAGAATCCCGGACAGCAGGCCGCCTTCTACACCGAGCACCGCGGCGCCGGCCTCGCCGGCCTCCAGCAGCGCGGCGGCAAGGAGCTCTCCTTCAACAATCTGCTCGACCTCGAGGGCGCCCTGCTCGCGACAGAGCCCTTCGGCGACGAGATCTGCTGTGCGATCGTGAAGCACACCACACCCTGCGGGCTCGCGGTCGGCACCGAGGCGCTCGACGCCTATCGCAAGGCGCTCGCGTCCGATCCCGTCTCGGCGTTCGGATCCGTGATCTCCTTCACCGCGCCGGTGGACGACGCCACGGCGGAGGCCGTGTCGAGCCTCTTCGTGGAATGCGTGGTGGCGCCCGGCTTCTCGTCGGGCGCGATTGACATCCTGGGCCGCAAGAAGAACCTGCGCGTGCTGGAGGGCCGCGCCCGGTGGCCCGCGCACGCGCTCGACTACAAGCGCGTGCGCGGCGGACTGCTCGTGCAGCAACGGCCGCCCGCGGTGATCGACGAGCGGAACTGGCGCGTGGTGACCACACGGCCGCCCACCGACGAGGAACGCCACGACCTGCTCTTCGCCTGGCGTGCCGTGGCGAGCGTCAAGTCCAACGCCATCGTCCTCGCGAGGAATGGCGCCACGATCGGCATCGGCGCCGGACAGATGTCGCGGGTGGATGCGGCGTTTCTGGCGGTGCACAAGGCGAGCACGGCGGGACACGACACCGCCGGCTCGGCGCTCGGCTCCGACGCCTTCTTCCCGTTTCGCGATGGGGTGGAGCAGGCGGCGCCCGCCGGCGTCCGCGCCATCATCCAGCCCGGCGGGTCGGTCCGGGACGCCGAGGTGATCGCCGCGGCGGACGAATTCGGCATGGCGATGGTGTTCACCGGAGTCCGGCTTTTCCGGCACTAGCACTCCGGCAGGTGCGCTCGGGCTCGCTGGCTTGTAGTTTGCTCCGCAGGCCCGATGTTTCGACGTGCGGTCTCAGGGCGGCCTCCCTGGTTGGGCGCACGATTCCCGGTTCACCATGAGAATGGAGCCCAGCATGCACCTCCGAGCCATCAAGACCATCGCCGTCGCCGCATGCGGTGACAAGAAGGAGACCGAAGACAGCGACGCCGCCAAGGCCGCCGCGGCCGCCGCTGCGACGCCGGCCGCCGCCGCGCCCATGGACAGCATGGCCATGTCGGCGAGCAGCACCCCGATGGCCGCGCCGACGACGACCACGCCGTAAAGGCGACGGGACGGAAGCGTGGCAGCCCTGTACCAATGGGGGCACTGACGTCATCTTAGTATGCTACGCTTCCGCCCCGCCTTCGCGGGGCGTCTGCTATCCGCCACCCCCGTGAGAGCAATGGCGACGTCGTCTCCGCCGTCTGATCTGGATTACCGCCCATCCTACCTGGCCGCCGCGATCGTGACGGGGCTGGTGTTCGTTCTCTACCTGCTCACCCTGGCGCCGTCCACGGCGATGTGGGACACGAGCGAGTACATCACGGCCGCCTACACGCTCGGGTTGCCGCATCCTCCCGGCAATCCGCTGTTCGTCCTCATCGGCCGCGTGTTCGCGATCCTGCCCATCGCCAGCACGGTGGCGGTGCGCATCAACGTGCTCGCGGCCGTCTGCAGCGCCGTCTCCGCGGGGATGTGGTTTCTGATCACCGAGCGCGTGCTCGTCGGCTGGTTCGCCGATCGCTGGAAGCGCGTGCTCGGCGGCGGGATCGCCGCGCTCATCGGTGCCACCGCGTTCACCGTCTGGAACCAGAGCGTCGTCAACGAGAAGGTCTACACCGTCTCCCTGCTCGGCATCGCACTCATCAGCTGGCTCATGGTCCGGTGGTGTGACCAGCCGGACGGGCGCAAGGCCGATCGAACCCTCGTGCTCGTCGCGTTCCTGTGCGGACTGGGCTACGCCAATCACATGGCCGGCATGATCGCCGCGCCCGCAGTGGGCCTGGCCGTGCTGGTCGTACGCTGGCGCACGGTGCTGCGATGGAAGCTGCTTCTGGCCTGCGCCGCGGCGCTCGCGTTCGGCATCACGCCGTTCGCCATGCAGCCCATCCGTGCGGCCCACTTCCCCGCGCTCAACGAGGGAGAGCCGACGGCGTGCCGCACGGAGCTCACGATGGCGTGCACGTTCAGCAGCGGCACGTACGACGCGTTCATGTACAATTTCAACCGCGGCCAGTACGGCAAGCCGGAACTGGGCGAGCGGCAGGCGCCCTTCTCGGCACAGGTGGGCATGTGGTGGCTGTACTTCAAGTGGCAGTGGCTGCGCGACGCGCACTACGACCGCCCCTTCACCCAGAGCCTGCTCGCCTCGGCTTTTCTGGTGCTTGGCCTGGTCGGCGGGTACGTGCACTGGCAGCGTGACCGGCGCAGCTTCTGGTACTTCGGCAGCCTGATGTTCACGATGTCCCTCGCGCTCATCTACTACCTGAACTTCAAGTACGGCGCCTCGCAGGATCCCGATCTCACCGGGGTGGCGCGCGAAGTCCGCGACCGAGACTACTTCTACCTGTGGAGCTTCTCCGCGTGGGGCGTGTGGGCGTCGCTGGGGCTGATGGGCGTGTGGGACTCGCTCGCCTCGCTCATGGGGCGCGAGAGCGTCACCGTGGGCCGCGCGTCGTCCGGGCAGCCGACGCGGCGCGCGCTCGTCCTCGCGTCGCCCGTGCTCGCGCTGGCCCTCGTCCCGCTCTTCACCAACTGGACGACCGCGTCGCGCGCCGGCCAGACCGACACCGCCGATTTCGCGCGCGATCTGCTCAATTCCGTGGAACCGTA
>JBKJIY010000122.1:0-14745 GCA_046598315.1 Gemmatimonadaceae bacterium
CCAAGCTGTACACGTTCGACTCGAGGCCGCGGAAGTCGTCGCCCTTGACCGTGTCGAAGAAGAGGTAATAGATGCTGTCGCCATCGTTCTGGTAGTTCTTCGCCGCGTTGATCCCGCCCTGCGCCGCGATGGAGTGTGCGCGGCGCGGCGAATCCTGATAGCAGTAGCAGTGCACGTTGTAGCCCAACTCGCTGAGCGAGGCGGCGGCGGCGCCGCCAGCGAGCCCCGAGCCGACGACGATGACGGAATATTTCCGCTTGTTCGCCGGGTTCACGAGCTTCATGTCGAAGCGGTGCTTGTCCCACTTGTCGGGCAGCGGACCCGAGGGAATCTTCGCGTTGAGGTCGAGGGTCATCTACCGGATCACTCCGAGAAGCACGGCCACGGGGATGACGGAGAAGCCGAGCCAGACGACGACGGCGATGGCCGTGGCGACGCGGCGCTCGAGCGGGTGGGCGGAGGCCCGGGTGAGGCCGAGCGTGCGCACCGAGGCCCATGCGCCATGAAAGAGATGCAGCATGAGGAACAGCATCGCGACGATGTAGAACGCCGACACCCACAGATTCCGGAACCCGCTGATCAGGTTCCCGTACACGTCGGTCTTGCTGAAGCCCGGATACGCCGCGTCGGGCACGCTTGCCGCGGGGAACAGCGTGCCCGTGGTGAAGTGCAGGATGTGGAACACGATGAACACGAGCAGAAGCACGCCCCCCCAGCGCATGGTGCGAGAGGCGACGGTGCTCACCTGGGGCTGGCGGCGCGCATAGTCGATCGGGCGGGCATTCCGCTTGATGCGGGTGAGCTGCCACGCCATCAGCACGTGCAGAACGAGCGCGGCGAGCAACCCGATGCGGGCCAGCCAGAGGAACTTGCCGAGGCTTTTCAGGAAGGACGCGTACTCGTTCATCGTCACCGCGCCCGCGAACACCTGGAGGTTGCCGGCCATGTGTCCGATCACGAAGCCCACCAGGAGCAGCCCCGTCACGGCCATGATGACCTTCTTGCCGATCGTCGAGCGGTACAGCGTCATCACCCACATGTCGGCACGGCTCCGGAGAGAAAGCGAAGACGGGCGGCGCTCGGTGGAGCGCCGCCCGTCGGAGATTACAGAGTGATCGCCGCCATCGGCTCGCGGACCGCGTCGGCGCTCTTGCTGAGCGCCGCTCGCTCGTCCGCGGTGAGCTCCACCTCGATGATCTTCTCGAGCCCGTTCCGGCCGAGCTTGCAGGGCACGCCGAGGAAGAGATCGGACATCCCGTACTCCCCCTGCAGCCAGGCGGCGCAGGGCAGGATGCGGCGCTGATCCTTCACGATCGCCTCGGCCATCTGGACGGCGCCCGACGACGGCGCATAGTACGCCGAGCCGGTCTTGAGGAACTTCACGATCTCGGCCCCGCCGTTGCGCGTGCGCTCCACGATGGCGTCGAGTGTCGCCTTGTCCATGAGCTGCGTGATGGGGATGCCGCTCACGCTGGTATACGAGATGAGCGGGACCATCGTGTCGCCGTGACCGCCCAGCACCATCGCCTGGATGTCACGCACGGAGACGTCGAGTGCCTCGGCGAGAAACGCGCGGTAGCGGCCCGTGTCCAGCACGCCGGCCATGCCGATCACGCGCTCGCGCGGAAAGCCGCTCGCCTTCATGGCCACGTAGCACATCACGTCCAGCGGGTTGCTGACGATGATGAGAATGGCGTTGGGCGAGCTCTTCGCGATCTGCTCGGAGACCGACTTGACGATGCCCGCATTGGTATTGAGCAGATCGTCGCGCGACATGCCCGGCTTGCGGGCGATGCCGGCGGTGATGATGACGATGTCGGAGTCCTTGGTCTCCTCATACCCATTCGTGCCGATGACCCGCGAATCGAAGCCCTCGATCGGCGCGCTCTGCCACTGGTCCAGCGCCTTGCCCTGCGGGGTGCCCTCGGCCACGTCCACCATGACGACGGTGCGTGCGAGCTCCTTCTCGGCGACGCGCTGGGCAGCCGTCGCGCCGACGTTGCCGGCGCCGATAACCGTGATCTTGTTGACCATGAGAACAGTTCTGTCTGAAGGTGAGTTGCTGCTCCAACAAAACTACCAACGTGAGCTGGGTGCGCTACCCTTTTGACTGGCGTCGCCGAGGATGCTGCACGGTGCGGTCTTATCCGCCCACCTGACTCAGCGCGAGCAATCCGCCGTTCCGCCGGCTGAGCAGCGCGTGCTGCTCCGGCTTGTCCGCCATCGCCTGCCGCACGAAGTCGTCGAGCGGCACACCGGCGCGCAGCGGCGTCCGTAGATCCACCTCGTGATCGCCGAAGAGGCAGGTGCGCAGCCGTCCATCAGCCGTGAGCCGTACGCGATTGCAGCTTCCGCAGTAGGTGTGCGTCATCGGCGTGATCACGCCGATGGTGCCGAGCGCGCCGGCGAGTCGGTGGTAGACAGCCGGCCCATTCCCGCGGACGGGCCCCGTGGCCGCCTGGAGCGGTCCGAGTGCCGTCCGGATACGAGCGAGAATCTCCTCGCTGGGGACGACGTGCTCGTCAGTCAGCGATTCCATCTGGCCAACCGGCATGAGCTCGATGAAGCGCACATGCCAGGGACGCCGTCGCGTGAGCCGCGCGAAATCGACGACTTCGTCGTCGTTCATCCCACGCATGACCACCACGTTCAGCTTGATCGGATCGAGCCCGGCGGCCTGCGCGGCCTCCGCCGCGGCGACCGGTTCGAAGCCGAGGTCGCGGCGCGCGATGTGGGCGATGCGCTCCGGTTTGAGACTGTCGGCGGAGATGTTCACGCGATCGAGTCCAGCGGCGGCGAGCTCGCCCGCCATCTGGGGCAGCTTCACCCCGTTGGTCGAGAGCGCGATGTCCTCGACCTCCGGCACGGCGCGAATCATCGAGACCAGCGTGGCGAGCTGGGGGCGAATCGTCGGCTCGCCGCCGGTGAGGCGGATGCGCCTGAGCCCCATCGTCGCCAACTGCCGAACCACCTCGGCGATCTCCTCGTAACTGAGAATGTCCGACTTGGGGAGCCAGGGCAGCCCTTCGAGCGGCATACAATACCGGCAACGGAAGTTGCACCGGTCGGTCACCGAGATGCGCAGATACTCGATGGTGCGCCCGAACTGGTCGACGAGAGGGCTCATGACTGTGCAGCCTCCACGGCCGGCCCCGCCGGGGTCACCCACTCCCGGGTTCCGTCCACGTAGTGCTCCCGCTTCCAGATCGGCACGCGCCGCTTGAGCTCCTCGATGATCCAGCGTGAGGCCTCGTATGCACTTGCACGGTGCGGGTGTCCCACGGCGATGCCGACACTCGCGTCCTCGAGGCCGAGTGCGCCGAGTCGGTGGACGATGCTCACGTCAGGGGTGTCAAATCGCGCGCCGGCCTCGTCGGCAATAGCCTGGAGCTCTCGCGCTGCCATGGCCTCATAGGCGGAGTACTCGATTCCCGTGACCGAGCGACCGTCGTTGACCTCACGAACCACGCCAAGAAAGAGAATGAGCGCGCCGTTGCCTGGCCGGGACACCGAGGCGAGCAGGGTACCTGGCTCGATATGGTCGCGCACGAGCTCCGCCACAGGCGAACTGAACGAGCTCATCCGCCGGCGACCGGCGGGATGACGGCAACTTCATCTCCGGCGTGCACCGGAGTGTCCCCTCGCGCGTAGCGCTGATTCACCGCCACGAGTGGCCCAGGCGGGAGTCGGTCTGCCCCGGGCCGCCGCCGCAGATCGGCGAGCACGTCGGAGACGGTCGCGCCGCGGGGCAAGTCGAGCGCGAGGCGAGAGGCGCCGAGGGCGTCGGCATAGGACGCGAAGAGCAGGACGGTGACACTCATGGTTGCATCCTACTGAATCGGGCGTGGGGGCGAAAGTTCCCGCCGAAACACGAAGCCCCGGCGCTGGGCCGGGGCTCAAACGTCGACAGGGGAAGTGGTTAAGCTTCCGACTCCTCGTAGTCGTGATCGTTCTCCAACTCTTCGATGGAGATGTTGGCGACCATGGCGCGCAGTTCCTTGGACGGCTTGAACACGGGCACCGGGCGGGCACTCACCTCCACCGGCGAGCCGGTGCGGGGGTTACGGGCCATCCGCGTCTTGCGATGCCGGATCTTGAAGGTACCGAAGCCGCGCACCTCGATGTTCTTCTGTTCCTGGAGCGCTTCCTTGATCGCGTCGAGAAAGGAATCGACGACGCGCGCGCAATCTTTCTTGGAGATCATCGGCCCCGCCGTGCGGGAAATCTGGGCGGTCACACGCTCGACCAGATCGGCTTTCGTCATGAGAGGTGCCTCAAGGCGGGCAACGGAAGGGGGTACAATCCCATCGAACTTATCCGCGTTAACTCTTGTGTGTCAAGAGCTTAACGCATTTCACCTATGGGACTTGCGCACGGTTTCCATGAACTGCTCGAATAGTGGTCGGGCGTCGTGCGGCCCTGGCGCGGCCTCGGGGTGATACTGAACGGCGAAGATCGGCAGTTCGCGATGCCTGAGACCTTCCACGGTGCCGTCGTTCAGGTTCACGTGGGTCACCTGGAGCGCCGGCGCGCCAGGGATCTCCGTCTCGCTGCCCTGCACGGCGAAGCCGTGATTCTGGGAGGTGATGAGAATGCGACCCGACTCCAGCTCTCGCACCGGATGATTTCCCCCGCGGTGGCCGTAGGGCATCTTCACCGTGCTGGCACCGTAAGTCAGCCCGAGCAGTTGGTGGCCGAGGCAGATGCCGAAAATGGGCACCTCGCGGTCGGCGATCGTCCGAATGGCATCAGGGGCATACGCCACCGCGTCGGGATCGCCCGGGCCATTGGAGAGAAACACGCCGTCGGGCGACATGTCCAGAACGGCCTCCGGCGGCGTCTGGGCCGGCACCACGGTCACGCGACATCCATGGTCGTCAAAGAGGCGCAGGATGTTGCGCTTGATCCCGAAATCATAGGCGACGATGTGATGGCGCGCCTGCGGGTTGCCCCACATGTAGGCTTCGCTGGTCGTGACCCGCGAAGCGAGATCGAGACCTTCCATGGAGGGGCACGCCTCCAGTTGCGCGACCTGAGTCGGCGATGGCGCCCCGCCCGCGCCAATCACTCCGTTCACCACCCCCGCGGTCCTCAGGTGCCGCGTGAGACGACGTGTGTCAACCTCTTCGAGGAGAGGAATTTGCGCGGCCGCAAGATAGCTGGCCAGGTCGCCGTCGGCACGCCAGTTCGAATGCGTCCTCGCCAGCTCGCGTACGACCACGCCGGACACCTGCGGCGCGGCAGACTCCGGATCGGCCAGGTTCACCCCATAGTTGCCGATCATTGGCGACGTCATCACGACGATCTGGCCGCGGTACGAAGGGTCGGTGAAGACCTCCTGATAGCCGCTCATGTTGGTGGTGAAGACGACTTCGGCCACCGTCGCGTCCATCGTGCCGTGCAGGATACCATGAAACAGGGTTCCATCCTCGAGGAGGAGGAACCCTGGCGTTTCCACGCGTGCTCTCACCGGCGTCAGGGCTTGGCGGGCGCGGGAGTGGCAGGCACGGTCGTGGTCGGCGCCGGAGTCGCTGGCGTGAGCGGGATCGCGCTGTTCGCGTTGGGCTGGCCGGCCGTGGGCGCGGGCGCGGTGGCGGCGGGCGTGAACGCCTGGTCCAGCACCGACTTGGGCGTCCGGCGCTGCGTGGAGGCGATGGACAGGACGAGCGAGAGGAACAGAAAGATCCCGCCGCCCCACCAGCTCGTCTTGGTGAGCAGGTTCCCCGCCTGCCGCGTGCCGAGCAACGAATCCGCCGAGCTGCTCACGCCGCCGAAGCTGGCGGCCAGGCCACTGCCTTTCCCGCTCTGCAGCAGGATGGCGGCGATCAACACGAGGCTGTCGATGACGAGGAGGGTCAGCAGAAAGGTGAACATGTCCGGCGGACGGGTGATGTGTGGCGAGGCGGGGTAAACCTCAAATATGAACGGACTTACGGCACGGCGCAACCACCCCGCAGCAGGCGGTCCGCTACCGCGTGCCGCAGATTGCCGCCCACCCGGCCGGGTCCAGGCTCGCGCCCCCCACCAGCAGTCCGTCCACCTCGTCCGCCGCCAGCAGCGACGCTGCGTTCCCGACGGTCACGCTTCCGCCGTAGAGAATGGGAATGTCGCGGGCGGCCGATCCAACCAGCTCGTCCAGCGCCGCGCGAATGACACGGTGTACCACCGCCGCATCCTCCGGTGTGGCGGTTCGACCGGTGCCGATGGCCCAGACGGGCTCGTAGGCGACGAGCGCCCCCACCACGGCCTCGGGCGTGAGCATCGAGAATCCGGCGCGCAGCTGGTGGAGCACCACGCGCTCGGTCTCGCCACGCTCTCGCTGCTCGATCGTCTCGCCCACGCACAGCACGGGAACGAGGCCGTGCTCCACCGCGCGCTGGCATTTCTGCGCGGTCTCCGGCTCCGTCTCGCCGAAGACGTGCCGGCGCTCGGAGTGCCCCACGAGCACGAACGCGGCGCCCGCTTCGGCGGCGATCCCCGCCGAGCTCTCGCCCGTGAAGGCGCCCTTCTCCTGCGCATGGATGTTCTGCACGCCCAACCGCAGGTCCGGTCGCGAGCGTGTGCCTGTGCGCACGGCCGCGACGCTGAGCGAGGAGGGAAAGAAGACGACCGTGCGGTCGTCACGGGGGGCAGACGCGTCGAGAAACGCGTCGAGATAGGTGGCCGCCGCGACGGGACCGAGGTTCATCTTCCAGTTGGCCGCAAACACCGGCCGGACATGTCCCGACATCGGCTACCGGTCCGTGAGCGCCGCAAGACCGGGCAGCACCTTGCCCTCGAGAAACTCCAGCGAGGCGCCGCCCCCCGTGGAGACGTGGCTCATCTGTGCCGACAATCCCGCCTGCTCCACCGCGGCGGCCGAGTCGCCGCCGCCCACGATCGTCGTGGCCCCCTGCGTGGTGGCGACAGTCATGGCCTGTGCGATCGCCATCGTCCCCTTGTCGAATGGCGGCGTCTCGAACACGCCCATCGGGCCATTCCAGAGCACGGTCCTCGCCGCCACGATCGCCCGCGTGTACGACGCGGCGGTGTCCGGGCCGATGTCGTACATCGCCATGTCGCTCGGAATCTCCCCCTTCTTCACGGCGCGCGCGTCGGCCGGCGCGTCGAGGCTGCGCGCCACCATCGCGTCGTGCGGAAGGATGATGCGCGTGCCCGCCTGCTCGAGCAGCGCTTCCGCCATCGCCACGCGATCGGGCTCCACGAGGGAGCGGCCAGTCTCGAGGCCCATGGCCTTGTAGAACGTGCAGGCCATGGCGCCGCCGACGAGCAGCGCGTCCACCTTGGGCAGGAGCGCCTCGATGACGTCGATCTTGCCAGAGATCTTGGCGCCGCCCAGAATGGCGACGAATGGCTTGGCGGGCCGTTCGAGCGCGCCGTGCAGGTACTCGATCTCCTGCTCCATCAGGAGGCCCGCGACAGCCGGTTGCAGATGCCTGGCCACGCCTTCCGTGGAGGCGTGGGCGCGGTGGGCCGCGCCGAAGGCGTCGTTCACGTACAGGTCGCCGAGTCGGGCGAGGGCGCGTGCAAGCGCGTCGTCGTTCTGTTCCTCCCCGGCCAGGAAGCGCGTGTTCTCGAGCACGAGCAGTTCGCCATCCTGGAGCGCCGCCGATGCGGCCACGGCGGCGTCGTCGTCCGTGCTTGCCGCGAACCGCACGGCGTGCGACGGCAACAGCTCCTCCAGGCGCCGTGCGACGGGTGCCAGCGAGTAGCGCGGGTCGGGCTTGCCCCTGGGCCGGCCGAGATGCGAGAGCAGCACGACGCGCGCGCCACCGGTGAGCAGAAGGTTCAGCGTGGGCAGGGCGGCGCGGATGCGCGTGTCGTCAGTAATGGCACCTTGCTGGTCGAGCGGGACGTTGAAGTCCACGCGCACGAGCGCCCGTCGTCCGCGGAGTTGCTCCGCAGACAGATCGCGTACGGTCAGCTTGTTCATTCGGCCGCCTACAGACGCGCGCCGACGTACTGCATCAGGTCCACGCAGCGCGAGGCGTAGCCCCACTCGTTGTCATACCAGCCGGAGACCTTCACCAGCGTGCCGTCCACGACATTGGTGCACTTGGCGTCGAGGATGCAGGAGTGCGGATTGCCGATGTAATCGCTCGATACGAGCTCGATTTCCGTGTACTGGAGAATGCCGGCGAGCGCTCCCTCGGACGCCGCGCGGAAGGCGGCGTTCACGTCGTTCACCGTGACCGTCTTTTCCACGAGCACCGTAAGGTCGGTGAACGACACGTCGGGGGTCGGGACGCGGATGGACATGCCGTCGATCTTCCCCTTGAGCTCCGGGATGACGAGCGAGGTCGCCTTCGCGGCCCCGGTCGTCGTCGGGATCATCGAGATGGCCGCCGCGCGCGACCGGCGCAGATCCTTGTGCGGCAGGTCGAGAATGTTCTGGTCGTTGGTGTAGCTGTGCACGGTGAGCATCGAGCCGCGCACGAAGCCGAAGTGCTGGCGGATCACCTGGACCATGGGCACGAGGCAGTTCGTGGTACAGGATGCATTGGAGATGACGTGGTGCGTGGCGGCGTCGTACTTCTCGTGATTGACGCCCATCACCACAGTGATGTCCTCGTCCTTCGCCGGCGCGGAGATGATCACCTTCTTCGCGCCGCCGGCGAGGTGCAGGCTCGCCTTGTCCTTGTCGGTGAAGCGACCGGTGCTCTCCAGCACGATGTCCACGCCGAGCGCGCTCCACGGGAGCCGGGCCGGATCCTTCTCGGCGAGAATCCTGATCTCGTGGCCGTCGATCGTGATGGAGTCGCCGCCCGCGGTGACCTCGCCGTCGAACTCGCGATGGACGGAGTCGTACTTGAAGAGGTGGGCGAGGGTCTTGGTGTCCGTGAGATCGTTCACGGCGACGAATTCGAGATCCTCGATCCCGGCCTGCTTGGCGGCGCGAAGCACCTGCCGCCCGATGCGGCCGAAGCCGTTGATCCCCACGCGAATGGCCATCCGAGTCTCCCTGAGTTTCACCACCGGTCGCCAAGTGCGGGCGCCCGGCCGAAGGTCACAAAACTGAGAATGCGCGCTCCTCCGTCGTACAGCGCGGCGGCGCACGCGTTGAGGGTCGCTCCCGTGGTCAGCACGTCGTCCACCAGGACGAGATGAAGACCACGCAGCGAGGCGCGATCCGCGTCTGCACGGAACGCGCCCGAAACGTTGCGATGGCGCTCCCCCGGTGTCAACCGCGTCTGGCTTTCGGTTGCGCGCGATCGCACGACAAGATCGTCGCGCACGGGAAGCTGCCAGTGCCGGGCGAGCGCGCTCGCCAGCACGTGGCTCTGGTTGTAGCCGCGCTCCCGCCGTCGCGATGCGGCGAGGGGAACCGGAACGAGCGCGGCGCGCTCCCGCTCCACGTCCACGGGAAAGCGCAGCGCGCTCATCCGCTTCGCCATCGCTGGCGCGACACCGGGCCAGCCGTGGTACTTGAGGGCGTGGACCACGGCTTCGGCCGTGCCGCCGGGAATCGCGTATGCCGAGCGGGCCGACCGCACGAATGGCGGCAGCTGCTCGCACCAGCGGCAGGCGGCGACGGCAGGATGACCGCATCGCGCGCAGCGGGGCCGAGGCAGTTCCACCGCCCCGAGCCAGCAGCGGCCGCACACCAGGTCAGGGTCGCCGTTGCGCGGCCCGCCGCAGACAGCACATGCCGGAGGCAACAGGAAGTCGAGCAGCGCCGCTCCCGATGCGCGCGCCCGCGAGCGCACCGCCGTCAGCGCAGCGCTCGCCACATCGCGTCACGGTCGGGCTCGCGGTTGAACCAGCGGGCGAACGCGAGCGCCCCCTGCTCCAGCAGCATCCCTTCCCCATCGGCCGACACGTGTCCCGCCTCACGTGCCGCCCGCACCCACGCGCTCTCGCCCGAACGGTACACGAGATCGAACACCGCGGCGCGGGGAGGGAGCTGCGCGAGCGCCACCGGAAAGGCATCGTCGTCGCGCATCCCGAGCGGCGTGGCGTTCACGACGAGGTCGGCGCCGTCGAGCGCTTCCTCCATCGTGGGCACGGACACGGCGAGGCCGGAAAAGCGAACGGCGAGGGCAGTCGCGCGGGACATGTCCCGATTATAGACGGCCACCCGCCCGCCGCCCCACCCTTCCACCGCGCCCAGCACCGCGGCAGCGGACCCGCCAGCTCCCACGAGCGCTACGCGAGCCTCGGCGCATCCGTCGCCGAGAAGGAGCCGCATCACATGTGCGGCGCCGCCCACGTCCGTGTTGTGGCCGACGAGCGCGCCCTCCTCGTGCCAGAAGGTGTTCACCGCGCCGCAACGCTCGGCCACCGGCGTGAGCAGCGCGCACCGTCGGGCGACCGCCTCCTTGTGCGGAATGGTCACGTTGCCCGCGGCATTCACCCTGGCCAGCCCTGTGAGGGTCGCGTCGAGGGCGACGGCGCTGACGTCGAGCAACTCGTAGCGAAGCGGGATCCCCGCGGCCCGCAGCGCGGCATCCTGCAATCGCGGGGAGATGGAGTGCGCGACGGGATGACCGAGGAGTACCAGCCGTCCGGGGAGCGAAGTCACGACGCGCCGGGCACCTGTCGGCTGGCGAGCGTGTCGAACACGCGGCGAATCTCCCGCTCCAGCTCATCCGCCGTGGCGCGATATACGTCGAGCTCCGCGCCGATGGGATCGGCGATGGCTCGGCCCGCGATCCCGGCGACCGGATACTCGGTGAGCAGAAATGCCTTGCCTGCGCCACCCAGCGCGTCCACGCGCTCCAGATGCTGCGGGCTCATGGCGAGGATGAGGTCGCCCGAGTCCACCAGCGCCCGCGTGAGCTGCCGCGACCGATGTGCGCCGAGGTCCATGTGCCGCTCCAGTCCCACGAGCAGCGCCCCGTCGGAGGCGGCGGCGCCCTCCCAGGCGCTGATGCCCGCGCTGGAGACGTCGACCTCCGGCAGGCCGCGCTCGATGGCGATCTTGCGCGCGATCGCCTCGGCGAGGGCGCTTCGGCAGGTATTGCCGGTGCAAACGAAGAGCAGCTTCATGACGTCAGGCATCTCCGATGAGGCGCGGCTCGGTCTCGCGCAGCACGGCGGCGGGAATGGCGCCGGGCCGGATGACGCGCGGCGCGCGTCCCGTGCAGTCCACCACCGTGGAGGGAGGCGAGGGCCGCAGGGTGCCCCCGTCGAGCACACGAAGGACGCCGCGCGCGATCGCGTCGCCCCACTGCTCACGAATCTCGCGCGTGGACTTCGCGGGTGGCACCCCGGGGCGGTTGGCACTCGTGGAGGTGAGCGCATCCCCGTAGCTGCGAATGAGCTGCTGGAGCGCCGGATGCGACGTCCATCGCACGGCGATGCCCCCTTCGGGACCGCGCAGCGGCTCGGGAACGCGCTTCTCGCCCCCCGGCAGCACCAGGGTGAGTGGGCCCGGCCAGTGCCGCGCGGCGAGATTCATGGCGAAGCTGGGAATGCGGAGATCGAGCTGGGCCAGCATCTCGCTCGCGGCGATCAGCAGGAGGAAGGGCTTCCCCTTGGGCCGACCTTTCAGGGCAATGAGGGCGTCGACGGAATCGCGGTCCGTGGCCCCGCCAAAGCCGTAGACGGTCTCGGTGGGATACGCGAGCACGCGGCGCAGCTCGAGCTGCTCGATCGCTGGTCGGATGGCCGCGGCGATCTCCGACTCCGACCAGAACGGCACACCCATGGGCGCGTCCGTCACTCGTCGCTGGCGAAGAGCGCGTCGACGCGGGAGAAATCGTCGGCGCTCGTGACCTTGAGCGCCCGCTCGCTACCCCGCACGACGACGACCGGAATGCCGAACTCCTGGCAGAGCGAGGCATCGTCGCTGGGCGACAGGCGTTCCGCGCGGGCCCGCCGGTGCACGTCCACGAGCAACTGACGCGGAAAGCCCTGCGGGGTCTGGGCGCGCCACACGTTCTCCCGCTCCACCGTCCGCACGATCATGCCGTCGTCGTCCACCTCCTTGAGCGTGTCGACCACGGGCAGCGCGGCGACGGTCGCCCGCCCGCCCCGGACCGACTCGATCACGCGTTCGATCGTTGCCGCTCCCACGAGGGGGCGCGCGGCGTCATGGACGAGCACGATCTGCGCTTCGTCTGGCAGATCGTCGAGCCCGTTGGCCACACTCTCGCTCCGTGTGCGTCCGCCGATGGACACGAGCAGACGGTCCACGTCGCACTGGAAGAGCCAGGGAGGCGGATCACCGGCGTATCGCTGCGGCAGGACGACCACGACCATCCCGACGTCGCGTCGCGCCATGAAGGCCTGCACGCTGTGCAGGAGCATCGGCTTGCCCGCGACCCAGCGGAACTGCTTCAGCTCGTCGCCGCCGGTGCGTGTACCGCTTCCGCCTGCCACGATCACGACGCCCACGTCGCGGGCGATCATGCGAAGACCTGCTCGAACAATTCGGCGATCGTGCGCACGCCCACGGCGCGCAGGCCGGCAGGGACGCGGGCGGGTACGGCTCGCTCCGCGAGGTACGCGGTCTTCATGCCCATGTTGGCCGCTTCGGCGAGCCGACGCTCGGCCTGCGACACCGGCCTGATCTCGCCGCCGAGCCCCACCTCGCCTACGAAGACCGCGTCGTGCGGCAGGGGGCGGTCGTACACGCTCGAGGCGAGTGCCGCGGCGACGGCGAGATCGCCCGCGGGCTCCTGCAGCCGGACGCCGCCGACCACGTTGAGAAATACGTCGAGCTGGCCGAAGGACAGCCCCGCGCGCTTGTCGAGCACGGCGAGGAGCAGCGCGAGGCGCCGGCCGTCGTAGCCCGTGGCCACGCGCTGAGGCGTGCCGAAACCAGCTTTCGCGGCGAGCCCCTGGATCTCGATGAGAATGGGTCGCGTCCCCTCCATCAGCGCGGTCACCGCACTGCCGGAGGCGATCATCGATCGGTCGCCGAGGAAGAGCGCTGAGGGGTTGGCCACGGGGATGAGGCCATCCGGCGCCATGCGAAAGACCCCGATTTCGTCCACCGACCCGAACCGGTTCTTCGTCGCGCGCAACACGCGGTGGTCGAGGGAGTTCTCTCCCTCGAAGTAGAGCACCGTATCGACGATGTGCTCCAGCGTCTTGGGGCCGGCGATGCCACCGCCCCTGGTCACGTGGCCCACGACGAACACGGCGGTGCCGCTCTCCTTGGCGAAGCGCATGAGGCGCGCGGCGCATTCCCTGACCTGCCCCACGTTGCCGGGCGCGCCTTCGAGATCACTCGTGTACACCGTCTGGATGGAGTCCACGATCAGCACGGCTGGCGAGACCGAGGCCGCGGTGGTGAGGATCGTTTCAAGATTGGTCTCGCTCAACAGGGTGACGTCGCCAGTGGCCTCGTCGCCCAGCCGGTCGGAGCGCAGCTTCACCTGGAGCGCGCTCTCCTCGCCACTCGCGTAGAGCGTGGCGTGGCCCGACGCCTGGAGCCGTCCCGCCACCTGCAGGAGGAGCGTGGACTTGCCGATGCCCGGTTCACCGCCGATGAGGATCATGGAGCCGGGAACGAGACCACCGCCGAGCACGAAGTCGAACTCGTTGATCCCGGTGGTCCAGCGGCGCGATTCGGAGCCGCTCACGTCGCGCAGGCGCGGCGTGGCGGCCACGCTGCCCCCGTCGGCGAGTGACCGGGCGCCATTCGCCCGGCGGCTCGCCCCGCCGGTAAGCGCGGCGCGCGAGACGACCTCCTCCACGAGGGAGTTCCACGCGCTGCAGACATCACAGCGGCCGGCCCATTTGGGATGGTCGGCGCCGCACTCGGTGCAGCGGTAGATCGTCCGGGCCCTGGCGCTCACGCGCGGCGGAGAGATCGCGTCATCCCCGCTGAACTTAGCGGAGGGACGAGTCCCGTGCGCGGCGCGTCCGCGGCGCGCCAACGCGCCCGGATCCCGGCTAGCGGCCGGCGGCTGGACGCTCGCACATGAGTGCGAGTGGATTCCCGTCGGGATCACGGAACTCGCACAGCCAGAGATCGTGATCGGGCATGGCGGCGAGCAAGTGCGGCTCCCTGGGGAAGGCCACTCCCCGGGCGGCGAGCGTCGCATGCGCGGCGACGATGTCCGCCACCGTGAAATAGAGCACCGAGCTTGCGCCGGGCTGGAAGCCCGGCTCGGGCGTGCCGAGCATCAGCCGCACGCCGCCGATGTCGAGGAAGGCGAGAGTCGGACCGGCGGAGAAGAGAAACGGCAGTCCCAACGCGTCGCGATAGAAGACGAGCGCGCGCTCGACATCAGACACGGTGATGGCGACCTGACGGAGGGCGGTGATCGCGGAACCGGCGAGGCTCGTGGACATGATCGCTCCGGTGCTGGGGACGCGGTTGCTATTGTTTTCCGTTGTTGGAGCGCCTCGCCCGACGAGCGGGCGCGTAGGCCGCCGGTCGCGCGGCAACGTGCGCGTCAGCCCGCGCGTTGCTTCTCCTGCCCGCCCGGCCCGATGCGGCCGGCTTCGGTCCCGCCGCCCTGCGGCCCCGGCGCCCGGTGCGAGAAGTTCTCGAAGCGCGTGTAGTTCTTGTGGAAGTGCAGGTTGACGAAGCCGATCGGTCCGTTGCGCTGCTTGCCGATGATGATCTCGGCGCGGCCTTCGAGCGAGTTGCCATCCTTGTCCACTGGTCCTTCGTAGACCTCGGGACGATAGATGAACATGATCAGATCGGCGTCCTGCTCGATCGCGCCGGACTCGCGGAGATCGGAGAGCTGCGGGCGATGGTCGCCGGCGCGCTGCTCGGGCGCGCGCGAGAGCTGCGAGAGCGCGATCACCGGCACCGAGAGCTCCTTCGCGAGCGCTTTGAGC
>JBKJIY010000033.1:0-43761 GCA_046598315.1 Gemmatimonadaceae bacterium
ACCGCCGACGCCCCCAACGGCGTGCCGGTCTACGCCTGGAAGGGCGAGACGCTGGAGGAGTACTGGTGGTGCACCGAGCAGGCGTTCATGTGGCCCGATGGCAGTGGCCCGAACCTCATCCTGGATGATGGCGGCGATGCCACGATGCTCGTGCACAAGGGCACCGAGTACGAGTCGACGGGCGTCGTGCCCGCCTTCGATCCGGCGACCGACTCCGAGGAGTGGGGTGTGATCCTCGACCTCCTGCGCGACGAGCAGCAGAAGAATCCCGGCCGCTGGACCCGGGTCATCGCCGACATTCGGGGCGTGAGCGAGGAGACGACGACCGGGGTGCACCGCCTGTACGAGATGATGCGTGCCGGGCTGCTCCGCTTCCCGGCGATCAACGTCAACGACGCGGTGACGAAGAGCAAGTTCGACAACCTGTATGGGTGCCGGCACTCGCTCACCGACGGCATCCTGCGCGCGAGCGACGTGATGCTGGCCGGCAAGGTCGCGGTCGTCTTCGGCTACGGTGACGTGGGCAAGGGCTCGGCGCAGTCGCTGCGCGCTCAGGGCGCCCGTGTCATCATCACCGAGGTGGACCCCATCTGCGCCCTCCAGGCGGCGATGGAAGGCTACCAGGTCACGACGCTGGCCGACGTCGTCGGCACCGCCGACATCTTCATCACGGCGACTGGCAACAAGGACATCATCACGACCGACGACATGGCGAAGATGAAGGACAAGGCCATCGTGGGGAACATCGGCCACTTCGACAACGAGATCGACATGGCCGGCCTGAAGAAGAAGGGGATCACGCGCATCAACATCAAGCCGCAGTACGACGAGTTCGTCTTCCCCGACGGCCACAGTGTCATGATCCTCGCCGAGGGTCGCCTGCTCAACCTCGGCTGCGCGACCGGCCACCCGAGCTTCGTGATGTCGGCGTCGTTCACCAATCAGGTGATGGCACAGCTGGAGCTGCATCACAACGCCGACAAGCTGGAGCGGAAGGTCTACACGCTTCCCAAGCACCTCGACGAGAAGGTCGCGCGACTGCACCTGGAGAAGCTCGGCGTGAAGCTGACGCAGCTCTCGCCGGATCAGGCGGCCTACATCGGCGTGCCGGTGGACGGGCCGTACAAGCCGGATCACTACCGGTACTAGAACTACAGGAAGACAGGAAGACAGGAAGACAGATAATGCGAAGGGCACATCGGACTCGCTCCGGTGTGCCCTTCTTCCGCGCAGGCAGCAGCGCCGATCCTCAAGTTCCAGGTTTCCGGACGACCCACGTCGCCATCGAGCGCAGACCGTGGACGACGCTCGTCTTGATCGGATCGAGAAGGGTTCCGCCGAGCCGTTCGCACTGGCGGATCAGCATCTCGTCGTCGACGAGAAAGCGGTCGCTGCCGTCCGGCAACAGAAAGCGCCGTCCACCCAGGGGAATGAGTCGCTCGCCCTGACCGACCGTGCTCGCCAGGCGAGCGAAGAACAGTCCGCCAGGGGCAAGCACGCGCCATAGCGCATCGACCATGGCGAGCCAGTGCGACTCGTCGCGCGCGAAATGCAGCACGGCGCTACTGATCACCACGTCCACCGACCCGGCCGGCAGCGAAAGATCCTCTATCCGCTCGACACGAAACCGGTTGGCAGGCAGGTGGGGCGCGAGCGTCGCGGCCAGCCGGCGCGTGGCGGCGATGGCCTCTGCGCTCTCGTCAATCGCGTGGATGTCGAACTTCTCTCGCAACAGATAGACCAGATTGCGGCCGGTGCCGCACCCCGCATCCAGCACGCGCATGCCGGTCGCGATGCGCCCGCGCAACAGCTGGTCGAAGAGATAGATGTCGATGTCGCCGTACTGATCGCTCAGGGCATTCACTGGCTCCCTCAGGCCGAGGATCTTCTCCCGCGCGAGCCCGTGCGGGCCGGCAATCGCGAGGGCGGCCAGAAGTGCGAGGCGGCGTTTCTGGAGCGCCGCTCCGGACAGGCCACCCCCGTCGCTCTCCAGCGACAGCCCACCGAAGGTCTTGAGCCGCAGCAACTTACGTCGTCTCTTGAGCCGGCGCGCCGGCAGGTGAGACCGAGGTGAGACTGGCGCCCCATTCTAGATCACGTCAGGCCAACCAGCAAGCACACCTCTGTCGGAGAAACACCCATGACCGCAGCCTCACACGGCATCGGCATCCAGACCACGGGACTGCACCATGTCGCCATCCGAACCAGGGACCTCGCTCGCTCCCGTGTGTTCTACATCGATCGGCTCGGCTTTCCGCTGTTGCTCGAGTTGCCGGGGCTGATCATCTTCGGTGCCGGCGGAGGCGCCATCGGTGAAGACGGACGCGACGCTGGACAAGGAGTACGTGGCCTTCAAGGATCCGGACGGGATCGCGTGGAGCTCTACATGGTCTGATGCTCCGGGTGATAGATCGAGGGGGCGGCTTTCTGCATCAGCGCGCGGCCCGCTTTTCGCTTTGTACGGTCCGGCCCGCTCGAAGCCCGACTCCACATCCGTCCGAATGCCCCTCACGGCCCCTTCTCCGCGCTGCTGGATGACCGCGGCGGCACTGCTCGTCTGCGTGCCCGCCGCCCTCCGCGCACAGGCCACGCCGGCGCCGCTCGGCCGGCACGACTCCATCACCGTCACGAAGCTCTCCTTCCCTGGAGCCCGGCTGGTGAGCACGGACGACCTGCGCCGAGGACTGTTCACGCGCGGATCCACTTGCCGCATCATCCTCATCGCGCCGCTCTGCAAGCTCTCGGCGACACAGCTCTTCACCGACCGGCGCCGCACCACCCCGAAAGCCCTCGGCGAGGACATCACCAAGCTCCGCGTCTACTACTGGAAGCGCGGTTTCCGCGAGGCGCAGGTGGACACGGTGCTCACCCCCGGCAAGCGCGGCTCGGCTGTCGCCTTTCGCATCGTGGAAGGAGCTCCGACCGTGCTCTCCTCGCTGCGCATCTCCCAGCGTGCCGCAGTGCTCACGCCCGCCGAGCAGCGGGCGGCGGTGGAGCTTCGCGAGGGCGAACCGTACAACCTCATTGCCCTCGATTCCACCCTCGCCCGGCTCACGGCCGCGGTGTGGAACAAGGGCCATGGCGACGTGCGCATCGACACCGCCGCCACGCGCCCCGACGCCGAACGCCGTGTCTCGCTGGCCATCGACATCGATCCGCGGTGGGTCACACGGGTGCGCCGCATCGATTTCGAGGGGAACGGCTACCTCTCCGATGCCACCCTCACGCGCGGCGTGCTGCTCAAGCCGGGCACGCTCTATACGCGCAACGCCGTGCTCGAGAGCCAGCGCCGCCTGTTCCAGTCGCCGGCGATCGCGCGCGCGCTCGTCATCACGCCCACGGCAGGCGACAGCATGAAGGCGCTCACGATGGCCATCACGGAGACGCCGGCGCGGCACGTGGAGCTCACCGTCGGCTTCAACACGATCGAGTTCGGCCAGGCGGCGGCCGAGGTGCGCCACAACGCCCTTGGCGACGGTCGCTGGCTCAGGATTCGCGCCGCCGCCGGCAACCTGTTCGGCGAGCAGCTCAATGGTCGGGCGGTGTTTCAGCGCGCCGTGCCGAGCGACGCCAGCTTCGACGGTGCGCCTTTTCTCCGGCCCACGTACCAGGCGTCGCTCACGCTTACGCAGCCGTGGATCGCCGGCGCGCGCACCTCCGCGGCGCTCACTGCCTTTGCTGGACGCCGCGCGCTCGCGGGCGTCGTCGTGGACGAGAATGCCGGTGCGTCGGTCGGCGTGGTGCGCGAGCTGAGCACCAAGCTGCCCGTCGGCGCCAACTACCGACTGGAGGCCAATCGTGTGCAGGCTGGCGCCGTGTACTTCTGCGCCGGCTACGGTATCTGCGACGCGCCCACGATCGACGCGCTCTCGCGCACGCAGCGGCTCGCCCCGCTCGCCGCCAGCGCCTGGTACGACGGCTCCGACGACCTCGAGGTGCCGACGCGCGGCTTCACCGCGGTGGCTGACGTGGAGCACGCATCCAGCGCGACATGGTCGACGTTCGCCCACAATCGCGCAGCGGTGGATGGCTCGTACTATCGCGCCATCGGCACGCCGAAGAGCGCCGCCCTGCTGCCCAAGGTGCTCGCGCTGCACGGTCGCGCCGGCGTGGTGCGGGCGCTCGCCAGCGGTCGCGGCGCCCTCGGCATCGCGGGTGCCGGCGACGGCATCCTCCACCCGCGCGCGCGGTTCTACGCCGGCGGCATGCAGTCGGTGCGCGGCTTCGCCGAGAACGAGCTCGGCCCGCGCGTGTTGCAGGTGCGCCGGTCCTCGCTCCTCGCTGCCGGCTGCACCGACGCCACGATCGCGAGCGGCCAGTGCGATCCGTCCGGCGTGCCTGGCGACCAGCTGTTCCCTCGGCCCACCGGCGGCAGCAGCGTGCTCGAAGCAAGCGCCGAGCTTCGCGTTCCCATCGTGAAGCAGCTCGGCGGCGTGCTCTTCATCGATGGCGCCTACGTGGGCACGGGCGGGCTGGCCTCGCCCGCGCACGGCACGGGAGCCATCACGCCCGGCGTCGGCTTTCGTTATCGCTCTCCACTTGGCGTGCTGCGGCTCGACTTCGGCCTCCGCCCAGTGGGCGGCGAGATACTGCCGGTCGTCGTGGCCGTCCAGGATGCCGGCGGTGAGCGCGTCGTGCGCCTGGACCGGGAGCGGCGCTTCTCGCTCGTCGATCCTTCGCCTGGCTTCCTTCGATCCGTCGGCCGACGCATCGTGGTGCACTTCGCCATGGGCCAGGCGTTCTGATGACGCTCCCGCTCGCGTCATCGCCCAGTCACCCCCCACGTCGCGCGTGGCGCGCGGCCGCGGCCACCGTCGTGTTCGCGGTCATCCTGGGCGCCATCGTCGTGCTCGTGCTCGCGCTCACGCCATGGGGAAACGAGCGGGTGCGCCGGCTCGTCGTCGCGCAGGCGAACGGCCGCTTCGCCGGCGAGCTTGCCATCGGCGGCCTGCGGGGCAATCTGTTCGCCGGCGCGACGCTCACCGACGTGCGCCTCGTGGACAGCGCGCGCCGACCGTTCTTCACGGCGAAGCGCGGCCGCATCGCCTACGCGCTCGGCCCGGCGCTGCGCGGGAAGCTCGTCATTCGCGAGCTGGCACTGGACTCGGCGCTCATCGTGCTCGACAAGCGGCCCGGCGAACGCTGGAACTTCCAGACGCTCCTGCGCCCCCGGTCGAGCGCGCGTGATACGTCGCGCCGCTCCACACCGCCGGAGCTGTCGAACGTCACGCTGCGCAACAGCCGAGTGATCTATCGCACGACGTGGCGCCCCGACTCAGCCCTCGCCGCCGATCGTCGCGAGGCGGCGATCGTCGCGGCGCTCGGTCCCGCGGCGCACAGCCGAATCGAGCGGGTCACTGGCGGGTTCCAGCGCGTGATGGACTTTCACCATCTCGATGCGCGCCTTCCCGGCATCCGTCTGGCGCGCAAGGGAGTGCCGACGGCGATCGAGATCGCGTCGTTGTCGATGATCGCCGAGCTCTATATCCGCCCGTGGCCGACATTCGATCCCTGTCCGGCACCATCTACGCCTCGCGTGATTCGCTCTGGTGGCGCGGTGCCCGCGTGGCGTTCCCCTCCACGAAGCTCAGCGGCGACGGCACGATCGGATTCGGCAAGAGTCCCATCCGCATCGACGTCGTCGCCGCGCCCCTGGGCATTGCCGATCTTCGCTGGCTCAGTCCCAGGCTGCCCGCGCAGGGCGGCGGCACACTGCGCTACACCATGCGCGTGCATGGCGACAGCGCCGAGTACGCCGTCCGCGATGCCAACGTGCGCTATCGTGGCGCGACCATCGCCGGCGATGTTGCGGCCACCCGCGTGAGGCTCGGCAAGCGGAGCGAGCTCGCCATCAGCAGCGCCGACGTCGACGTCACTCGGCTCACGACCGACATCATCCGCGAGTTCGCGCCCTCGGTCAAGCTGCGCCGGAGGGGCACGCTCGACGGGCATGTCGCCGTCTCGGGCACGACGCGCGCGCTGCAGCTCGACGCCGACGTTCGATTCGACGATGCGGTCGCGGGCCGCAGCCACCTCAAGGCGCGTGGTGGCCTCGGCTTCGACCATGGCGTCCAGACGCGAGACCTCGCCGTGCAGATGCTCCCGCTGCAGATCGCCACCCTCGGCGGCGGCAGCGGCGCGCGCCTGCCGGTGCGCGGCGTGCTGAATGGGTCGGCGACGGTGAGCGGCGGCGCGCGCGACGGCTGGAGTGTGCGCGGCGACGTCACGCATCTCGATCGGGGCGAGCGGTCTCGCGTGGTAGGGAGCGGGTCGTATCGGCCTGCCTCCAAGCGTATCGTGGCCGAGGCGCAGCTGCGTCCGCTCTCCCTCGCCACCGCCGGACGATTCGCGCCGGCCGCGCAGCTGCGCGGCTCGGTGACCGGACGTGTGCGCGCCGCGGGCACCACGAAGGCGCTTCGGTTCCAGGGCGTGTTGCGGTCCACTGCTGGCGGCGGTGCCATCGATGCTCGCGGCAGTGTCGCAGTGGCCGGCTCCAGGTCGCGCTATGACGTGTCCGCGGCGCTCGACGCGCTCGATGCGCGCGCGTTCTCTCGGCGCGCACCGAGCACTCGGCTCACGGGGACGGTGACGGCGCGTGGCCGAGGGCTCGCGCCGGCGACCGCAGACGCCGTGGTGAGCGCGGATCTCGTGCGGTCGCGCTACGACACGCTCGCCGTCCAGCAGCTCACGGCGCGGCTCGCGGCTTCGGGCGGGCTGCTGCGCGTGGACACCTTGGCGCTGCTCGCCAGCGGCGCGCGGGCGAGCGCCGTCGGTTCAGTCGGGCTGGTCTCGTCGCGTTCCGGTACGCTGCGCTTCGCCGCCGTCGTCGATTCACTCGGCACGCTCCGCCGCTGGATCGGCACCGCAGACAGTGGATCGGTGGCTGCCCCCGTGGCTCGGCAGCGTGCGCTGCTCATGGCGGCGCGGGCCGATTCGGCGCGGCGGGCCGACGCGGTGCGCATCGAGCAGCTCGCCCTCGGGTTGGAACCCGGCGTGGCGATCGCTGTGGACACCCTGCCGCGCGTTCGGCGCGATTCCCTGTCCGGCCAGCTCGAGGCGTCTGGCACCCTGCGCGGCAACATCAAGGAGCTGGGACTCGACGCGAGCGTGCGCGGCTCGCGGCTGGTGGTGCGCGGGAGCACTGTGCGCTCCGTGGCCGGCACCGTGTCGTCTTCCAATGTACGGCGCCGCTCGGCGCCGCTCGCCTTCAGCGTGTCGGCCGACAGCATTGTGGCGACTGGGCGCGCCTTCGATCAGGTGCGTGCCAATGGAAGCTGGCGCGACCGGATCCTCGCCGCCGACCTGCGCGTGCGGCAGGACTCGCTCGTCTCGTACGCCGCAGCGGGCCGTTACGCGCGCCCGGCGTCCGGTGGGCAGCTCGTGCAGCTCGATTCGCTGCGCGGCGTGTTCGATACGCTCGTCTGGCGCCTCGCCCACCCTGCTGGGCTGCGGTTCGCCGGCGGCGGCGTAAGCGTGGACTCGGTGGATCTCCGCAGCTCGGTGGGTGGACGTGTGTTCGTCAACGGCGTGCTGCCCAGAGAGGGCCCGGTACGGCTCGACGTCGCGGCCGAAGGAGTGCGTGTGAGCACCGTGCTTCAGGCGCTGCAGCGGGACGGCAGGGGTGACGGTATCGTCGCCGCGCGCGCGCGCATCGACGGAATGCGCTCCGCGCCCGTGATCGCGGGCGCGGCTTCGCTGCGTGAGGCGCGGTATGGCGACGAGCGAGCGCCCGATGCCGACGTCGAGTACACCTATCGCGACCGTCGCCTCACCGCCACGGCTACGGCGCGGGATTCAACCGGTCGCCGCGTGTTGACCGCCGACGCGTCGCTACCGCTGAACCTGGCATTGGAGAGCGTGAAGGGCTCGCGCCGGATGGACGGCGCTCTCTCGGCCAACGTCCAGCTCGACAGTCTCGACATGGCCACGCTGCCGTTGAAGACTCGTGCGCTGGACGACCTGCGTGGCAAGACCGCGGCCGACGTGCAGGTGCGTGGCAGTTGGCGCTCGCCGGCGTATGCCGGCCGTGCGGCGGTGCGAGAGGGCGGGCTCACACTCGTCTCCACCGGCATGCGTGTGGACGGCGCCGTGGCCGATCTGCTGCTCCAGGGCGATACGTTGCGTCTCGATTCGCTCGTGGCGCGTGTCGGCGGACCGATGCGCGTGACGGGGACGGTGGAGGGCGTGCGCGGAGCGCGACGTCTCGTGAACCTGCGTGCCGGCGGGCGCGACCTCCGCGTGATGGATCAGAACCGGGGCGTCGTGGATCTCGACGCCGACGTGATAGCCGTGGGCCCCCTGGACGCGCTGCGCGTGACGGGGGATGCGACGATGAAGGGCGGCTATCTCGCGCTCAAGCAGTTCCGGAAGGATCTGCTGCGCGTCAAGGCGCCGGGCGAGCTCTCTTTCTTCGCCGTGTACGACACCGCGGCCTCCGACGGCGACAGTCTGCGCGTGGTCAAGGCGCGCGCCGTGCCGCGCAAGGTGGCCATCATCGCCGATCTCGACATCGTGATCGACCGCGGGAACTACTACCGCAACCGTCCCGACGCGAACACCGAGTTCTATACGGGGCGTGGTGAGGTGGTGCGCGCGCACATCGACCAGCGCAGCAGCGATCAGTGGGCCATCGGATTCGTGCGCATCGGCGAGGGCGCGGCGTACTTCCGCACGCGGCCCTTCGTGCCGGCGCGTGGGACTCTGACCTTCGGCCCGCACACCGGAGCGGTCGGCATCGTCCAGCAGGTGGGCGAGCGGCTGTTGTGGGAACCCAACCGCGGCTGGCTTCCGCTGCAATTGATGACGGGAGGCACGTCGACCGGTCCGGCCATCGGGCTGGAGAGTGGTTCCCTCTTTCCCATGCGCGGTCGCGAGCTGAACGGTTATCTCACGCTCGGCCGCGCGTCCACCTCGCTGCTGCAGCAGAGCGGGTCCTCACTGTCAGGAAGCGAGTCGTGGAGCGGCCAGTTGACCGGCGAGAGCGGAGCGCTCGCGCGCCGGCAGCAGGCGGCGACGGCGCTCGGCGTCGTGCTGCACGACATCGGCACCGGCACCACCAAGGAATACGGGCTCGACGCCTTCAGCATGTCGCCCGCGGACGTGCCCACCGAGCTCGTGTTCGGCAAGACCGGCGGTGTGCGTGGCGCGCTCGTCGAGGGCGGGCGCTATCTGACGCCGAGCCGATACGTGGCCGGTCAGATGCGGATCACGTCCGGCATTCCGGGCGTCCGGCTCGCGCAGCGATTCGGCACCATCTACCGGCTCGACGTCGGCATCGAGCCGCGCTTCCTGTTCCGTGGCCAGCGGGAACTGGGCATCACGCATCCCACCGTGCGGACTGGTGTGTTCGGCGCGTTTCTCACGCGGGTGTGGGATTATTGAAAGCTGAGTCTCTCGTCCCGAGCCTCACAACGCGAGGTTCCGGCTCACTGGCACGCAGGCTCGCCGTCACCCGCCGCGGCGACCGTGGGGTTGGTCGTATTGATACCGATGCCGCAGGCGAACGGCGACGGAATCTGCGTGTGCGTGACGGTGGCGAACCAGTAGCCGCTGCCAGGCGTGATCGTCGGCAGCGCGACGCCTGTGGACGGCTTGAACTTGAGGCCCTTGGTCGTGTCGTTCGTGGAGTACTTGGCCGAGTCGGCAAAGTACGACTCCTGTGCCGACACGAGATTGCGGAGGTCAGACTTCATCGCGGCGATGTACGCCTTGGACTTGGTGTTGGCGAACTTCGGGATCGCGATCGCGGCGAGGATGCCGATGATCACGACGACGATCAGCAGCTCGATGAGCGTGAAGCCGCGGCGTGAGCGGGTGGTCATCATTGGAGGTGTCCGAGGCGAGGGAAGCTGCCGTCAGCGCGTGGAGCCGGCCAATCGGCAGCGCAGGCGTGGTGGGAAAATCTGGATCCCTCACTATGCAGCGTCGGTGCCGTAGATCACACTGAGTGGCGGACGTGTCATAATCTGTTGTCGTTACAGCGTTTACGCCGCGACGAGGCCTGCCGGACCGGGTCTGTCCGGGGGCGCTGGGTGCCGCACTCTGCAAGCGTCGCGGTCATGTGCAAGCGATCGAGGGCCACAGACGTCGTCTGTGGCCCTCGGTTCCTACGGCAGTCGCGAGCGCCTACGGCTTCGACTTGAGCGTCGTGTCCTTCACGCTCTTTCCGGCTTCGGTGAGGCCACCGTGCACGTCACTCTTCACACGGTTCTTCTCCGCCTTCACATCGCTCCCAGCCTTCTTCGACGCGTTGCTGATGTTGCGCGCGACCTTGTTCAGTCCGCCCGGATGGGGATTGTTGGAGCCCTTGATGCCCGTCGTCTTCTTCAGAACCGTCTTCGTGTCGTTGCCCGCGTCCGTCAGCGCATTGTGCGCATTGCTGGAGCCGCGCTTGACCTCTGCCTTGCTATCGCGACCGGCCTTCTTCATGGTCTTGCTCACATTGCGGGCGACCTTGTTGAGGCCGCCGGGCTTGTGCTCCTCCTGCGCCTGTGCCGCCGTCGTGGCGAAGAGAGCGAGGATCGCGGAGAGGACGACCGAACGAACGATGCTTTTCATGACGTTTGCCTCCAGCTGGTGAATGTGTCCGCTGTGGTGCAAATTCGGTTCTCGCGGCGCGCACGATCCTGACGTACCCCCGCCCGGCCACTTGTTCCATTCCAGCAAGGAGCTTTCTCTTGTCGACCGTCTCAATCCGATCCCTGTCTGCGGCCTCGCTGGTCTCGGTGGCGATCCTCTCGTCGGCGTGCAGCGCCACGGAGAAGGCGCCAGGTCCCGACTCGGCGTCCAGGGCCGTGGCGGGCACGCCTGCGCCCGCGTGTCCGGCCAGCGATGCGCGGCTCACGCTTCCCGCCGGGTTCTGCGCGACGGTGTTCGCCGAGAGCATCTCGAATGGTCGCCATGTGGTGGTGGCCGCCAATGGCGACGTCTACGTCACCGTCGAGGGTACGAGGAAGCCGGCGCCTGGCGCACCCGCGGCGCCCGCGGTGTCTTTCGTGGCCCTGCGAGATTCGAATCGCGACGGGAAAGCCGACATCATCCAGCGCGCCGGACGGCTCGGCAATACGGGAATCGGTCTCGCCAATGGGCATTTGTACGTGGACGAAGGGACGCGAATCGTGCGCTATGCTCGTCCTGACACGCAGCTCGTCCCCGCCGCCAAAGCCGAGGTGATTGTCTCCGGGCTGCCCCTGCTGCCGGGCCACCGGGCGCGCAACTTCGTCATCGGCCCGGACTCCTCGCTGTACGTGAACGTCGGGTCAGCCACCAACAGCTGCCAGGTCAAGGACCGCGGGAACGAGTCTCCGGGCATCGATCCGTGTGTGGAGCTCCTGACGCGCGCCGGGACGTGGCGATTCAGTGCCGTCAAGCAAAATCAGTCGTTCTCGCCGAGCGCACGCTTCGCGTCGGGCATTCGCAACGGCATGGGCCTCGCCGTCGCCAACGATGGCAAGCTGTATCAGACTCAGCACGGCCGCGACCAGCTCAACGCCAACTGGCCAAAGCTCTTCCCCACCACGAAATACTCCGCGGAGAACCCTGCGGAGGAGCTGTTGCAGGTGAACGAGAACGACGAGTTTGGCTGGCCGTACTGCTACTTCTCGCTGGACGAGAAGAAGCTCGTGACCGCGCCCGAGTACGGCGGCGACGGCAAGAAGGACGACCGATGCACGTCGAAGAAGCAGCCCGCGGCGACCTTTCCGGCGCACTGGGCGCCGATGTCGTTGCTGTTCTACTCGGGGTCGGCGTTTCCGGCTCGGTACAAGGATGGCGTATTCATCTCGTTCCATGGGTCCTGGAATCGCGCGCCCGAGCCGCAGGAGGGCTATCGCGTCGTCTTCCAGCCCATGACCAACGGCGCGGCAGGCGGGACGTACGAGACTTTCGCCGATGGATTCGCCGACGTGCCGAAGGAGCAGGTGCAGCCCGGATCGGCCAAGCATCGTCCGATGGGGCTGGCCACCGCCCCGGACGGATCGCTCTACATCACGGACGACGCGGGTGGCCGCATCTACCGGATCACCTATAGCGGGGCAAAGTAGCGCCGGGTGCGTGTGTGGTGGCGTCCGCGTGCGGGCGCCACCACACACGCTGTTCGCGCGGTCAGCTCGCCGAGGGCGTGTGCGTCGGTGGCGCGTTCTCGTCCACGAGACGATAGCCCTTGCCACGAATGTTCTGGATCGTCACCTGCGCGATGGCGAGCTTGCGCCGCAGGTAGCCCACGTACACCTGTACCGCGTTCTTGGAGCGGGGCTGCCGGCCGTTGGAGGTCCAGACGAAGTCGGACAGCGTCCGCGTCCCTACCGATCTCCCACGCGCGCTCACCAGGCAGTCGAGAAACGAATACTCGAGTGGAGAGAGACGAAGCTGGCGATCGTCATTCCAGACACGGTGGTTGGTGCGGTCGAACTTGAGATTTCCCACCTCGCTCAGTACCGGGGTGCCGAGGCGCATGCGGCGGCGTGTCGCCGCCGCGATGCGCGCCGTGGTCAGCGCTTCCTCTCCCGTCGTGTCCACGATCTCGTCGGCGCCCGCGTCCAGCAGCGCCAGCGTTGCCGCGCAGGTCGGCGCACGGATCGCCGCGATGATGACGAGCGAAGCGTACCGATCCCGCAGCCCGTGCATCGCGGCGAGCGCCCGTTCGCCCTCCTGGCCAGCCTCGACGAGGACCAGCACATCGGCACTCCCCGCGCAGATATCGAGTCGCCCCTCGAGCTCATCCGCTCGCCAGCTCGTGACCTGATAGCCGGGGAGGGTACGGAGCGCCTGTTCCAGCGTGGAGAGCCCTGAAACACGTCCGTCGAGGTCGACGCAGGACGCGCGAATGGGACTGGGCATGTGGTGAACCTCGGTCGCGGCTTCAAGCGGGAGAGCCGCAGCTTCATGGTGACTCAATGCCCAGCGTCCGGCGTCGGATACCATAGCGTTGCTAGCTTAGGGCCGGCTCGCCCGACCCACAACCCGAAGAACGTGACGTAATCGAGGCGATTCGTGTCAATTTCCACATGGGGTATCTCACCAATGGCCTTGCTCCTGATGCCAGCCGGCGCCGGTAATACAATAATATTTATTTATATATTGTACCACAGCGCACGCCTGGTGATCCTCGCCGCGCACGTGCATTAACTTCGCCCGATGCCCCAGATCATCCCCGTCAATTATCGCGACGACATCCTGTCGGAGTACCGCGGCACGCCCGTGGAGCGCCTGCTCGAGTATCATAATCTCGGACGCGCCATCGGTACGACCACGGCGCCGCAGCTGCTCATCGGCATGTGCATGGACAGTCGCAAGTCGCTGCGCATCCCCAACGATTTCGCCTTCGTGCTCCGCACCGCCGGGGCGAACATGCGCGACAACGAGTTCCGCATCTCGTACGCCATCGCCGTGGGCGGTGTGCGTGCGATCGTGCTCATCGCGCACACCGACTGCGGCATGGCCCGTCTCGCGGAGCGGCGAGACCAGTTCATCAACGGGCTGATGGACGCGGCGGGTTGGGACGAGACGCGCGCGGTGAAGCACTTCGAGGACTCGGCGCCCAAGTTCGGAATTCGAGACGAGGTGGACTTCGTTGTGCGGGAGGCGGAGCGGCTCCGCGCGATCTATCCGCGCATCAGCGTGGTGCCGCTGCTCTATCGGGTGGAGGATGACTTGCTGTACCAGTTGCGCGCGGACGGCGCAGGCTGACGCGTCGCTCCACCTGATTCAGCGCGAAACTGCGATGCGTCGCCATGCGCTCCGCCAGACCGGCTCGTCCACTCGCCAGGAAGGTTCGAGCGCCGTCCGCCAACGCTGCAGCTCATAGGAGTCCAAGGCGAGTGCTCGGTTGCGGCTCAGCCGAGGCGGCGTGGGGCCGCTGGCCACGAGCGCGTCGAACACGCGACCGCGATCGCGCTCACCGGTACGCTGGAGCAGGTGCCAGAGCGTGATCGTGGCGTGTGAGGCGCTCGCGGCATCGAGGAGCGGATCGAGCGAGGCCGCGTCCGCGGGCGCCGCCTCCCACCGCGCCACGGCGCTCGCGAGACCAGCGCCGGCGCGCGCCGGACGAGGCAGCCCCGGACTGTCGCCGGGTCGCAGCGACGCCACGTTGCCCGCGAGCACCGACGACCGGACGGATCCGCGCTGCAGCTCCACTTCGCCCTCGTATACCACGAGCGTTCCGCCACCGGCGTGATTTACCGTGAGGGTGTACTCGCACCCCAGATCCACCGCGAGCGCGCTGGCCGTCTCCACGACGAACCAGCGAGGCGGTGCGTCGACGCGGGCGTGCAGACGCCCGTGCACCAGGGCGAGGCGATGCT
Organism: Gemmatimonadaceae bacterium; assembly: GCA_046598315.1. Classification (GTDB taxonomy): domain Bacteria; phylum Gemmatimonadota; class Gemmatimonadetes; order Gemmatimonadales; family Gemmatimonadaceae; genus AG11. The sequence goes on from JBKJIY010000033.1 coordinate 14,301, forward strand.
CGTGGCCCGCCGCGCCACCGGTGCGCACCACGCGCACCTGCGACGACGGTCCCAGGTCGGCGCGCCCGATGGAGCCGATGGTGATTCTCGCCCGGGACATCGCGTCGGTGACGACTGCGCCTCCCGAAGCGATGCGCCCATCTGGCGCGCCGGACACGCTCGGCCGACCGCCAATGGTCGTGACGGCCCACGGCAGCTGACGCGCGCCTCCAGCACGCTGTAGCGCAACGGCCACCACGAGTCCCGCCGCCACCAGCAGGACCGCTACCCGCCAGGCCGCCGACGAGCGGCCGTGATGCGCAACGGCCATGGAACCCGACCGGTCCGTCGCGAGCGGCCCACCGGCCCATCGCAGCGGTCGCAGCGCCTCCTCCAGTTCCCGGATGGTCGCGTCGGGCTCGGCGCGCGGGTCCATCAGATAGTCGCGTTCGTCGCTCATGGCCGCTCCCCCTCCAGTGCATGGCGCAGCAGGCGCATTCCGTGATGCAGGTACACGCGAACCGATCCATGTGACAGGCCCGTGTGGCGCGCGATGTCCTCGCCGCTCATCTCGCCGACCAGCCGCAGGACGAGCGGTTCGCGATATCGATCGGGTAGCCGACGGATCGCGGCCATCACCGTCGTCGCATCGAGGCCTTCCTCGCCGTGCGCAGGCGAAGGTGCGGGGATTCGGTCGGTGATTTCTTCGGTCGGTCGCGTTGCTCGGCGGCGCATACGGGCTTCATTTATCGCGATGGTTCGGATCCAGCCTCCAAAGGTGCTGCCGTCGCGCAGGCCCGCGAGCTGCCGCATGGCGCGAACAAAAGTGTCCTGCACCAGATCTTCCACATCATCGCGCTCGGCATGCGCGAGCAGCACGCCGTGGACGAGACGGCCGTATCGCTGATAGAGCGACCCGAATGCCTCACGGTCGCCGGCACGCGCACGCTCCACCAGTTCGGCGCTGGCCAGCCGCTCGCCGCATCGTGGCAGGGGTTCGTGCTGTGTCATCGCGGGAGTCACGGTAACAGGATGCCGGCATTGCCGCATCTGTTAACACGCGACGGTCGCTGGGCATCCTCCTCTCACACCACCTTTCCAGGAGCGGCCATGTCATGCACGCGGAGATGGAGGCTGATGGCCATGGCGGTCTCGGTCACAGCGAGTCACGGTTGCGGTGACCTCACCGCGCAGAAGCCACCACCGTGCGAGGGATGCGGCGCGCAGGATGCGCCATCCACGCTCGCGTGGCATGCGAGGATCGCGCCGAATGGCGAGCCCGGACAGCCGCTCATCATCGAAGGACTCGTTCGTACGCGAGGCGGCGCACCAGCCGGCGGAGTTCTCCTTTACGCCTATCACACGAACGCGAACGGCGTATACCCGCGACGCGGTGATGAAACCGGGAGTGCCCGCCGTCACGGCTACCTGCGCGGGTGGGTTCGAACCGACCCGAGCGGCCGATATCGCTTCGCCACCATCAAGCCAGAACCGTATCCCGTCCGTTTTCCCGGGATTGGCGCACCGGCGCACGTGCACGTCACCGTCACCCCGCCCGGGCAGTCCGAGTACCACATCGATGCGGTGCACTTCGAAGGGGATCGCCACCTCACGAGCGCCATGCGCGCGCGCCTCCAGAACAATGGCGGCTCAGGCATCGTGCGCCTGCTACGCGCGGGCGACACGCTGCATGCGGTTCGCCACATCACCCTCAATCAGGATTGAAAGATGCGCATTCTGACGCTCGTTGCCGCAATCGGCACCGTGACCTTCGCCACGCCACTTCACTCCACGTCGGTCGAACCGTCACATTCCACCGTGCGCGCGTACGGCGGCCGGCCCGACACGCTGCACGCCGACCTTGCGAGCAGCCTCGTCCGGTGGAAGGGCACGAAATTCCGGGGGCGCGGCTCCCACAGCGGAACTCTCCGCCTGAGCGCGGGCGAGATCGTTCTCCAGCATGGCGCCGTGCGCGGGGGCAGCTTCCACGTGGACATGCGATCGCTCGAGGTCACGGACATCCCCGTGACCGATCCGGTGCCGCGCAACAAGCTGCGCCGGCACCTTGCCGGGAGCGACTTCTTCGACGTGGAGCGGTGGCCCACCGCGCGCTTCCGCGCCACGGGCTCCACACGGACGGGTGAGTCGACTTATCGTCTGACGGGTCTGCTGCTGATGCGCGGCGTCGAACGTCCGATGACACTGGATGTAACGGTCAAATCCTTCGAGAATGCCACACTCGTGGCCGATGCACGCGTCGTCTTCGATCGCCACCTATGGGGACTGGACTACAAGGGCGGCATCCTGACGAACGATCTGCTCGACGACGACGTGACGCTCGACGTGCGGCTCGTGGCGCGTCGTGTGGCGCCGCGCATGGCCGTGCGCGGTCACCGCCGGTGGGGATAAGGAGCGCGGCCGTGGCGTCTTTTTTCGCCTCCCTGCATGTTGTGGGCTCGCGAAGGATCGTCGTTCACCCGTCGTCTTTCTCGTGGTCAGCATCATGCGACAGCTCGCTCGCGCGCAATCTGCCATCGCCTTGAACCTGTCGCCCAGGTAGCTCGCACCTGGCAGTTACCGAGTCTTCACCGGCAGCACCACGTACGACGCCGCGCGCCGAGCTCGGTAGATGCGGTGCGTGGCCGGCCGGAAGTCCGTCTCGCTGGCCGCGAAGATGTTGGGCACGAAGGTCTGCGGGTTGCGGTCGATGAGCGGAAACCAGCTGCTCTGCACCTGTACCATGATCCGGTGCCCTTTCTTGAAGCGGTAGTCCTGCGTGTGCAGATCGATGACATACGCCTCTGTCCTGCCGGCGACGACGGCTTCGGGATGCTCGAAGCTCTTCCGGAAGCGAGCGCGCAGCACGTCGTTCGCGACCATGAGTTGGTGCCCGTTCATCGTCGTGTCGGTCTCATGCCGATCTGGGTAGACATCGATCAGTTTGACCACCCAGTCGGCATCGGAGCCGGTGGTGGAGGCGAACAGATGGGCCGTGATCTGTCCCGAGATCACGATATCGCTCGCGAGCGGCGCCGTCTGCCAGCTCAGCACGTCGGGACGGTTGACCAGGAAGCGCTGGTCGTCCACGAGCCAGCGCGACCAGGTGGAGCCATCGGTGAACGAAGGCCGGATCGGACGCTCGCGATACGGAACGGGATCGGCCGGATCCGATACGTACGAGTCGAAACCGTTCGCCCGACCGTCGACCGGCGCGGTGAAGGACAGTTTCCCGCCGGCTCTGGTGTACAGACGCCGCGGCGTCACGTGCAGACGCGTCGGCCAGCTGCCATGCGACATCCACCTGTTCGTCCCCGACTGGAAGGTGGTCGCCTCGGCGAGCGCGAGCGTGCCCTTGTCCTTGAGCCAGTAGGCAAACCACGGCGCCTGTATCCGCTCGCGGAAATGGCGCGCCGTTGCGCTCCCGAAGTCCACCTTGCCGAGCGTCTGGCCGGACGCGCCATTCCATCCGCCATGATTCCATGGCCCGACCACCAGATAGTTGCGCCGCTTTGTATCGTGCCGCTCCAGCTCCTCGTAGATCTTCAGCGGACCGTAGAAATCCTCCTGGTCCCACCAGCCGGCGACGTTGAGGGTGGGCACGCGCACACGGTCGAGGAACCGCGACACCGACTGCCGCTGCCAGAACGCGTCGTAGCTCGCGTGCGCGACGAAATCGTTCCATGAGGGAATGGTGCCCTTGAGGTAGCGCTCGTTGACGCGCGCCAGCGAGCCCAGCCCGAGATACCAGTCGTACAGATCTGGCGTGTCGAAGGAGAAGGGAGCCCTCTCCTTGTTCGTCTCCATCATCGTGGCGAACTCGAAGCCGTAGCTCAGCCGAAACGCGCCGTTGTGGTAGAAGTCGTCACCGAGGAACATGTCCGCGGGCGAGGCCTGCGGAGACACGGTCCTGAGCGCGGGATGCGGATCGAGCATGGCCATCACGGTCAGCCATCCCGGATACGAGACGCCCAGCATGCCGACTCGGCCGTTATTCCGTGGCACCGTCCGAAGGAGCCACTCGATCGTGTCATGCGCATCGGTGCTTTCGTCGATCGCACCCGCATCGGTCCGGTCGCGCATGGGGCGGAGCATGACGAACTGTCCATCCGAGCCGTATCGCCCGCGAATGTCTTGAAAGGCAAAGGCGTAGCCGTCGGCGGCGAGCTCCGCGTACGCGCCGCCGAGCGTCCGGGGGGCGCCGGCGATGCCATACGGCGTCCGCGTGAAGACGATCGGCAGTGTTCCGGTGCGCGCCCGAGGTACATAGACCACCGTGTGCAGCTTCACTCCGTCGCGCATCGGCACCTGCGCTTCGATCCTGTCGAACGTGTGCGCGACAGAGTCCGCCCGCTGTGCGGCCGGCGTCGGTGGCGGCTGCTGCGCCGCCGCCGACAGGCGAACGACGAGCAGCAGCGCGACACTGACGGATCGGCAAGGGATCATCGATCGTTAATCCTGACGAACGTGAGCGCGCCGATTCGCGATTCGTCCACGGTGAGCGCGCCGGCCGCGCCGGTGCCGCCGCGGCGATCGAAGCGAATGCGCATGGAACCGGCGCGAAAGCGGTCCGCTCCGTCCGGCGTGAGCGTCTGCGGCGCGCGGCGAGGCATGTGAAGCCGGAGCAGGCCGTCGCCGCCCCGCGTCACACGGTAGATCACGTCGAGATCGTCGCTGTAGTACACGCCAGCATCTCCGTCTGCATCAGTGCTGGCGACGGAGGCCACCGCTGTCACCTGTCCTGGCGCTGACGGCGGCGACGATGAGGGCGACGGCGCGCGCTCGGCCGTCATTCGCGAGCCCAGGAACACGGCGGCCACGGCGTGCGCGAGCGGTCCGGGATCGATCGACCCCAGGTTGCAGGTGGTCATGACGCTGAAGTGCTGATCGGGGTAGCGGGCGACGTAGGCCTTGTAGCCCATCATCGACCCGCCGTGCTCCACCGTGCGCAGGCCGCGGTGGGACGTCACGTTGTTGCCGAATGCGTAGGGGAGCGTGTCGCCGCTGGCCAGCAGGCCGCGAGTGTGGATCAGCGTTTGGAGAGGCTTACCTCCCACCTGATGGGTGTAGAAGTTCTCGTCCCAGCGTCGAAGGTCGTCGACGGTGGAATACAGCCCGCCTGCGCCGACCTTGTCGAAGTTCTGGAGATACGAGATGACGAAGCCGCCCGCGCCGTCCGGCTCGTAGCTCATCGCCCGGTTCTTCATCACGTGGCCCGGATCGTCATGAAAGTGCGTACGCGTCATCCCCAGCGGCCGGAAGATCTCGGAGTCGGCGAACTCCCGCAGCGGGCGCCCCGTGACGCGCTTGACGAGCTGCGCGAGCAGGAAGTATCCGGAGTTGCTGTACGAGTAGGCCGACCCCGCGGTAAAGGCGAGGCCACGCTGCCGCGCGATGAGGGCGAGTGCCTGCGAGTCCGGGAACACGTCCTCGAGGCGATCGCCCCGCAGCGACATCAGTGCGTAGATGTCTCGGAGTCCGCTCGTGTGATGGATCAGATGGCGCACGCGCACGGGCGTGCCGTAGTCCGGCAGCTCGGGAAAGTAGCGGCGGATGTCGTCGTCGAGGCTGATCCGGCCCTGAAGCGCGAGCATCCCCACCGCCGCCGCCGTGAACTGCTTGGAGTCCGACCCGATGTAGTAGACCATCCTCGGTCCGTTCGGGATGTCGTAGTCCAGATTGGCCATCCCATAGCCCTGCTCGTAGAGGAGCCGCCCATCCTGCACGACGCCCAGCGCGCACCCCGGCGAGCCGGGCTTGTCCCATTCGGCGAAGATTCGGTCGACCGCCGGATTGCGCGGCGACTGCGCCGGCGCGAGTGCGGGAACGAGCAGCGCGAGCGCGGTGGCGGCGCGGCGTGCGTGGCGTGCGTCGAAGATCGCGGTCATGTCGTCCAGATTCCGGTGAGGACGCGCTGGAAGTTCCCGCCGAGCATTCCTTCGATCTGCGCGTCGGTGTACTTGCGACGGATGAGCCCCTCCGTGAGATCGAACATGCGTTGCGGATGATCCAGTCCCTCGATGTCGATCTTCTCGCGGAAACCATAGCTGCCCTTGTAGCCCGCGCGGAGCTGCGTGTTCGCCTCAGGCGACATGTCGTCGTATCCGTCCAGGTCGATGTCGCTGCCCACGCCGAGGTGCTCCGGACCGACCAGCCTGGCGACATGGTCGAAGTGGTCGAGCGCGTGCTCGATCGTCGTCGGCTCGCGGTCGCGCACGAACATGCGCACGCCGGTGAGTCCCATCACGCCCCCCGATCTGGCCATTGCGCGGATCGCCTCGTCCGATTTGTCGCGTGGATGTCCGGGCACCAGCGTGCGGCAGTTGGAGTGGGTAATCAGGACCGGCCGCCGTGACAGCTCGAAGGCATCCAGCGTGGTGCGGTCGCCGCAGTGCGACACATCGATCGCCATCCCGATGGCGTTCATCCGCTGCACGATCGCCGCGCCGTAATCGCTCAGCCCCTCGTCGCGCCGCTCCGTGGAGCCGTTGCCGATGAGGTTGCGCGAATTGTAGGTCAGTTGCGAGACGCGCTGGCCGAGGCCGTGAAAGAAGTCCACGTCTTCGGGACGCCGGAAGTGCGCCGAGTTCTGGAGGCCGAGCAGAATGCCCAGCTTGCCCGAGCGTTTGGCGCGCGAGAAGTCCGTCGCGCTGTCCACCCGCATGAGCCGTTCGTCGTTACCGGCGATGAAGGCGTTGAGGCCGGCAAAGTACGCCAGCGCGCTCTGGTAGGGATCGATGCCGCCGAGCCCGATCGCGGGATGGAAGACGGAGATCCCCGACGCACGGAACTTCTGGAACTGTGCGTCGGTGAGGCTCTCTGGATTGGCGTTCCACCTGGCCTGCAGCGGGAAGTCGAGGGTGAGCGGCGACAGCATGTCGATGACGGTCGCGCGCTGCATGAGGGCGATCGTGCGGGCAGAGTACTCCGCCCCCGAGTGGGTGAACAGCCGGTGACGGCCGCGGTTCACCATCGCGGCCGCCAGTCGTGGCGCCACGACGAGGGCAGCGCCGACGCGCGCGGCGTCCTTGAGCAGGGTGCGTCGCGATACCGGGTTGCCGGGACTCGTCATTTGATCCTCACAGGCGCGTTCGTCCTCGGGATGAGCCAGTTACTTTGCCGTCGCCAGCGGCGGGGAGAATGACGAAGTCTTTCCGGCTGGCACGACGGGCAGCGTGATCGCCGATGGATACTGCGCTGAATGATGGATCCTGGTGTGCGCCACGACCATGCGCGTTCCCGTGTCGGAATCCGCCGTGTTCAGATTGCGCGCGAAGTTGGGAAAGTCGCTGCTCGACACCTCGATTCGAATGCGATGACCAGCCTCGAAGTAGTTGCTCGTGGGAAAGAGCTCTACGGGGATCCGGTAGACCTGGCCCGGCTTCATCAGGGAGGGCTTCGCGTACGAGTCGCGGTACTTCGCCCGGGCGATCCCCTCCGTGATGTTGAGCGCTCGTCCGTCGGGATGCACGTCCACGAGCTTGATCGAGACATCGGTGTCCACCACGTCGGTGGACAGGTAGATCGTCGCCGTCACCGGCCCGGTCACCTCCATCCCGCTGGCGAGCGGCTCGCTGGTATAGACCAGCACGTCCTGTCGTTCCTCTACTTTGCGGTTGTCGACCGCACCCTGAGGCAGTCCTCCCCGAGCCCCCGCCGTGCGGCTGGACACGGACATCACGGGATTGGCGGGATCGTAGGTGAAGCCGTCGGTGCCGCCGCCGCCCGGTCGTGCGGCGAGCACCCCGTTGCCATCCCGCGTGTTCGCCGAGCCGCCACTGCCGAGGTACCAGGGCGTGGATTCGGTGCCGGGAATGGGGTAGCTGCGCGCGCTGCGCCATTCATTCCGCACGGGGAGGAAGTAGAGGAAGTTGTCCGCTCGGCTCGGTCGCGGCGCGCCGCTCATGATATGGGCGAGCCATTCGTCGCGCAGGCGGTTCAGGTCGATCGTCGCCTGTGGTCCCGCGTCGCGCTCGCCGATGACGCGGTCCCGGTTGACGCTGTGGAGCCACGGTCCGATCACCAGCGTGTGGTCCTGCGGCCGCCGGGAATGCCTCACCGACTCCACGTAGTTCTGCGTCTGCCCGCGGAGCTGGCCCTCGTACCAGCCCGTGACGTTGAAGCTCGGGATGTCGAAGCGCGCGTAATTGCCCGACATCTGCCGCGGCGTCCACCAGTCGTCGAGGCGATCGCGTGTCATCGACTCCCGCCAGACCGGAATCCTGCGTCCCACCGCTTCGTCGAGGGACACGAGGGGGAGATTCCGCATCGCCGCGCCCCAGTTCCACCCGGTGCGCGACTGACTCACCCGACCGTCCATCATCATCATCCACGTGTACATGAGATCGAGCTTGGGGACCCCGTTGTAGCGCGTCTGGTCGCGGAAGTCATCGGCGGGCGCGACGTACGAGACGATGGCAGTGTGATGCGGATTGCTCTCCTTGGCCAGCATCCATTGTGTCTTGCCGCTGTAGGACGCGCCGTGCGTGGCCACCTTCCCGTTGGACCACGGCTGCTTCACGATCCAATCGATGATGTCGCTGCCGTCACGGCCGTCGTTCTCGTATGGCCGGAACGTTCCCTCGGAGTCGTAGCGACCACGCACGTCCACCGTGACATATGCGTAGCCGCGCTGCACGTGCGACCACGCATCGTCCATCACGCTGTCGCCGTCGTTGTTGTACGGCGTCTGCAGCATGAGCACTGGATGCCGTGCAGCGTCGCGCGGACGGAAGACGTCCACGGAGATCTTCACGCCGTCCCGAACGCGAACGGGAATGTTGTAACGGACATCCATCGGATGCTTGTCCGCGATGCCGGCCGCGCTCTGCGCGGGCGCGGGGGGAGCCGCGAGCAGCGTGAGCGCCAGGATCAGCGACGCGGCGCGCGAGCAGGGGCGCGAGGCTGCTGGTCGCCCGCTCGCCGGAAGAGTCGTGTGCATCGGTCCTCTGGAGTATGAAGTGCCTGAAGTCGTGGAGACCGGAAGCGAGTCGTGCGTGGCCAGGCTTGCGGAGCGGCTCGCCTCACCACGCGATGGAGAATGCCTCGCGACGCTCGTCCGCCCCCGTGATGCGCGCCTTCGACCGCGGGTGGATCAGAATGACCTGGGCACCGCCGTATTCCTCGGACGGCGGATGAACGACCACAGAATGTCCGCGGCGGGTGAGCTCCTTCTGCACGGGCTCGGCGATGCCCGGCTCGAGCGCGAGCTGGAGATCCTCGTGCGACCGCCATCGCGGCGCTTCCACCGCGGCCTGCGGGCCCATGCCGAACAGCACCATGTTGTACATCACCTGCAGCAGCGTCTGCGTCTGTCCGTCGCCGCCGGGCGTGGCCATGGCGAAGGCGGGCGCGCCGGTGGAGTCCAGCACGAGCACGGGGCTGAGCGTGTGGTAGGGTCGCTTGCCGGGTGCCATGACGTTGACATGACCCGGTGCGAGCGAGAACGAGGCGCCGCGGTTCTGCAGGAGGATGCCCGTGCCGGGCACCATGCGTCCGCTGCCGAGAAAGTGGAACAGGCTCTCGATCAGCACAACCATGTTGCCAGCCTTGTCCACGGTGATCAAGCACACCGTGTCTCCTTCCCAGTGGCGCTGGCTCCCGAAGGAGCCGGCGCGCAGGCTCACCAATCCGTCGGCGGGAATCGACCCGTCGTCACCCATGGACGCCGTGAGCGACGAGAGGATCCCGCTGACATGATCCCCGGATAGCAGGCGCTGCACGGGCACCTGCGTGAACGCGGGATCGGCAATGTACCGGTCTCGATCGGCGAACACCGCCTTCTTGATCTGGACGAGCTTGCTGATGTAGTCGGCGGAGTTGTGCCCCATCGCCTTGAGGTCGAGTTGCGCGCCCGCCTTGAGCTGCATCAGCATGGCGAGTCCCTGCGAGTTCGGCGGCAGGGCGAGCACGCGATAGCCGTGAAACTCGGTGCTGATCGGCTCGACCCAGTCCGAGCGATGCTGCGCCAGATCGGCCGACGTCACGAGCCCGCCCTCGCGGCGCATGAAGGCGTCGATCTTCTGCGCGACCTCTCCGCGATAGAAGCCGTCGGGCCCCCGCGCGGCGATCAGCTTCAGCGTCCGGGCGAGGTCGGGCTGCCGGATGAGCGCGCCCGCCTCGGGGATCTCCCCGTCCTTCAGGATCACGGCGGCCAGCGCGGGATCCGCTGCCACGCGTTCCTTGAGGCTCACCAGGTCGGCGCGGAACTTGGGCGTGAGCGGAAACCCGCGCTCTGCATACTGGATGCCCGGCTTCAGCGCAGCAGCGAGAGAGATGGTGCCGAACCGCTGAATCACATCATGCCACGCCCGCACCGCCCCCGGCGTGGTCACGGAGAGGATGCCGTACGTCGGCACCGCGCTCACGCCGCGCTGCTGGAGGAGCGCCGGCGTGGCCAGGCTGCCCGCGCGCCCACTCCCGTTCAGCATGTGCACCTTCTTCGACTTCGCGTCGTAGATCATCATGAAGGCGTCGCCGCCCACGCCGTTCATGTGCGGCCGCACGACGGAGAGGACACCCGCCATCGTGATGGCCGCATCCACGGCGTTGCCGCCGCGCTGCAGCACCTGCGCGCCGGCCGCGGAGGCGAGTGGATGATCGGAGACGACGGCCGCCTCGGTGCCGGCCGCGGTCGGCCGCTCCTGCGCTCCCAGCTGGGGCGCGGCGAGCATGAGTGCGCCCGCCGCGAGGACGAGCGGGCGGAACGCAGATCGCGGAATCCTTGTCGTGGGGAGATGGCAGCCGGTCATGACGACGTCCTGTTGAAGGGATGAAGCGGTGGAGCGGCCGCGATCACGGCTTGAAGTTCGGATTGGAGAAGCGCTCCGCATCTGGCAAGGGCAGACAGGTCGTCGCGCCGTAGGAAACCCCCTTGAACGTCGTACCCGTGTCGAAGGGAAGATTGAGCCGCAGCATGTCGTTGATCCGGCTCCCCTGCAGGAAGAGCTCGCGGCGGCGCTCCTCGATGACTTGCGCCCGGATCGCCGCTGGATCGGTGCTCGCGTAAGCCGGCAGTGCCGACGCCGCGCGCAGCTCGTTGATGGCGTTGACGGCCGTCTGCCCGCCGGCGATCTCCGCAGTGATGAGTCGCGCCTCACGCCAGCTCGCCACGGGGATGGGGGCGGCATCAGACGTGTATTTCTGCTGGAGCCAGAGCGGCGTGATGCCGTCGTGGCCGTTGCGGCCGGCGTTGGTGACGGGCACGCGCTTGTCGGCGACGCCGCCGACCGTGAGGTTGCGATAGCGAGGATCGACCGACAGGTAGAGATTGGTCTGCGAATCGAAGAAGATGCGGTTGCGCCGCCGGTCGTTCGCGGAGGAATACGTGGCGTTGTAGACGAACCCGCTCGGGACCGCCGCGGCATCGGTCGCGGCGCCCGGTAGCTTGCCGAGATCGAGTCGCACCCGGGCGCGTCCGACGCGCGCGAGATTGAGCACGTCCGTGGCGCCAGCGGCTGTCGCCAGATCGATGGCGGTCGTGAATCGCGTCTCGGCCACGCCGAGACTCTGCGCGCGCGACATGCCGGGCCCCTGATCGATCGCGATCTCGCAGAACCCCTCGCCCAGCAAGGTGATGGCGTAGCCTTCCAGTGCGGCGGCGGTCGCGAGCAGGGTGCTCTTTCTTGGCACCGCGGCATCGGGGAATGCGGTCAGCCGCCGCCCGACGTCGGCCGCCTGGAAGCGCGCGACCTGCAGCGGCGTGTAAACGCCGTATCCCAGCGTCGTACAGCCTGCCGAGCCGAGGTTGTCGTTGTTGGGGAAGATGCGACGTTGATCCCACATCGTCACGGCGATCCATCCCGTGGCGTCGATCAGCTCATCCGAGAGCAACCCCGTCGCGGCGGCGTAGTTGGCGTACGCGCACTCGAAGTCGGCCATGGCGCCCTGCACGAGCACTGGGGAGAGGGCGGGGTCATCGAGCGCCGTATCGGGCACGCGGCCCGGCAGCTCCACGGTGAGGAGATCGGCACAGGCGGTGGAACCGAACTGGACGATGGCGGTGAGCGCGAGGATCGCGCGGCGCATCACCCGCCGGCTCGTCGTGCGTGAGGTCGTGTGCATTGGCATGAGTCTCCGCGTATGGCGTCGGCACTCCCCGCGTGGATGGCTGACCGCGCGGCGAGTGACAGGAGTGTCAGAAGGAGAGTCGAACGGTCATGATGAGCTGCGTGAGCGGCGGCACGACGGTCTGCACGTAGGCGGAGAGGCCAGCGGCGGGAGTTCGCACTTCCGCATCCGGCACGTTCTGCCCGTAGATGCTCTGCTGCGCCACCCACAGCGTGGCGAGGTTGCGCCCGGCGACGTTGATCGACGTGCTCGAGGCGCCGATGCGGCGCGCGAGCAGCGGAGACAGCGTATATGTGGCCGAGATCTCGCGCAGCTTGGCGAAGCCGGCATCGAAGTAGCCCGTCTGGTCGGTGAGCCCCAGCTGGTCATACGCGAGGAGTATCGCGTCGGTGCCCTGGTGAATCGCGAGCGAGTTGCGGAAGGTGGTGTGCATCGCCTGCACGTCGCCGTACGCCGTCATGTGGCCGCCGCGAAAGTCCACGAGACCGTACAGTCGGAGGTTGGACCAGAGGGTGAGGCTGGTGTTGACTGCCCCCTGCCACGTGGGGGTGGGCGTGCCCCAGTACACGCGCGGCGCCGTCGCGCACGCCGTCGGGTTGCCGTCGGTACCCTCGCACTTCACGTTCTGGGCGCGGCCCGCCACGAGGTCGGACGATACGATGCGCTTGGCGAAGAAGCCGGCGATGGGGAATCCTTCCCTGTTCTCCTGGCCGCTCCCGATCACGATGGGGGGAAGCCCGCCGAGGCGCACGATCTCGTTGGCATTGGTAGCGTAGCTCAGCCCCGCTCGCCAGGCGAGATTCGTCCGCTCCAGCAGCCGGATGTCGCTCGCCAGCTCGAGCCCGCGATTGGACACCTCACCGACGTTCACGAACTGGAAGCCGGGGAACCCGATGGAGGGCGAGACCTGGCGGGCGACGATTGCGTCTTTCGTGCGCTGCCGGAAGTAGGTCACGTTGAGCCCGATCAGGTCCTGCAGGACTGCGGCGTCGAAGCCCACTTCCAGCTCCTGTCCCACCTCGGGCTTGAGATCCGCATTGCCGATCGCCTGCGGTGTGAGCACCGAGATGTTGCCCGGACCCGTCGCTGGCTGGTAGAGCCGGCGTGCGGCGAAGACGTCGGGCTGCTTGCCGGCGAAGCCGAAGGCGGCGCGCAGCTTGAGCGAGCTCAACGCCGAGAGCTTCCAGAACGGCTCCTCGCTCACCACCCAGCTGCCGCTCAGCTTGGGGTAGATGGCCGCATTGAAGTTCTCGCCGAAGGCACTGTTGTTGTCGACGCGCACTGCGCCAGTGACGAACAACCGGTTGGCGCGGCTGACCTGCTCCTGCACATAGAAGCCGGCCGTCTTGTTCTCGATGATATCTTCACCCGACGTGGTGACGGCGGCGCCGCCGATCGTCGTGACCGAGGGTGCGGGGAACTGCTGGCCCACGGCGGAGACCGACTCGACGCGCTTCGCGTAGTACTGGATGCCGGTGGACGTGGCGGAACTCCACTGCTTGAGGCGCCCAGGCAGGTCGAAGGTCGCCGTGGCCGCGTAGTCGAGCGTGTTGTACGCCGTGCGCTGCCGCTCCACTGACTTCTGGCCAAGACTGAGGGCGCCGAAGAAGTAGCTGCTTCCCGCGGGATTGCGCGGGAAGAGGATGGAATTGGTCTCGTCGCCGATGTCGGTGCCGGCGGTGAGGCGGCTGGCCAGCCAGGAGAAGGGATTGTACTGCAGCTGCAACCCGCCCGTCACCCGGTCGACGCCGGAGTAGGTCTCGATCTCGCCCGCCGCTTCGGGCGTGACGCGCAGGAAACCACGCGTCGGGCTGCTCAACCGCGAAGGCGAGCCCCAGACGATGTTGCCCCACAGATCCCACCCCGGCGCCGACTGGCCGAAGCGCGTCTTGCTCCGCGTGAGTCCGAGATTCCCGTTCACCGTGACCTTGGTGCTCGGCACGACGCTGAGATTGGCCCGCGCGCTGGATTTGTCCAGCCAGTTGTACGACACGATCCCGCCCGAATGGTCGACGTCGCCCGAGATGAAGTACCGGATGAGATCCGTTCCACCGCGCAGGCTCGCGACATAGGACTGCGAGCGGCCCGTCTGGAACGGGTTGCGTCCGGCGGCCTTCTCCACTTCATACAGGTTGATACCGGTGAGCAGCCCGGTCGCGTCGCGAGAGTAGACGGTCGGCACCTTGCTCCCCGCGTCCTTGAGCCAGTTGGCTCCCTGCTTGACGGCGACGTCGAAGGCCGGAGCTCCCGACCGGCCCTTCTTCGTGATGATCTGGATCACGCCGCTGGAGGCCTCGGTGCCGTAGAGCGTGGCGGCGGCGGGGCCCTTGATGACTTCGATACTCTCGATATCCTCGGGGTTGATGTCGTTGAGCCGGTTGGCCTGCCGCCCCTGGCGGATGTTCGGTCCGGCGTCGGGCGCGTTGTTGGCGCGCACACCGTCGATATAGAGGATCGGCTCGTTGCTGAGCGAAAGGCTCGCAACGCCGCGCACGCGTACGCTGCCCCCCGTTCCCACGTTGCCGCTGGCGGGAAGGATGGTCAGGCCGGGCACTCTCGCGTTGAGCAGTTGCTGGACATCGCTCACGGGCGCCGTCTGCACCACGTCGGCCGCGCTCACCTGCGACACCGCGTTTCCGATCGCCCGCACCTGCGTGGCACCGGGCGTACCCGTGGTGACGACCTGGTCGAGCGTGGTCACGGACTCGGTGAGCTCGACGCGCGCGCCCGTATCGCCGACGCGCAGCGTCGTGGTGCGAGGCGAGTAGCCGATCAACCGCACGACCACGCTCACGGACGTTCCGCTGAGCTGTGCGAGGCGAAAGCGCCCATTGGCGTCGGTCACGGTGCCGGTCGTGGTGCCGGCGACCTGAAGCTGCGCACCCTGGAGCGGACGCAGCGAGCCGCTGGCGATGACCGTGCCGGAGACGACGGCTGTGCGCCCACCCGCGCCGGGCTCCTGCGCGATGGCCACCCGCGGCAGGACCGCGAGCACGCTGGCGAGCAGGCATCGTCGCAACGCGGCAGGCATGCGGAGGCCCACTCGCCCAGCGCGGGCCGATGGGACGAAGCCGATCAGTCTCGATGCGTGCATGCCATACCTCCAGAAGGTCTCGCGCGGTTCGTCCTACGACTGCAGAGGGGTGCTGCGCGGCGCCGTCAGCGCCTCCGTGCGCACGGTCAACGACTCGAGGAAGTCGTGGTCGATCGTCACGCCGAGGCCCGGGCGGTCGTGCGGCACGCGCACCATGCCTTCGGCGTCCATCGTCCACTCGGGCATCACGACGTCGCGGTCCCAGTAGCGCGCACTGGGGCTGAGGTCGCCGGGCAACGAGAAGTTGGGAAGCGACGCGAGCGCGACGTTGTAGGCTCGGCCGATTCCGCTCTCCAACATCCCGCCGCACCAGACGGGCACGCCGGCGCCAGCGCAGAGATCGTGGATGGCCATGGACACGCTGAATCCGCCGACGCGGCCGGGCTTGATGTTCACGATCCGCCCGCTGGCCAGCTCGATCATGTCCTGCGCCCGGTCCACACCGGTGATGGATTCATCGAGGCAGATCGGCGTCCGCAGGCGCCGCTGCAGCGCGGCATGCCGCACCAGGTCATCGTCGCCGAGCGGCTGCTCCAGCATGATCAGACCGAAGGTGTCCAGCTCGACGAGCGACGCGCTGTCGTCGAGCCGATAGGCGGAATTGGCATCCGCCATCAGGCCGATGGCGTCACCGAGCGCTTCGCGGACGGCTCGCACGTAGGCCACATCCTGCCCCGGACGGATCTTGACCTTGATCTTCCGGTAGCCGTCGGCGACCGCCGCCTGCGCACGGGCGACGAGCGCGGCCGGCTCGGCCTGGATGCCGAGCGAGATGCCCGTGGGGACGCGCTCGCGTGTCCCGCCCACGAGCGACGAAAGCGAGACGCCCGTGGCCGTGGCGGCGAGTCCCCAGCACCCCATCTCGAGCGCGGCCTTCGCCATGTTGTGCCCGCGGATGTTCTCCTCGAGGAGTGCGTGGACGACCTCCGGACCCGCCAGCTCGCGGCCGAGCACGCGCGGCGCCAGCCACTCGCGGATGGCGAACCAGGCGGTGTCGATCGTCTCGGACGTGTAGATGGGAAGCTGGAAGGCAACGCATTCCGACATCGCCGTCGCGCCGTCGCGGTCGGTGAGCTCCAGCAACGCGATGCGCCGTTCGCGGATGACGCCGGACGAGATGCGGAACGGCTCCTTGAGACTCAAGCGGATCTCGCGCAGTGTGATGCGGTCGATGCAGAACATCGGGCTCAGCGCGCCTCGAGGGTGTAGTACGACCGGACGCTGGCCGCATCGCGGTGGAGCCCCGTGACCCGGTAGCCGCGGGAGAGCGCCCAGCGGAAATGCCGGCGCAGCGCGTCGTGCCACGCCACGGCCGTCGATGGCGTCTGCTCGATCAGTCGCTGAAAGTCGACCGGCACCTCGATCCAGACGTCCGGCGGTGCGTCACCTTCGAGCGTGAGGATGTCGTCGCCGGGCTGGGGTGCGGGCGTGAGGACGGGTGCGGTAGCGCGACGCGAAGGTATCCCCCCGACGTCCCGCGTCGCGGTGGAGCAGGACACCACGAGCCGGTCGGTGGCGAGCCCATGGTGCAGCGGACTCTGGGTCGTGCCGTACATGTCGGGCACGTACCGGACGACCTGCGCGCCGAGCAGGTTGAGATTGAGGTGCGCATTCTTGGCGATGAGCGGATCGAAGCTCCAGCGCATCTGGAGGACGCCGCGATCCGCGAGGATGCGGCGCTGGCGCTCCTTGAGCTGACGCCCGACGCCGAGGTCGCGCGCCGTTGTCCGAACCGCAAGCAGGTGTGACCAGTGGATCGGCATGCCATCCTGGGCCCCAGCCAGGCTGAAGACGAATCCGTACAGCTCGTCGTCAGGCGCGAACGCGCCGAGGCAGAGCCCGCCCGTATAGGTCGCGACCTGGAGCATGGACGCCGGCACGCTCTCGAAATCCGGGCCCCAGACGTCGTGCTGCAGAGCCACGCACGCCCGATACTCGGCGAGGGTCGCGACAGGTCGGATGGCGAGCGCGGACGCCGGCGCGGCAGCCAGCGGGGCTGACGAGGGGGCCGGATGCGCTGCGGCGTGGCGATGAGCGGCGGCCATCACGAGTCGGGCACGGGCGAGGAGAACCAGGTGGCGATTTCCGATGGATGCAACGTATGGCGAAAAGTGGTATACCACAATGGCCTACCAGTCTGCACCCCGTCACGGCGGCGCGCTTGCCCTCGCTCAAGGGCACCGATATGCTTCTTCACCAATGGCCGTTCCCGTTCGCCGTCCGCCCACCGAGAAGCCGCCACCGCCACGTCTCGCCGCCGCCGAGGCGCTGCGGCTCGATCAGGTGTCGCGTGCCTACCAGGCGCTTCGCGACCTCATCGTGTGGGGACAGCTGCCGCCCGGGTCGCGGATCTCCGAGCGCACCGTCGCGGACCGCCTCGGGCTGAGTCGCACGCCGGTGCGCAGCGCGATGCACCGGCTCGAACAGGAGGGCTTCGTCGCCTCGTACGGCGTCGGGCGCGAGCGGCGCCTCATCGTCGCGCCCCTCACGATGCACGACGGCCAGGAGGTGTTCACCATCGTCGGCCACCTGGAAGGACTCGCGGCGCGCGGCGCGGCCGAGCTGCCGACGGCGCAGCGCAAGGCCCTCGTGATGCGACTGCGGACCGTGAACGACGCCCTCGCCACGCACTCGCGAAAGCGGGGTAACGCCACGCGCTTCTTCGACCTCGACATCGAGTTCCACCGGCTGTACGTGGAGGAGGTCGTGGGTCCACGCCTCCTCACCCTGCATCGCGCCATCAAGCCGCAGAGCGAGCGGTACATCCGCCTCTACGTGAGCGTGCTCGTGGATCAGATCGGCACCTCGGTCCGCGAGCACGAGCGCATTCTGACCAGCATCTCCCGCGGCGATGCGGATGCCGCGCAACAGGCGGTGGAGACGAACTGGCGTAACGCCGCCGAGCGCCTGACGCAGGTCATCGCGCAGCACGGCGAGCGGGGGAGCTGGCACGTCAGGGAGCCGGCGAACGGCTGAGTGCTCCGCCGGGCCCCTCACCTCGCTCCCGCTCCTCGCAGCACCTTCCCCGGCCTCGCTCCGGTGTGCCGGCCGTGATCGATCACCACGACGCCGTTCACCAGCACCCAGTCGATCCCACTCGGCGAACGAGTCGGCTCGTCGTACGTGGCGTTGTCCGCGAGGCTGGCGAGATCGAACACCGTCACGTCGGCCCACTGTCCCTCCTTGATCATTCCCCGATTCGCCAGGCGCATCCGCGTCGCCGGCCATGACGTCATCTTGCGCACCGCCTCCTCCAGGCTGAGGACACCGCGCTCCTTCACGTACTTCGCGATGACGCGCACGTGATTGCCGTAGCTGCGCGGGTGAGGCAGACCGAGGGCATCGGGGTCGCCCGCCGCCAGCGCCGCACCGGCATCGCTGCCGATGCTGGTCCAGGGAAAGCGCAGCGCCATCTCGATGTCGGGCTCGCTCATCATGTGATAGATCGCCGTGACTCGGCCCTTGCCCGCCGCGACGATGTCCCACGCGACGTCGGTCGGCGCCCGCCCGGTCTCGCGCGCGATCTGCGCGATGGACTTCCGCTCGTACTTCGCGTTCTCGGGGTTCCGGGCGTTCACGAGCACCACACCCTCCCAGCCGCCCGCGGCCTCGACGATGTTCCACCAGCCCGGCACACCCGTCTCCACCTCGCGCTTCAATCGCGCGCGAATTGCCGGATCGGCGAGCCGCCGCCTGAGTGAATCGGTGCCCCCCTCGTGCGCCCAGCTCGGGATCGTCGCTTCCAGGCCGGTGCCACCGGCGGTGTACACGTACATGTCGGCGGCGACATCCACACCGCGCGCTCGGGCGGCGTTCACGGTGTCGCGGATGGTGGCCATGAGCGTGTTCCAGCCCGGGCGATACGCGACCTTGAGATGAAACACCTCCACCGGGATGCCCGCGCGCTCGCCGACCTCGATGGCCTCGCGGACCGACTCCACCACCTCGCGTCCCTCGCCACGGATGTGGCTCGCGTACACGCCGCCGTACGGTGCGACGGCGCTGGCCACCTCGGCCAGCTCGGCGGTCGTCGCGTAGCTGCTGGGAGGATAGATCAGCGCCGTCGTCATGCCCATCGCGCCGGCGCGCATCGCGGTATCCATGATGGCCCGCATCCGCACGAGCTCCGCGGCCGTCGGCGCGCGCGCCGACATGCCGAGGACAGGCACGCGCGTCTGCGTCTGGCTGAAGTAGCTGCCGAAGTTGATGCTGATGCCCTGCCGCTCCAGTCCGTCGAAGTACGCAGCGACCTGCCCCGCGGGCACCGGCGTCCCCCCTTCACCCCCGATCGCCGTCGTCACGCCCATTCTGAGCTTGTTCTCGGCGAGGGGATTGCGCGGCAGCACGCTGCCCGACTGGTCCATCATGTCGATCCACCCGGGCGACACGTAGCGGTCACGCGCGTCGATCTCGGTGCGCCCGCGATCCCGCACCACGCCGATGCGCACGAAGCGTCCGTTCCGAATTCCGACGTCGGCGCGAATCCACGGATTGCCGGCGCCGTCGAGCACGCGGCCGTTCCGGATGACGACGTCGTATGCCGTGTCCACACTGGCGGGGGTCGGCGGCGACGGAAGCTGGGCTCGCCCACTGGCACACGCCGTCGCCACGAGCACCAACAGAGCGACTGAGGCGCGGCGCGCCCAGCGTCCTGTCATCGATCCGGTCTCTGGTGGGCGTTCACGGTGTGCCTTCATGGCGCGGCACCGGCAGCGGAAGTGGATCGTCGCCGACGCCACACGAGATACGCGGGCACGCCGGCGAACACGACGGCGAGTCCGACCAGCGCTCGGCCTGGCTGCGTGAACAGGGTGTTGAGCACGATCGCCGCCGACGCGGCGACGAACAGGATCGGCGTCAGGGGATAGCCCGGCACCCGGAAGGGCCGCGGCATGTCCGGTGCGCGACGCCGATAGACGAAGATGCTCATCGCGCCGAGGCCGTAGAAGATCCAGCCCGAGAAGACGACGTACGTCAGCAGTTGCTCGAACGTGCCCGACGCCGCGAGCAACGCAGACCATGCGGAGCCAGCGATGATCGCGAACGCGGGCGTGCGGAATCGCGGATGGACCTCGGCGAGCTTCTGGAAGAACACGCCGTCGCGCGCCATGGAGAAGAACAGACGCGGTGCGGTGAGGATGATGCCGTTGGCCGCGCTGAACATCGATACCAGGATCACCGCGGCGATCAGCTTTCCGGCGGCGGCGCCAAAGAGTGCCGTGACCGAGTCCGCCGCAACCCGCTTGCTCGCCATCACGCCAGCGGGTCCGAGCGCGGCGACGTAGGCGAAGTTCGCGAGAAGATAGATGCCGATGAGGAGGCTCGTGCCGATGACGAGCGCGCGCGGAAAGGTGCGCTGCGGATCCCGCGCCTCCCCGGCGGAGAACGTGACGTACTGCCACCCTTCGTACGCCCACAGCACGCCGATCATCGCCAGGCCGACCCCGGAGAGCAGGCCCGGCGTGAACTCGGCGGGCCACACCTGCAGATCTCCCGAGAATCCGCTCCCGCGCGCAAGCAGGGCGATGCTCATGCCCACGATGGCGAGCGTCTTCAGTCCGGTGCTCCAGTTCTGGACGTTCGCGCCCTTGCGCGTACCCAGAACGTTCACCGTCGCGATCACGAGGATCACCAGCACGGCGATGACTTTCGCCATGAGCGGCGAGACCTCCGTGAACTGGCCCAGATAGCCGGTGAACGCCACCGCCAGCGTGGCCACCGAGCCGGTGCTGATGACGAAGAATGTCGTCCATCCGTACAGGAAAGCGGGGAGCGGCCCGAACGCGTCACGGATGTAGACGTACAGTCCGCCCGCATCCGGATTCGCCGCACCCAGCTCGCCATAGGTGAGTGCGCCGAGCAGCGACAGCACGCCGGCGACGAGCCACACCAGCATCGCGGTGCCCAGCGCGCCCTCGGACTGGGTGAGCACTGCGGCAGGCACGATGAATATTCCGGAACCGATGACCGTGCCGATGACGATCAGGACGAGATCGGTGAAGCCGAGCGTGCGGTCGAGCGTGCGAGTGGCGGGTTGTTCCATGTCGTCCTCGGCAGGGGGAGGGGCAACGATCAGCAGCCAGGATCGGGCGTACTATGGCGGGAGAGGCTCGCCGCGCGCCAACGACGCCGACGCCACGCGCGCCGTTTCCGCGAGTACCGCCGCGCCCACGAACACGCTCTCCTCCGCCGCGTGGAACTGCGACGTATGCGCCGGGATCACGGGCTCGTCCTGCATCCGCGCGCCCACGCGCAGGAAACAGCCGGGCATGCGCTCCATGTAATAGGCGAAGTCCTCGCCGGCCATGTTGGTGATGCCGAGCGGCACCACGGCGTGGGCACCGAGCAGCGATTCCACCGCTTGCCGCGCCCAGGCCGCCGGACGCTCGGGATTCACGATCGGCGGCGGACCGAGGGTGAACGTGACCTCGGCCACGAGCCCATGCGCCGCAGCGATGCCTTCGGCGAGCTGGCGCAGCGCTGTGCCGAGTAGTGCGCGCGTGTCGGGATCCACGGCGCGGAGGGTACCGCCCAGCGTGGCGTGGTCCGGAATGACGTTGAGCGCCTGTCCCGCGTGCACGCTCGCCACGGTGACGACGGCTGGCGTGGCTGGGTTCACCCGCCGCGCCACGATGGTCTGCAGCGCGGAGATGATGGCGGCTGCGCAGACCACTGGATCGGCCGCCTCGTGCGGACGCGCACCATGCGCGCCCCGTCCAGCGAGCGCGATCTGGAACGTGTCGGCGGACGCCGCGAGCGCACCCGGTTGCGCGACCACCTGCCCCACGACGAAGCGGCGATCCACGTGCGCGCCGAAGATCGCCGCCACATCGTCGAGGGCACCGCTCGCCAGCATGGCTGCCGCCCCCTCGCCGGTCTCCTCCGCGGGCTGCAGCACGACGAGCACGTCGCCCTCGGCGGGATGCTCGGCGAGCAGGTGCGCCGCACCCACCGCCCAGGTCGCGTGCACGTCGTGCCCGCAGGCGTGCATCACGCCCGGGTGGATGGAGGAGTACGGGAGACCCGTGGCCTCCTGAATCGGCAGCGCGTCGATGTCCCCGCGCACCGCGACCACCGGCGCGTCAGCGCGGCGACCGCGAATGCGCGCCACGACGCCGGTGCCGGCCACGCGCCGTACGCTCGCCGGGTGCAACGAGGCGAGCGCCTGCTCGAGTACGGCGGCCGTGCGCGACTCCGCGAAGGACAGCTCGGGATGTCGATGCAGATCGCGGCGCAGGGCGACGAGCTTCTCGCGCGTCGCGTCCGAGAAGAGTCCCGAGAGACGCTCGATCAACGACCCGCCTGTCCAGGCGCGGTCACCGCGAAGTAGTCGTAGGCCGCGCGCGCGATGTGCGCGATGGCGCGCTCGCCCTTCACCGCGTCATCGGCGTTCTTCACGAACACCACGGTCACCAGATGCCCCGCGCCATTTGGCAGGTCGATGATCCCCACGTCGTTCACGGTGCGTCCGCCCCGCAGATGCGCGCTGGGCGCGAGCGAGCCGGTCTTGTGCGCCACGCGTGTGTCCGGCGGCAGCATCCCCTTGATACGATCGGCGCCGGTGATGCATCGGTACATGATGTCGAGGAGCAGATCGCCGCTCGCCTGACTGACCGCCCGACGGCGCCAGATCAACTCGAGCAGCCGCGCCATCCCTTCCGGCGTCGCGGTGTCGCGCGGATCGGCGTCGAACGACGCGAGGGCCACGCGCCGGGCGCTGTCGCCGACCGCGGCGGAGAGCCGGCCGAACTCGGTGATCCCGAGGTCGTCGCTGCGCAGATCGCGCACGCCGATGTAGTCCGCGATCAATCGCACCGTGGGGCGGTCGGCACGGATACCGGCGATGCCGAGCGCGGCCAGCCGCTCGTTGACGGCCGCCCCCCCGCCGGCGGTGCGCAGCAGGATGTCGGTGGCGGAGTTGTCGCTGATGCGCAGCATCAGCTCCATCAGGTTGCGCACCGACAGCACCACGCCGGGCTGGTTGAACAGTTCGGTGAGCGTGCCACTTCCGGGGTGCAGATCGCCGGGTCGGACAGTGATCATGCTGTCGAGGCGCAGCTCTTTTTGGTCCACCTGGGTGAGCAGCCGCACGGCAATCGGTACCTTGACGGTGCTCGCCATGGGAAAGCCGGTTGCACGGTTGAGGTACACGGCGCGGCCGCTCTCCAGATGCACGATCGCTGCGCCGACGCTTCCCCCCGACACCCTGGCGAGATCGGCGATCTGCGCCTCCAGGCGCTTCAGGCCGGCGTCGGTCACCGGCACGGGATTCTGCGCGAGTGCTGGCTCCGCCAGCGCCATGGCGAGCAGCAGCGCCTGAACCGCTCGTCCGATGACGGCGCTGATCGGGACAGGCAGCGAACAGAGCGGCAGCGAGACCTTCATGAGTAACCTCGGAGAGGATGGGTCATTGCGACGCGAGCACTTCCTGTCGCCGTGTGAGATCGTCGATGCGGGCGGCGTCCACGAGCACGCCGATACCAGGGTGCTCGAGCGGCAGCGCCACCATGCCCTCGCCGTCCATCGTCCACTCCGGGGTGACGACGTCGCGATCCCAGTACCGCGCGCTCGGCGAGAGATCGCCCGGCAGACGGAAGTCGATTCGTCGAGACAGAGCGGAGTCGCGAGCCGGCGCTGAAACTCGGCGTGCTGCACGAGGTCGTTCCGACCCAGCGGCTGCTCCAACATCCCATCTCCACCGCGGCCTTGGCCATCGGAGTTCGGCTCCTCGATGGCCGGCGCCGCCGCCGCGGACGTGGCGTCGAGACTCACCACACCCCGCGCTCTCCGAGTGCCGTGATCGACTTGGCGAGACGCTCGGCGGCATTGCGCCAGTTCATCTGCACGGCGCCCAGCGCGGCCGCCGAGTCTCCGCGCGAAATGGCGTCGATGATCACGTCGTGCTCTCGTGTGGAGACCTGGAGCTCGGTGGTGAGTGTGGTGTGATAGAGGTAGATGAAGCGGTCGGCATGTGGCTTCACCGACCGGAAGAAGCCAAGCAGCCGCCGGCCAGCGGCGGCTTCCACGTAGGCGCGATGGAATTCGCCGTCCAGCCGGATCGTCTCGCTCGGACTGGGCGGCGTGGCGTCCGCAGCCGCCCGCATGGCATCGTTGAGCCCGCGAAGCTCCATCACGAGTGACGTTCGCTTCGCCGGCGTGAGCGCGGCGGCGCGCCGTGCCGCCAGCCCTTCGATCTCGCCCACGATGTCGAAGAGCTCCGTGGCGTCCTCCTGAGTGAGAGGGGCGACGGACAGCCGCGACTGACGACCCTCACCCGCGGCCTCCACGTAGCCCTCCTGATGGAGGAGGTAGAGCGCCGTGCGGAGCGGCGTGCGGCTCATGCCGAGCCGTTCCGACAGCTCCGTCTCGATCAGGCGGACACCCGGCCCGAGCTTCCCCTGCACGATGAGATCGCGCAGCCGCTCGTACGCCTCGGCCACGAACTCCCGGCGCGGTGCCGCCGCGGCTGACATGCTCACGGCCGCGCTCCCGTCCCCGCCACGGAAGTGAAGCGAGCGAGCTCGGCATACGACGAGAGCGAGTAGTCGTTGGTCTCCGTCGTCGCCGACGCTGCCGCCCATCCGCGCATCATGTCGTCGCGAATGTCCAGTTGCAGCGCGATCACATGCGCCACTCGCCGCGCGTCCTCCGTTGGAATGGTGCCCACGAATCGCCCGCTCAGCTCCTGTCCGCGCATGGTCGCGTCGTTCAGGAGCGTCCAGAGCGCGCCGCGGTCGCCCAGCTTCACCCGCACCTCGCCCGAATCGACGCGCAGCACGATGGGCACGGTTCCATCGTAGGAGCGCACGGTCCCACGCCACTCTCCCGGCAGACCTGGCGGAGCCATGAACGCGACCGGCGGCCTTGGTGGCGCCGCGCGCCGACCTGCCATCGCGACCCCGATGGGCGAGGGAAGAAGCGCCGCCGCAATCTCCGCCGCAATCCTGCCTGGGAGCCCCGAGCTCTGGTTGGACAGCACGACGATCGCCAACTGGTGCGCCGGATAGAGCGCGAGTACCGTGGCGACGCCCGGCATCCCCCCGGTGTGGCGAACGCGGCGCGCGCCGAGCGTATTGTCGATCGCCCAGCCCAGCCCATATACCAGCTGCATGAGCGCCGTCGCCGTCATCGGCTTGGAAATGGACGTCAGTGAGTAGAGGGTGCTCGGCGTCGCGGGCACGCGTCCCTCGAGGTCGGCGAAGCCGAAGCCTTCCTCCCAGATCACCCGTCCATCATGGGCGACGGCCAGGGCCACGGATGGCACCGTTGCCGAGTCGATGAGGCGTCGGATCTCGGCTCGAAGTGCCGCACGGGTCTCGGCGGGTAGGCGGGGGCGCGGCGCGGACTGCTGTGCGTCGAGCCGCCCGGCTCCCGCGAACGCAAGGAGCGCGAGCTTGGACAGCCGCACGATCGCTCGACGAGCGTGAGTCCGACGGCCCGTGAACATCACCGTCATGCAGCGTCCGTTCATGTGATCCGCCGGGCGGGGGAGGGATGAACACCAAGCTCTTGCGTACGCCGGAAACTTATTGCATTTAATGCTGAGAACAATCTCTGAAACAACGAAAGAGTACAGCCCGCCAGCCGCTCGCGCCAGCGTTGCTCCCCGCTCAGTCCACCCATCAGGTCTGCCCGACCACCGGAGGCGATTCATGCTCACGTCACGAGGGAGCCGATTCACCCACAAGCTCGCGCGCATGGGCGCATGGAGCGGCGCGGCCCTGGCGCTGGCGACCACGCCTGCATTGCGGGCCGATGCGCAGGGCGCAGTTCAGCGCGGACCCGTGGCGGGCGTGGTGGTGAACGCGCAGTCGGGAGCGCCCGTCGCCAACGCGCAGGTGGGGGTCACGGGCGCGGGCATCGGAACGACGACGGCCGCTGATGGCCGATTCCGGCTCCCCGACGTGCCCGGCCCCCGCGCGACGCTCACGGTGCGCCGCTTCGGGTACCGGAGCATCTCCGAGGCCGTGACCGTCGGACGCACCGATCTGCGCCTCACCCTCACGGAAGCGACACGCGTCCTCGACGAGGTCGTGATCACCGGCACGGCGGAGCCGGTGGAGCGACGGTCGCTGGGCAACTCGGTCACCAAGATCAATGCTGCGTCGGTGCAGCAGATCGCGCCGGCGCAGAACATCTCCAGTCTCATCAACGGCCGAGCGCCGGGGGTCGTGATGGTGGCCGGCAGCGGAGCGATCGGGAGTGGGCCGCGATTCCGAATCCGCGGCTCCTCCAGCCTCTCGCTGAGCGACCAACCCCTCATCTATGTGGATGGGGTGCGCATGGCGAGCGACGTCTCGACCGGTCCCACCACGCAGTTCTTCGGCTCCGCGGTGGTGTCCCGGTTGAACGATCTGAATCCGGACGACATCGAGAGCGTGGAGGTGGTGAAGGGGCCTGCGGCCGCGACGCTGTACGGCACCGAGGCCAACAACGGCGTCATCCAGATCATCACCAAGCGCGGCCGCGCCGGCCGCAACGTCTTCTCGGCCGATTTCCGTCGTGGCACCGCCTGGTTCAACGATGCGCAGGAGCGGATCGGCTACAACTTCAATCGCAATCCCACCACCAACGCCATTCAGCAGTGGAGCGCCGTGGAGCAGGAGGAGGCGCGCGGCACGCCGCTGTTCAAGCATGGTCCCAGCCAGGCGTACAATCTCGCCCTGTCCGGCGGACTTCCCATCGTCCGCTATCATCTGAGCAGTGGCTACGAGAACAGCGAGGGCATCGAGCCCACGAACGATCTGTGGCGCTACAACGGCCGGGCCAACATCTCGCTCGCCGTGACGCCCAGCCTCGACGTGAGCACCTCGGTGGGCCTCACGCAGTCCAAGAACCGTCTGCCGCTCGAGGCCGGCGGTGGCATGTGGTTCAGCGCCTTCTTCGGCCAGGCCCCGCGCAACGCGTCGGAAACGTTGCGCCGCGGTTTCTTCTCCGCTCCCCCCGAGGCGTTCTGGAACGCGTTCGAGAACTTTCAGCGCGTCGCGCGCACCACGAGCAGCATCACCATCGCGCATCGCGGCGGCGAATGGTTCAATCAGCGCCTCACGGCGGGGTACGACGACACGGGTGAGGACAACACGGGCATCACGCAGCGCATGGGGCCCGAGCTGCGCCAGTTCTTCGGCAATCCGGTGGACCAGAACGGCGGCAAGACGACGCGCCGCCGAGAGCTGAGCGTGGCCAGTGTGGACTACGCGGCCACGATCAAGGCTCGTCTGCCGCGCAGTATCGTGGCGAGCACCTCGGGGGGCGCGCAGTTCTTCCGTCGCAACACG
This sequence comes from Gemmatimonadaceae bacterium, assembly GCA_046598315.1. Taxonomy (GTDB): domain Bacteria; phylum Gemmatimonadota; class Gemmatimonadetes; order Gemmatimonadales; family Gemmatimonadaceae; genus AG11. The sequence continues at coordinate 41,718 of JBKJIY010000033.1, forward strand.
TATCAACTGCTCGCGCGCGGCGAGGGATTCCCCACGTCGGGGCTCACGCAGGTGGATGCCGCGGCCACCACCTTCGGCGGCGAGGCCTTCCTCACGAACACGACGCTCGGGTTCTACGGCCAGGAGCAGTTCGCCTTCCGCGACCGCATCTACCTCACGGCGGCGCTGCGCGTGGACAACAACAGCGCGTTCGGCGAGAACTTCTCCTGGGTCAAGTATCCCAAGCTGTCGGCCGCCTGGGTCGCGAGCGAGGAGCCCTGGTGGCGCTTTCCAGCCATCAGTCAGTTCAAGCTGCGCGCCGCCTACGGCGAGACCGGCCAGCAGCCCGCCACGTTCTCCGCGCTGCGCACCTTCTCGGCGATCACCGTGGGGAGTGGCGGATCTGGGGTGTCGCCCAACTCCATCGGCAATTCCGATCTTCGCCCCGAGCGCGGCAAGGAGACCGAGGTGGGCTTCGACGCCTCGGTGCTCGACGACCGGTTCGGCGTGGAGTTCAACCTGTATCGGCGCACGACCGTCGATGCCATTCTCGCCGCCACCGTGGCGCCCTCGTCCGGCTTCGCCGGCACCCGCTTCACGAACATCGGCGAGCTCTCCACGCGCGGCGCCGAGCTCTCCACGCACGGCACCGTGCTGCGTCGCAACGACTTCGCGCTCGACGTCAACGTCAACATCTCGCGCAATGGCAGCGAGATCAAGGATCTCGGTGGACCCAAGTTCATCGGGTCCGGCAACATCCGGCAGCAGGTCGGCCATCCCGTGGGGTCGTACTTCGACTACCGCATCGTGAGCGCCGAGTTCAATGCCAACGGCACCACGAAGAACGCGATGTGCGACGACGCCAAGGGGGGCATCACGCCGTGCCTCAACGCCAGCGGCGGCGTCATCGCCCCGCGCGTGTTCTACGGGCGCAGCGATCCGTCCAGCGAGGGATCGTTCTCCTCGACCGCGTCGATCGGGCAGCGCGTCAGATTGTATGGCCTCGTGGACTGGAAGCGCGGACACACCCAACTGAACAACAACATCCGCGCGAAGTGCCAGGTGTTCCGCCTCTGCGAGGAGACCCTCGATCCGCTCAAGTACGATCCCGTGCTGATCGCGCAATACGATTCGCCCAACCTGCTGCGCAACTTCGTCTACGCCGACGCGAGCTTCGCCAAGCTGCGCGAACTGTCGCTGGCGGTCATCCTGCCGCAGATGCTGACGCGGCGCGCCGGCGCCAGCAGCGCGACCCTCACCTTCTCCGGTCGGAACCTGCACACCTGGACCGGGTGGACCGGCGTGGATCCGGAGTCGTTCTTCACGGTGGAGCAGTTCGCCAGAACGGAGCAGGCGCAGGTGCCGCCGCTTCGCCAGGCGCTCGTCTCGCTCAATCTCACCTTCTGACCGGCGGCCACCATGACCGTTCATATGCCGATCCGCCTCGTCTATCGCTCCGCCGCCGCCGCGGCGCTCGTGTTCGCGCTGGCCGGCTGCCGCGAGATCCTCAAGGCCACCGCGCCGCAGCTCATCGAGGAGTCCGGTCTTACGCAGCCGACGAATGCCCCGGTGATCGTTGCCGGCGCCGTCGGTGACTTCGAGTGCGCCTTCGCCAGCTACATCGCGGTGATGGGCACGGTGAGCGACGAGTTCTCCGACTCCCAGGCCAACGCCGCGATCTGGGACCTCGACCGCCGCACCAACTTTCCGCAGACCGCCCTCTACTCCACCGGGTTGTGCGGCGGCTTCGGCGGGGTGTACACCCCCGTGGCGACCGCGCGCTTCCAGGCCGACAACGCCATCAAGCTGCTCGAGAGCTGGACCGACCAGCAGGTGGACGGACGCCAGGACCTGATCGCGCGCATGAACGCCTTCTCCGGCTACTCGCTCATCCTGCTCGGCGAGGGATTCTGCTCGGCGGCGATCGATCTGGGTCCGGAGCAGACGCCCGCACAGCTGTTCGCGCTGGCGGAACAGCGATTCGGGCGCACGCTGAGTGGCGCGGGAACAGGCGTCGCGGGAGATTCGCTCCGCTCATTGGCGCGAATCGGACGGGCGCGCGGGC